>CAZUGT010000026.1:0-19808 GCA_964620095.1 uncultured Rhodospirillaceae bacterium | reverse complement strand
GATTGCGACTGGAAGGCTTCTCTCCCCCGAACGTCCGCCAGTTAGGTGACGAGACCGCTCAGGGGCGGGTAAGTCGCAGGGCCAGGAGGAGGCCGAGACCGGAGATGGCGATGGCGGAAAGCGCGCGCAGGGACCCGCCGGACAATTGCCCGATGGCCGGATCGCTCATGTGCTCGCGCGAGCGGTTCATCACCGTCTCCATGCGCGGAAGTTCCCGCGAAAAGCGCCGAAACGGCGCGTTCAGGCCCCTAAATTGTCCTGTTTGGGCCATAAGTCAACAATAATCGCCTGAAACGAAAGAGAAACCAAGGAATTGTCGCCGGGCCTGAAAAGCGGATGATCCGGGGGATCGAGAGGCCGGCGGCAGGTGGCGATGGCCGGAATTCTCCCGGCGGAGCAGGCCAGGAGAGAGGGGTGCGGTGCCTTGGCGCATTTACCCGCGCTGATGTATGGTTCGCCGATGCGCATTTCGAGAATTTTATTGGCCACTATCCTGCTCGGGTTGTCGGCATGCGCCGGGACGATCCGGCCGGCCGGCACCCAGCCGAATGAGCTGCCGCGCAACGAACAAATCATGTATGGCGGCCCGGAAAGGACTGCCGAACAGCGAGCGGCGGACCGAGAATATCTGGCGGCTATCGACGAAATCGGATGGACACGCCGGGAAGCTGCCGAACACACCACGAAGCGCGGATTTCAATACTTCCGGCGCGGCGATTATGCCACCGCCATCAAGCGCTTCAACCAGGCGTGGCTGTTGGACCCGGAATATGGCGGCGCCTATTGGGGCTTTGCCGTCATCCTGTTCGAGCGCGACAAGGAGATCGGATCGGCTGGGGAGATGTTCTCGAAGGCGGTGGAATTGCTTCCGGATGACCCGGATCTACAGGTGGATTACGGCAGATTCTATGGAAAGACGGGCCGGCCGCGTAAAGCCATCGAGCGCTATGAGCAAGCCCTGCGGCTGACCAGCAACGCACGAGATGCTCACGCCGGTCTCGCCAGCGCATGGGCGAGCGTCGGAGACTATCGACAAGCACTCTTCCACGCGAAAATCTCCGTGGACCGAAATGAGTATCATCCGAGGCATATGGTGGATGCTCTCCAATGCCTCGTCGACGTGTTGGATCGTGGCCGGGAACTGAACGATCAGACTGGCGGCGCCTGTGTAACGATGATGCAAAAGTGGCAGTAGAGACCCGCCGGCTCTACGCCCGGTTCCTGCTCTTATCCGCCGCCTAGTTTTTCGACTTGTCGACCAGGGCGTTTTCGGTGATCCACGGCATCATGGAGCGCAGCTTCTCGCCCACCTCCTCGATGTGGTGGGCCTGGGAGGCCTTGCGCATGGCCTTGAAGCGGGGCGAGCCGACCTTGCTCTCCAGCATCCACTCCTTGACGAACTTGCCGGACTGGATGTCGTCGAGCACCTCCTTCATCCGCGCCTTGGTGTCCGCATCGACGATCCGCGGCCCGGAGAGATAGTCCCCGTATTCGGCGGTGTTGGAGATGGAATAGCGCATGTTGGCGATGCCGCCCTGATAGATCAGGTCGACGATCAGCTTCACCTCGTGCAGGCATTCGAAATACGCCATCTCGGGGGAATAACCGGCCTCCACCAGGGTCTCGTAGCCGGCCTGGATGAGGCTGGTGAGCCCGCCGCAGAGCACCGTCTGCTCGCCGAACAGGTCGGTTTCGCACTCTTCCTTGAAGGTGGTCTCGATGATGCCCGAGCGGCCGCCGCCGATGGCCGAACCGTAGGACAGCGCGACGTCGAGGGCCGCGCCCGAAACGTCCTGGTGGACGGCGACCAGGCACGGCACGCCGGCGCCGCGGGTGAACTCGGAGCGCACCGTATGGCCCGGGCCCTTGGGCGCGATCATGAAGACGTCGATATCGTCCGGCGGCTCGAGGAGGCCGAAGTGGACGCTGAGGCCGTGGGCGAACGCGATGGCCGCGCCCGGTTTTATGTGGCCCTGAAGCTCGTTGTAGTAGAGATCCTGCTGGGTCTCGTCGGGGGCCAGGATCATGGTGACGTCGGCCCACTCGACCGCCTCGGTCGGGGTCATCACGGGCAGGTTCTCGGCTTCGGCCTTGGCGATGGAGCCCGACCCCTGGCGCAGCGCCACGGCCACTTCCTTGACGCCGGAATCCCGGAGGTTGAGGGCGTGGGCGTGGCCCTGGCTGCCATAGCCGATGATCGCGACCTTCTTGGTCTTGATCAGGTTGATATCGGCGTCACGGTCATAATATACGCGCATGATCTTCCCCAGTTACATGTCTTGCCAGCTACATATCCTGACTGCCGCGGGCGATGGCGACGACGCCGGTCCGCGACACGTCCACCAGCCCCAGCGGCTCCATGAGTTCGATGAAGGCGTCCAGTTTGCCGGTATCGCCGACGATCTCGAAAACGAAGGAACTGTTCGTGCTGTCCACGACGTGGGCCCGGAATATATCGGCAATGCGCAGCGATTCAACCCGCCTCTCGCCCTTGCCCTTCACCTTGACCAGCGCGAGCTCCCTGGACACCGACGGCCCCTCGACGGTCAGGTCGGCGACCCGGTGCACCGGCACCAGGCGCTCGAGCTGCGCCCGGATCTGCTCGATGATCATCGGCGTGCCGTTGGTGACGATAGTGATCTTGGACCGGTGCGCATTCTGGTCGACCTCGGACACGGTGAGGCTCTCGATATTGTAGCCCCGGCCCGAAAACAGGCCGACCACGCGGGCCAGCACGCCGGCCTCGTTGTCGACCAGCACCGAAAAGGTGTGCTCCTGAATTGCGTCCTTGGCCGCGGCCAGCTCCCGCTTGGTCGCCGCCTTCCTTGGTTTTCTCGCTGCCACGTTTTCCTCGCTTTACACCGGTCCCGGCCGGCGGAACGCCGCCGGTGCGTATTGGACGGTTAGCCCGCATTTCTTACCAGGGTTACGGCCTGCGTCGCGTCCAGGCGTTCGAGCCGCCAGGAGCGGCCCGAAAAGCGTAGCGGCACCTACGGTTGAGGGCCGCATCGTGCGCCCGCGCGCGTGAACGCGCGACGCGGGCGGGCGCCGGGACGCGACCCGAAGGGCGGCGTTGTCGGGCCGACAGCGTGCGTCGAGGCGCTTGCCCGATGTCACCGCATCACGCGCCCGCGCGCGTGTGGACGCGCGACGCGCGGCGCGCCTCTCCTGCTCTGTCGACCCGATAGCACTGCGCAGACCATGACCCTGGTGAGAAATGCGGGCTAGGCCAGGGATGCCATCGCCAGGTCGTCGTCGTCGACCTCGGCGCGCTGGTTGGGCCCCAACACGATGTCGTAGTGAGCGGCGCCCGCCGGGATCATCGGATAGACGCTCTCGAACCGGTCGACACCCATGTTCAGGAAGCACGGGCCTTCGCTCTTCAGCATGGCGATGATGGCGTCGTCCACTTCGTCCGGATGGGTGGCGGTCAATGCCTCGAACCCGAACGCTTCGGCCAGCTTGACGAAATCGGGCGAACCGCTCAAATCGCACTCGGATTCGAGATTGCCGTGGAACAGTTCCTGCCACTGGCGGATCATCCCCAGCACCTTGTTATGCAGGTTGAGGATCTTTACCGGCAGCCGGTAGTTGGCGATGGTCGCCATCTCCTGGATGTTCATCAGCAGCGAGCCTTCGGACGTGACGCAGATCACCTTGGAATTGGGATTGCCCTTCTGCACCCCCATGGCCGCCGGGACGCCGTAGCCCATGGTGCCGAGCCCGCCCGAGGTCATCCACCGGTTGGGCTCCTCGAAGTGCAGGTGCTGGGCCGCCCACATCTGATGCTGCCCCACGTCGGTGGTGACGTGGATGTCCATTCCACGGGTCAGTTCGTTGAGCCGGGACAGGGCGAATTGCGGCTTGATGATGTCGGGCCCCTGGTCGAACCCGTAGGAGTCCTTGGCCCGCCAGCGGCCGATCCGCGCCCACCATTTCTTCAGCGCCGCCTTGTCGGTCTTGAGCTTCTTCTCTTTCCAGACCTTCAGCATGTCGCGGAGCACCGCGGTGCAGTCGCCGATGATCGGCACGTCGACGGCGATGTTCTTGTTGATCGACGACGGATCGATGTCGACGTGCACCTTCCTGGACTTGGGCGAGAATTCGGCGGTGTTGCCGGTCACCCGGTCGTCGAACCGGGCGCCGATGTTCACCATCACGTCGCAATGGTACATGGCCATGTTGGCTTCGAGGCTGCCGTGCATCCCCGGCATGCCGAGAAACTGCGCCCGCGACGCCGGGTAGGCGCCGAGACCCATCAGGGTCAGCGTGCAGGGATAGCCGGTCATGTCGACCAGCTCGGTCAGCAGCCTGGAGGCCCGGGGGCCGGAATTGATCACCCCGCCGCCGGCATAGATGATCGGCTTCTTGGCCGACGCCAGCAGCTCGACGGCTTCCTCGATGGCCTTCCTGTCGCCCCTGATCTGCGGCTTGTAGGTCTGCTTGATTTCGATCTCGTCGGGGCCGACATAGGCGCCCTCGCCGAGAATGACGTCCTTCGGGATGTCGACCAGCACGGGGCCCGGGCGGCCGGTGGTCGCCACATGAAAAGCCTCGTGCATGACCCGCGCCAGATCGTCGGTGCTCTTGACCAGGTAATTGTGCTTCGTCGCCGGCCGGGTGATGCCCGTCGTGTCGGCCTCCTGGAAGGCGTCGTTGCCGATCAGGTGAGAGGTAACCTGACCGGTCAGGCAGACGATGGGGATCGAATCCATCAGCGCGTCGACCAGGCCGGTGACCGTGTTGGTGGCGCCGGGCCCGGAGGTCGCGAGCACGACGCCCACCTTGCCGGTGGAGCGGGCATAGCCCTCGGCCGCATGCACGCCGCCCTGCTCGTGGGCGACGAGAATGTGTTCGGTTCGGTTCTGCTGGCCGATCTTCTCGTAGAGCGGCAGGGTCACGCCCCCCGGATAGCCGAAGACGACATCGACGTCCTGGTCGGCAAGGGCTTTCAAGATGATTTCGCCACCGATCATGCGTCGCGTGCTCATGGTGCTTCTCCTCGACCCGGCCTTCGTAGGGGGCCTGCGGGCGCTTCTCGTTATCCCAGTCTTGCGGTCCGTGCGGCGCAAGGATTTTGCAATGCAACAGACCGGAAACGAAGCGCGCCGGCGGCACGGCAAAAGCCAGCCGGCGGCGCAACGGAGGCGGAAATTAGGGCTTCAACGTTGCGTCGTCAACACGTTTTTTCGAATTTTCGAAAAGATTTTTTCCCGGAAACTTTCCGAATATTGCTCAGAAATGGTCAAATCCGCAGAAATCTGATGATTCAGCCAGGTCATCTGCCGCTTGGCGTAGTTCCGGGTGGCCTGCTGGAGGCTCGCCAGCGCCTCTTCCCGGCTCGCCTCGCCATGAATATGGCGAAGCAAACCGGGCACCCCCAAAGCCTTCATGGCCGGCAGCGCCGGGTCGAGGTTCATTCGGGCGAGCGCCGCCACCTCGTCGAGGGCGCCCGCCGCCAGCATCGCTTCCGCGCGCCCGTCGCAGGCGGCATAGAGGTCGTCCCGGCCGGGCTTGAGCGCGATGACGAAGAACCGGGCGTCGAGGGGCGGCGCCGGAGCCTCGGCCTGCCATTCCGACAGCGGCCGCCCGGAGGAGAGATAGACCTCGTAGGCCCGCATCATCCGCTGCGGGTCCGAAGTCCGGATGCGGGCGGCCGAATCGGGATCCACGTCCGCCAGGAGCTTGTGAAACGCCTCCGGGCCGATCTCCGAGAATTTCGACCGCGACGCCTCCCGGCATTCTTCGGCGACGTCGGGAATATGGCTCAGGCCCTCCATCAGGGCGCGGATGTAGAGGCCGGTGCCGCCGACGACGATGGGCAGTTTGTCCGCCTCCCAGGCCGCCTCGATCTCGGGGACGGCCAGTTCGAGCCAGCGGCCCGCCGAACAGGCGTCGGCGGCGCTCAGCACGCCATAGAGTTTGTGCGGGACCAGCGCCTCGTCCGCGGCGCCCGGCCGCGCGGTCAGGACCCGCAGCTCTTCATAGACCTGCATGGAATCGGCGTTGATGACCACGCCGTCGAACTCCCGGGCGATGTCCATGGCGAGGGACGACTTGCCGGACGCCGTCGGCCCGAAGACGACGATGACGGGGGCGCCCGTCATGAACCTAGTCCAGCACGAGGGACACCATGCCGTCGGCGAGCTTGGGCTCGAACCAGGTGATCTTGGGCGGCATGTCGGCTTGCGCGTCGGCCACGGCCATCAGTTCGGCGACGCTGATCGGGTAGTAGGCGAAGGCGGCGTCCCACTCGCCCGAGTCGACCCGGCGCTCCAGTTCCTCCATGCCCCGCGCGCCGCCGACGAAATCGATCCGGGGGTCGGACCGCTGATCGGTAATGCCGAGAATGGGGTCGATGACCCGGGCGTTGAACAGGCTGACATCGAGGCGGTCTTCGGCGGGCGCGCCGGCGGGCACGTCGTCCTTAGGCGCAAGGCTGTACCAGTTTCCCGCCAGGTACATGCCGAAGGTCCGGCGGACCTCCGGTTTCGCGGCCCCATCCCGCCTTTCGACCAGGAAGGCCTCGCCGAGGGCGGCGAGGAACGCTTCGGCGCCGCGGCCGTTCAGCCCCTTGACCACCCGGTTGTAGTCGATGATCTGCACCTCGCTCTCGGGGAAGCTGACGATCAGAAACCGGTCCCAGGGCCCCGCGCCATGTTCGGCCCGCCTGGCCGCCGCGACCCGGGACGCCGCCGCCGAGCGATGATGCCCGTCCGCGATATAGATCACGCCGATATCCTGGAACGCCCCGGTGATCCGGCCGATCAGATCATCGTCGGAGACCACCCACAGGCTGTGATCGGCCCGGCCCACATCGGTCACCACATAGGCCGGAGGCGTTGCGGTGACCGAGGCCACGACATGGGACAATTCCGCGTTGTCGGCATGGGTGGTGAACACCGGACCGGTCTGGGCGTTGACCGCTTCGATCTGCTTCACCCGGTCGGTTTCCTTGTCGGGCCGGGTGGTTTCATGGCGGCGGATGAGATTGGTCTCATAGGCCTCGACGGACCCGGCCGCGGCAATGCCGGTCTGGACATGGCCATCCATCTCCACCCGGTAGATGTAGTAGCCCGGTTTTTCGTCCCGAACCATCACCCCGTCCGCGACCATCCTGGCCATGTTCTCGCCGCCCTTGGCATAGACCGCGTCGGAATAGACATCGGTGCCCTCGGGCAGGTCGATCTCGGGCCTGGAAACGTGAAGAAAGCTCAGCGGGTTGCCGGCGGCCATCTCCCGCGCCTCGGCGCTCGACATCACGTCGTAGGGCGGCGCGGCGATCGACTGGGCCTTGTCCGCGACGGGACGAAGCCCCCGAAAGGGTTGAACGAGTGGTTCCGGCACGTTGGGTTCCTAGGGTTATTTCATCTGTCCGACGGAGCGTAGTTCATATCGCGGGCGGCCGCGAAACGGGAGGCTCAGCTCTCGCCGATACGCAGGGCGACGAACCTCAGACCGCTTTGGCCCTCGACCAGAAGGAGCAGCGACTTCCGGCCGGCATCTTTCGCTTCCCTGATCTTTCGGTCCACGTCCTCGGGCAAGCGCACCTCGTCCTGGCTGACCTCGACGATCACGTCGCCGGCCCGCAGGTTCTTCTCGGCGGCCGCGCTGTTGGGCTCGACACCGACGACCACGACGCCGCGGGCTTGATTCTTGAGGCTGAATTTCCTGCGCGCCGCCCCGTTGATCCGGGACAGGACGAGGCCAAGCTCGGCGACCGGGTGATCGCCGATTTCACCGGTATCCTGAGCCGGGTCCGCCGCGGCGACCTCATTGTTGCCCTCGTCCAGCTCTCCGACCGTCACGGTCGTGGTGACCTTCTTGCCGTCCCGCCACACTTGGACGGGGACGGCCTTGTCGATTTCGGTCTCGGCGACGATCCGCGGCAGCTTGCGCATTTCGTCCACGTCGCGGCCGGCAAACGTCAGGATGACATCGCCCGCCTTGATCTCGCCGTCTTCCGCCGGACTTCCCTCTTTGACGCTGGCGACCAATGCGCCGGACGGGCGGTCCATGCCGAGACTCTCGGCGATTTCCTCGGTCACCGGCTGAATGCGGACGCCGAGCCAGCCGCGGCGGGTGCGGCCATACTGACGGAGTTGGCCGATCACCGGCTGGGCGGCGGCGGCCGGAACGGAGAAGCCGATCCCGACACTGGTGCCGGACGGCGAAAAGATGGCCGTATTGATTCCGACCACCTCGCCGGCCATGTTGAACAACGGGCCGCCGGAGTTCCCCTGGTTGATGGAGGCGTCGGTTTGGATGAAGTCGTCGTAGGGGCCGGTATTGATATCGCGGCCCCGCGCGGAAACGATGCCCGCGGTCACGGTTCCGCCGAGTCCGAAGGGATTGCCGATCGCGACCACCCAGTCTCCCACCCGGATCGCGTCACTATCGCCGAACGGCACGGCCGGCAGATCCTGGGCGGATTCAACCTTCAACACGGCGAGGTCGGTCTTCGGGTCGCGGCCGACGACTTCCGCCTTCAGGGTCCGGTTGTCGTGCAATGTGACGGTAATTTCATCGGCGTCCTCGATGACGTGATGGTTGGTCACGATGACCCCCGACGCGTCGATGATGAAGCCGGAGCCCAGCGACGTGGAGCGGCGCTGCGGCTGTTGGGGCCGGTCGCGGTCGAAGAAGTCGCGGAAGTAGTCTTCGAAAGGCAAACCCTCGGGGATTTGCGGCAGAACCCGCTGTCGGCCCTGCCCGCGGCCGGACACCGCCGTGGTGGAAATGTTCACCACCGAGGGCAGCAGCTTCTGAACAAGGTCGGCAAAGCTCTCCGGCGCGGCCCGGGCTTCGGCACGGGGCGCGAGGGCCGTCATCGCGATCATTGTCGTAACCAGGGCCGCAACCAGCCAGATGGTTGGAGCCGATGCGTCGGCGCGCGCCCGCGCCCGGTGCAGCTTCGCCATCAAATCCCTACCGCCTCCAGAACCTAATACCAACAAAATAGCCCCCTCGGGACCGCCGTCAATCTTTCCCAATTCCAACATTGTCCCGGCGCCGACCGACGACGGATCGTACCACCCGAATGTGGCGGTTTAACGGCATAAGTCACGCATTTCCGGCGCGCCCATGACGTCAAATTAGCGTGAACCTCACTGCCTGAGGAGCCAGATCACTCCGAGTCCCGCCACGACGGCAACGGCACCGGCGATCCTCAACGAACCGGGCGGCGCTTCCATCACCTGACGGATGAAGCGCTGCATGGCCTGGGGAAACAAGGCATAGAGCGCGCCTTCGATCACCAATGCCAGCGCAAGAGCCGTGAAAAGCTCGGTCAATCGCTCTCCGCCGGGACCTTAGTTCGACGGCCGTTTCGCCGATCCGTCGATATTGCCGAAGAACCGGAAGAAGTCGGAATCCGGGCTCAACACCAGCGACGTCCCATCCCCGAACGAGGTCCCATAGGCTTCCAGGCTCCGGTAGAACTCGTAGAAGTCGGCATCCTGGCCGAAGGCGCGGTTCTTGGTCGAACGCGCGGTCCCTTCCCCTTCACCCCGAAGAATCTGAGACTGCCGCTGGGCATCGGCCAGAATGACCGTCCGCTCGCGGTCGGCCTCGGCGCGAATTCGCAGGTTGATCTCCTGGCCTTCGGCGCGATCCTTGTTCGCCTCCTGGAGCCGTTCGGACCGCATCCGGTCATAAACGTTGTTGGAAATCTCTTCGGGCAGGTCGGTCCGGCCGATCCGGACGTCGACGATCTCGATTCCGAAATCGCCGGCCGCCGCCCTCATGCGCTCGTCGATGTCGTTCATGATCGCGCCCCGCTTTTCGGACAAAAGGTCGGTCAGCGGATGCAGCGCAAGCACGTCACGGACGCCGGAGTTCAAGGTCTTGCCCAACCGGTCGCGGAGACGGAACTCATCCCGGACGGCCTGGAAGAAGACGAGCGGATCGAGAATTCGATACCGGGCGAAAGCGTTGACGTTGATCCGCTTCTGATCCGACAGCAGCACCTGCTCCGGCGGCGGATCCAATTCCAATACCCGTTTGTCGAAGAAAACCACGTTCTGAATGAACGGCAGTTTCCAGTTGAGACCCGGGTCCTTGATCACGCGGCGGGGCTCGCCGAACTGGAGTACGATCGCCTGTTGCGCCTGGTTGACCGTAAACAGGGCGCTGAAGGCCAGGAAACCGAGCGCCACGACGAGAATGCCGACAATGGCAAGTGTAAGGTTCCTCATTGGCTAGTTACTCCCCGGCTGATCATCGTCGGCGGCGGCGCGCGTCCGCCGCTGAATTTCAGGCAATGGCAGGAACGGGACGACACCGGTTCCGCCGGCTGGGCTGTCCAGGATGACCTTCTCCGTGTCCTGCATGATTTCCTGCATCCGTTCCAGGAACAGACCTTGGCGGGTCACCTGACGATTCTCCTTGTAGGCCTCGTAGACCGATAGAAACCGTTGCGCCTCGCCTTCGGCCTCCTTGATCAGCCGTTCCTTGTAGGCATTGGCTTCCTCGATCATCTTGGAAGCCTCGCCGCGAGCCGTGGGGACGATACGGTTCTTGTAGGCCAGGGCCTCGTTCTGAAGCCGTTCCTTGTCCTGCCGCGCCCGCTGCACCTCGTTGAAGGCGTCGATCACCTGGTTCGGCGGGTCGACCCGCAGGAACTGCACGCGCTCGACGGAAATACCGGCATTATAGGAATCGAGCACCGACTGCATCAGTTCGGCCGCGCGGATGGCGATCTGCTGACGCTGGCCGGTCAGGGTATCCTGCAGCGAGGTCTGTCCGACGGCCTCGCGCATCGCGCTTTCGGCCACGGCCTTCACCGTCCCCTCCGGATCACGGATATTGAACAGGAACTGGCCGGAATCCTTGATCAGCCAGAACACCGTAAAGTCGGCATCGGTGATGTTCTGATCCGACGTGATCATCAGGCTTTCTTCCGGCACGTCGCGGGTCGAGCCGCCGATGCCGGACTCGCCCGTGCCCCGGAAGCCGATGTCGGTACGGTTCTGACGGGTCACCTTGGGCGTGATCACCTGACCGATGGGCGCCGGGAACCACCAGTGAAGTCCCGACGGCTTGCGGTCGACCCACTCGCCGAACAGAAGGACGACGCCCTCTTCATCCGTATCGACGGTATAGATGCCGGTCAGCAGCCAAACGACGATTGCCGCCAGCACCAGCATGACGAGCCGGCGTACGCCGCCGACGCCGCCCGGCATGAACTTCTTGAACCGGTCCTGGCCGCGGCGCAGCATTTCCTCGATGTCCGGCGGTTGAGGCGCTCTCGGACCGCCGCCGCCCCAGGGGCCGCCGCGCTGCGTATTCCAATTCATGGGATTTCGCCCTCTCCTAGATCGCGCCGAACAGGCGCATGTTGATCCGCTTTGCGTCTCGGCTTTGTGTGCCTTATATGACAGCTAGTCGGGGCGCGCAACGGAATCCAGGGCCAACTTCCCCGGCGGCGGCGCCCTTGACCGTGAATTCTTTGGAGGCCGGGAGGTTCCATGACTGAAATTACCCGCGAGACCATCCTGTCGGCGCTCGAAAACGTCGAAGATCCCGATCGGGGCCAAAACATCGCGGCGCTCGGCATGATCGCCGGGATCCAGATCAAGGATGGCCATGTGGCATTCGGGATCGAGGTCGATCCGGCGCGGGGCGAGGCATTGGAGCCCATGCGGGCCGCCGCCGAAAAAGCCGTTCATGCCCTGCCCGGCGTCCTGACGGTGACCGCGGTTCTGACCGCGGAACGCGCCGCCCCGCAGCCGCAATCCCAGCAGCCGGCGCAACAGGCGCAACAGGGGCAAGGCGGTCTCGAACTGCCGGGCATCAATGCGATCATCGCCGTGGCCTCGGGAAAAGGCGGCGTGGGAAAATCGACGACCGCGGTCAATTTGGCCCTCGCCATGGCCGCCGGCGGCCGGAAGGTCGGCATCCTGGATGCCGACGTCTATGGGCCCTCCATCCCCCGTATGCTGGGCATTTCGGGCAAGCCCGACATTGCGCGAGACGACGACGGCGAGCAAAAAGTCGCGCCGATGGAAAATCACGGCATCAAGTGCATGTCGATGGGGTTCCTGGTCGATGAGGAAACCCCGGTTATCTGGCGGGGGCCGATGGCGACCGGCGCGCTCGAGCAACTGCTGCGCGACGTGACCTGGGGCGAGTTGGACGTCCTGGTCGTCGATCTGCCGCCCGGCACCGGCGACATTCATCTTTCCATGGCGCAGCGGGTGCCGCTCACCGGCGCCGTCGTCGTCTCGACGCCCCAGGACATCGCGCTGCTCGACGCCCGGAAGGGTCTTGGGATGTTCGAGAAAGTCAATGTGCCCGTGCTCGGCATCATCGAGAACATGAGCTACTTCGTCTGCCCCCATTGCGGAGAGCGGTCGGATATTTTCAGTCACGGGGGCGCGCGGGCCGAAGCCGGGAAGCTGGGGGCGGCGTTCCTCGGGGAAATTCCCCTCGATATGGCAATCCGCGAGACCTCGGACGGCGGCGACCCGATTGTCGTCTCGTCGCCGGGCTCGCCTCACAGCCAGGCCTATCGCGACATCGCGGCCCAGGTCTGGGAGGCGATCGCGGCCATCAAATCCAGCCGAGAGGCGAGCGCGCCGCGCATCGTCATGCAATAGCGCCCGAGCTCATGCAGGCGGCCTTCCTGATGGTATTTTCCGGCGCCTGCTATGCCGGGATGGCGGCCATCATCAAATGGCTGGCCGGCACCATTCATCCGCTGGAGATGGTGTTCTTCCGAAATCTGTTCGGGCTGGCCGTGGTGTTGCCGTTCTTTTTCAGAAACGGATCGGGGAGCCTGAACATGCGGCAGGCGCCCATATTCCTCGTACGCGGCATGGTTCAGGCAAGCGCGCAGACTTTGTTCTATTTCGGCGTCGTCTTGGCCACCCTGGCGGCCGCCGTCACCCTGAGCATGACCCAGGGCTTCCTTCTGGCGATCGGCGCGGTGGTGTTCCTGGGCGAGCCCTCGCAGCTCAAGCGCTGGCTCGCCGTCGCCGCCGGGATGGCCGGCGCCCTCATGGTGGTCCGCCCGGACGCCGGCCTGCTTGCCGTATTCGTGGATGGAGAGACCGCCGATTTCCGGGCCCTGGGCGCGGCGCTGGTCGTTCTCTCGACCGTGGGATATGCGGCCCTGTCCCTCAATGCGAAAGTGCTGGTGCGGGCCCTTCCGATTCCCAGCGTGATTACCGGGACGCTGCTGTTCTCCACCCCGCTGACCTTCATCGCGGCGAGCTTCGTCTGGACCTGGCCGTCCCTGATCGAACTGGCTGCCCTGGCGGCGGTGGGCGGCCTCGGAACGGCCGGGAACGCCACCCTGACGCGCGCCCTCAAGATGGGAGACGTCACCATACTGGCCCCCCTGATCTATGTCCGCCTCGTCTGGGGCGCGCTCTTCGGGTTTGTCCTGTTCTCGGAAGTCCCGGGCCCGTGGACCGCCGGCGGCGCCGCCCTGATTATCGGCGCCGGCGTCTATATGTCCCGGCTCGAATCAAACCGGACAAACTGAGCGCGCTCAGTTGCCCGGATAGCAAAATCTCTGCATAGTACAATGTAATCGAAGACTCTGAAACAGCACCGACAGGGAGGTTGAAATGTTCAGAACAGCACTAGCGGCCGTGGCGGCCGTCGGGACGATTGCCGCGGCGGGCTCGACGGCGCCCGCCGACGCGCAGGCCTTGAAGGGCAAGACCATCGAGTTGATCGTACCCGCGGGCGCCGGCGGCGGCCTGACCCGGAATGCACGGCGGTTCGCCCAGTTCTACGGCGATTACATCCCCGGCAATCCGAAGGTCATCGTCAAGAATATCGTCGGCGGCGGCGGTCAACGGGGCATCAACTTCGTCTACGAGCGCGGCAACAAGGACGGCACCACCCTCTTGTGGGGACCCCTCAACTACTCCGGCATCGTCAGCGGCCTCCGGGGGATCAAATACGATCCCGCGAAGTTCTCGGTCGTCGGCACCACCGGCGGCGTTCCCTTCGTCACCATCGCCAGTTCGGCGCTCGGCAACGGGATCAAGTCGCGGGACGATTTGATGGCGCAGCCGAAGTTCAACGCCGGCGGACGGATTCCCGGCGGCGCGCTCGACGTTTACACGGTGATGGGCTTCGGGCTCCTGGGCAAGGCGACCACCCATATCACCGGCTATCGCAATCAGCCCAAGCTGAAAGCCGCGCTGATGCGCAAGGAAATCGTCGCGGCGACCACGGGCGCGCCCGGCTACTACGCCTTCTACAAGAACGACCTCTTGAAGAAGGGCACGGCGCACGCCCTCTATTACCATCCGGCGATCGGCGCCGACGGCAAGTTCATTCCGGCGCCCGATCTCGACAAGAGCGGGGTTCCCACCCTCGCCGCCTTCTACAAGAAGGTCAAAGGCTCCGATCCGTCCGGCGACAAGTGGGAAGCCTACCGGTGGTATGCGACCTACAACGGCTGGTCCAACTGGGTCGTCGGCCCTCCCGGCCTGTCGGCCCAGGTCGTTGCCGATCTCCGGAAAGGCTACGCCGACACCTGGAACGACCCCCGCGTGATCGACGGCTTCGTCAAGGCCTGGGGCATGCGCGGCACCACGCTGGTCGGCGACGACACCGGCTTCATCACCAAGAATTACAAGAAGATTTCGCCGGGCGCGCTGGCCTACCTGAAGCAGGTACTCGGCACCTCGGACGCCAAGGCCAAGCCGGAACCGAAGAAGAAGAAAAAATAGAACACGGCGTTTTTGGATCCGGGCCGGCCGCTTTTTTGAGCGGCCGGCCCTTTTCTTTGCTCAGCCGGCGCCGAGATAGGCCGCCTGCACCTGATCGTCGTTGGCGAGTTCCTCGGCCGTCCCCGAACCGGTTACGTGCCCGTTGTCGAGCAGGTAGCCCCGGTCGGCGATGGCCAGGCTCTGTTTGGCGTTCTGCTCCACCAGGAAAACGCCGACGCCGGTATCCTTGACCTGGGCCAGCGAGCGGAACAGTTCGCCGCACAGCAGCGGCGAGAGGCCGAGAGACGGTTCGTCCAGCATCAGGATCGACGGCGCGGACATCATCGCCCGGCCGACGGCAACCATCTGCTGCTCGCCGCCGCTCATGGTGCGGACGACCTGATCCCGGCGCTCGGCGAGTTTGGGGAACAGCGCCAGTACCCGATCGAGGTTTTCCGCTTCCCGGTCGCGCGCCCGGTCGGGATAGGCGCCGAGCCGCAGATTCTCCCCGGCGGTGAGTTCGGTGAAGAGGCCCCGTCCCTCGGGCACCAATGCAATTCCCGCCTCGACGATCCGATGGGATTCGAGATTCGTGATGTCGGCGCCGCCGACGGTGATCCGTCCGCCGTCCATCTTGGGCACCAGGCCGCCGATGGCCTTCAGGAAGGTGCTCTTGCCGGCCCCGTTGGCGCCGAGCATGACGACGATCTCGCCGGCGCCGACCTCCACCGAGGCGCCCTCCAGCGCCCGGTGCTTGCCATAGAAGACGGAGACGTTTTCGGCCTTAAACATCGCTGTCTCCGAGGTAGGCGCGGACCACGTCCGGATCGGCGAGCACCTCCCGGGGCGATCCCTCGGCGATCTTGGCGCCCGAATTCATGGCCACGCAGCGGTCGCAGAGGGAACGGATCGCATCCATCACATGCTCGACGACGATGATGGTCCGTCCGTCCCTGCGGAGATTCTCGATCAGCGAAATGCCGACCTGAAGCTCGGTGGGGTTGAGGCCGGCGAGCCATTCGTCGAGCAGCAGGACCTTGGGATCGGAAGCCAGCGCCCGGGCCAACTCCACTCTTTTTTGATCGATGTAGGTGAGCGCGCCCACCGGCTGGTCTTCCTTGCCGTCGAGGCCGACCCGCGCAACCTGCTCCCTGGCGTGGGCGCCGAGATCGCCGCCCCACCGCCTAGCGTGACCGAACACCCCGCCCGCCTCGACATTTTCGAGCACCGACATGGAGTCCAGCATCCGGACGAGCTGGAAGGTCCGGGCGACGCCTTTCCGTGCGATCCGGGCGGCCGGCGCCGCCACGATGCTCTCGCCGAACAGATCGATCTCGCCCGACGACACCTTCAGCGCGCCGGAGATCAAATTCATCATCGTCGTCTTGCCCGACCCGTTGGGGCCGATCAGCCCCAGCACCTCGCGCTCGGCGAGGTCGAAGGTCATGCCGTCGACGGCGACCAGGCCGCCGAAGCTCTTGGTGACCGAGCGGATCGCGAGGGCGGCGGGCGTGACGGCATCCATGGGCTCAGCCCGCCAGGGCCCTGCGCCGGTGGTCGAGATTTTCGATCAGACCGACGAAGCCGTTGGGAAGGAGGTAGACGATCAACAGGAAACACAGCCCCAGCATCAGCGCGGTCTGATTGGGAAAGGTCGCGGTCACCGTGTCCCACAGGAAGGTGAAGGGGATCACGCCGAGAAGCGGCCCCCACAGCCGGTGCACCCCGCCCAGCAGCGCCATGATCACCACCAGAAAGGACAGCATGGGGCTGAAGGCGATGACCGGCTCCACATAGGTCCAGCGGGGCGCGAGGATGGCGCCGGTGAGCGCCGCCACCGAGCCCGATACCATGAACAAAAGGATCTTGGCCCGCGCCGTATTGATCCCGCTGTGCGCCGCGACCAGTTCGTCGTTGCCGATGATCCGGAGCGCGAAGCCGAGCCGCGAGCGCTGGATGCGCCAGCCGACGAAATAGACCACGGCCGCCAGCGCGAGCAGCTGCCAATAGATCATCGGCTCGTCGATGTCGGTGAGCACGGTCAAGCCGCTCGACGTGCCCATGGTGGTCTGCACCCAGGTCACCAGCTGGCGGATCAGTTCGGCGAGACCGAGGGTGAAGATCACGAAGTAGACGCCCGACAGCCGGAGGGTCGCGAAGCCGATCAGCGCCGCCAGCGCACCGCCGACGATCACCGCGAAGAGCAGCAGGACCGGGTATGGAAACACCTCGATCAGCGCGGCGACCACGTACATGCCGAGCCCGAAAAACGCGGCGGTCGCCAGCGAAATGTAGTGGGTGGGACCGGAGAACAAGGTCCACGACGTGGTCAGCACCGTGTACATGACGATGGTGACCGCCAGCGACAGGCCGTAGCCCTGGCTCATCGCCGGCACGAAGGCGGCGGCGGCGAAGAGCAGCGCCGCCAGGCCGAACAGCCGCGTCTCCCGGGCGCTCACGCCGCGCGCCTCCCGAAGATGCCCTGGGGCCGGAAGAGCAGGACCAGAATGAACAGCACGTAGGCCGCGGCGAGGGTCAGCCCCGGATCGATCAGGCTGGCGACGAAGGTCTCGGTCAGTCCCAGCACGAAGGCCGCGACGATGGAGCCCCTGATGTCCTTCAAGCCGCCCATGATGACGATCACCAGCGCCTTCATGGTGAAGACGATGCCGATGGAGGCATCGAAGACCAGGAACATGGAGAGCAGACCGCCGCCGGCCGCCGCGACCGCGCCGCCGAGCCCGAATGCCAGGGCCGATGCGCGGGCCACGTCGACGCCGACCAGCCCCGCCGCTTCCGGCGAGACGGACACCGCCCGCAGGGTCAGGCCGGTCCGGGTCCGGTGCAGCCAGACATAGAGCGCGGCGCACAGCACCGCGGCGTAAAGGAACGCCACCAGCCGGTTCTGTTCATAGGGATCGCCGAATATGTCGAACGGCTTCTCCATGAACGAGTACGAGAAGAACTCGCCGCCGAACAGGGCCAGCTTGATCCCCACCAGCGCGAAACTGATCCCGAAGGTGGCGAGGATGGCGTTGACCTCCAGCTGCCCCTCGGTCCTGGAGCGCCGGACCAGCGGCAGCATCAGGTAGCGGTAGATCGCCCAGTTGGCGGCAAAGGCAAAGGGCGCCATGGCCACGACGGTGATCAGCGGGCTCAGCTGGGTCGCGGTGAAGAACCAGAACGCGCCGAAGGCGCCGGCGACCAGGACCTCGCCGTTGGCGAGGTTCATGATCCGGGCGACCCCGTACTGGAGCTGCAGGCCCACCGCCATCAGGGCGTAGGCGCCGCCCAGCAGAATTCCGATGATGACGATGTCCATGAAGCCGATAAGCCCTTCCGGCCGCCCTCAATGGCGCCCCCAATAACGCCCGTGACGGCGCCCCGAATGGGAAACCCGGCGCGGGTGAGAGGTCCGCGCCGGGCTGGTCCCGGCCGGCCCTTACCAGGCCGGCTTTTCCTTGATCGGCCGGGCGCCCGGCATGTTCTCGGACTTCACGCCGTAGAACTTGCCGCCCTGCCACTGGCCGACGGTCCAGAACGTGTTCGAGACCTGGCTGGAGAGATCGAGCTCGCCGAGCACGGTCTTGAACTTGTTCTTCTTGATGTATGCGGTGACCGCTTCGCGGTCGACCGAGCCGACACCCTCGATGGCCTGCTCGAGCACCTGATAGGTGGCGTAGACCATGGCGCTGGCCCAGAAGTCCGGCGGCTTGCCGGTGACTTTCTTGTGGGCCGCGATGTAGGCCTTCATCTCGGGCGTATCGGGGTCGACGCCGCCGGCGCCCAGCACGCCTTCGGCCGAGGCGCCGAACTTGCCGGCATAGGCCGGGAAGGCGGTCGCGACGGCGGTGTAGAACGCCTTGGTATTGAGGCCCTGAACCTTGGCCTGGGCGGTCAGCCCGAAGGTGTCCGGCGGATAGGACCAGGCGACGAAGGCATCCGGGTTGGCCGCCTTGGCGCCGCGGATCACGGGCGAGAGGTCCTGGGTGCCGAGCGGATAGGACTTGTCATAGACGATCTCGAAGCCGGCCTTCTTGAACACCGGCCGCGCCGCGTTGGCGAGTTCGATGCCGAACGCATCGGCCACGTTCACCATGGCGACGCGGTTCCCGATCTTGCCGTCGTCCTTCATCTTCTTCAGCACTTCGACGGCGTCCTCGGAGAACGCGGTGGTCGAGCCGAGGGTAAAGAAGATGCGCTTGTAGCGCTTGACCAGCGCCTCCTCCTTGTCGGTGATCGACGTCGAGGTGATGTGCGGATAGCCGAACTTGTCGAAGATCGCCGCGGTCGCCAGATTGAAGCCCGATCCATAGGGCGCGAGAATGAAGTCGGCCTTGTCCTGGGTGGCCAGACGGGTGATGTTCTTGATCGCCTCGCCGGGCGTGGTGCGGTCGTCATATTCGATCAGTTCGATCTTCTTCCGGCCGTCCTTGAGCTTGAGGCCGCCGCGGGCGTTCACCTGGGTCACCCAGAGCTTGACGTTGGGCCAGTGGGTGGTGGCGGCGCCGACGGCGAGCGGCCCGGTCTTGGGCGCCGAGGCGCCGATCTTGATGGTGTCCGCGGCCTCGGCGGGCTGGAAGGCCAGCGCCCCGGCGACCAGGCCGGCGGCGGCTGCGGTAAGCAAAGTGCGTCTGAACATGTGTTCCTCCGTGACGTCTTAAGTCTCTGAATTCCTTGGTTGAATTCACGTTCGTTCAGGCTCTTGGCGGCCCTTTCCCGTTCCCAAATATTGTTCGGGGGGCGTACAATTATTTACATAGACCGATCTAGCCCCCTGAGTCCACGACGGATCACGCTCATCAATTGATTGTGCGCGGAGACCGGACAGGCGCTCCTCACTTGATTCTCTAGGCCTCCCGGCCGAGGCTCTCCATCAGTTCCCGCCATTCCCGGGGGCTCAGGCCCGATTTCTCCTGGTCCACGTCCTCGCCGGCGAGCAGCCGCCTGACCACGCCGAGGCCCGCCGCCGACAGGTGCGTCCCGCCGGCCCGGTAGTCCATGAACGCCTCGTAGGTGATCGGGCACCACGCCTTGAGGCTCTCCAGCATGGCCTCGGCATAGACCCGGATTTCGTACTGGGCGTGGTCATCGGCGCGCAAGGAGAGGAAGTGCAGCAGGTTGTGGAGATCGGTC
>CAZUGT010000025.1:0-1739 GCA_964620095.1 uncultured Rhodospirillaceae bacterium | reverse complement strand
CGGTGGTACGGGCCGAGCGATATGCGTTCCGTCAGCCACCGCGCGCGCTCCCGCCAAATGGGCTATTCGAGCGAAGACTTCACCGGCAAGCCCAAGATCGGCATCATCAATACCTGGAGCGACATGAACACGTGCCACTCCCACTTCAAGCAGCGGGCCGAGGAGATCAAGCGGGGCGTCTACGAGGTCGGCGGCTTCCCCATTGAATTGCCCGCCATGTCCTTGGGCGAAATCATGGTCAAGCCGTCGACCATGCTTTACCGCAACTTCCTGGCCATGGAGGCGGAGGAACTGATCCGCTGCCATCCCGTCGACGGCGTCGTCCTGATGGGCGGCTGCGACAAGACCACCCCTGCCCTCCTCATGGCGGCGCTGACCATGGACCTGCCGGCGATCTACGTGCCCGCCGGCCCGATGCTGCGCGGCTTCTTCGCCGGAGAGACCCTGGGCAGCGGCACCGACGTGCTCCGCTATTGGGCCGACCGGCGGGCCGGCCTGATCGACGACGAGACGATGGAAAACGTCGTCGGCGGTCTTTCCCGTTCCGCCGGCACCTGCATGGTCATGGGCACCGCCGCGACCATGATGTCCATCGCCGAGACCCTGGGGATGACGCTGCCGGGCGCCTCGTCGATTCCCGCGGTCGATTCCAGCCACGCGCTGATGGCCGCGGCCAGCGGCCGGCGGATTGTCGACATGGTGTGGGAAGACCTGAAGCCCTCCGATATCCTCACCCCGGCATCCTTCGATAACGCCACCGTCATCGATATGGCCCTCGGCGGTTCGACCAATGCCATGATCCATCTGATCGCCGTCGCCGGGCGGGCCGGGATCGAACTCACGCTGGAGCGCTTCGACGAGATCTCCAAGAAGACCCCGGTCATTCTCGATATCAAGCCCTCGGGCAAATTCCTGATGGAGGACTTCTACTACGCGGGCGGACTGCGCGGGCTGATGACCCGGCTGACCGGCCTGCTCGACTTGACCCGGAAAACGGTCACCGGGGGAACGCTCGCCGACAGCCTCGAGGGCGCCGAGGTCTATCTCGACGAGGTCATCCGCCCCCTCGACAATCCGCTCTATCACGAAGGCGGCACGGCCATACTCAGGGGAAACATCGCCACCGACGGGTGCGTGATCAAGCAAACCGCGGCCGATCCCAGGTTCCACGTCCATCGGGGTCCGGCGGTGGTGTTCGAGGGCTACCAGGACCTCCACGACCGCATCGACGACCCCGGCCTGGATGTCACCGAGGACTCGGTGCTGGTGCTGAAGTATGCGGGGCCCATCGGCGCGCCCGGCATGCCCGAATGGGGCATGCTGCCGATTCCCAAGAAGCTGCTGGAGAAGGGAGTGCGCGACATGGTGCGGATCTCCGATTGCCGGATGAGCGGCACCGCCTACGGCACCTGCATTCTGCACGTCGCCCCCGAGGCGCAGGTCGGCGGCAACCTGGCGCTCATCCAAACCGGCGACATGATCGATCTCGACATCCCCGGGCGCCGCCTGAACGTCGACATTCCGGACGGCGAGATGGAAGCGCGCCGGAAGGCGTGGACGCCCCGGCCGTTCCCCTATGAGCGGGGCTACACCGCGCTGTACGCCCGGCACGTGACCCAGGCGAACAAGGGGTGCGATCTCGACTTCCTTCACGCCGGTGCGGAAACGCCGGAACCGCCCATATTCTTGTGCCTCGAAGGTGGGGGGGGGGGGGATTTCGTGGATGCCCCGCCCAAAGC
>CAZUGT010000024.1:0-42542 GCA_964620095.1 uncultured Rhodospirillaceae bacterium | reverse complement strand
ACGGTATGGGACCTGTCTCAATCCTCGGGCGCCCTCGATGTGGACGTACTGGGCGCCGACACGGATTTTGCCGTCGGCTGCGGTTACAAATATCTATGCGGCGGACCTGGCGGACCGGCCTATCTTTACATCCATCCGCGGCATCAGAAATCTTCCTGGCCGACCATTTCCGGCTGGCTGGGCCATAAGGAGTGGGACAAGTTCTCGACCCAATACGAACCGGCGCCCGATGCGAGAAGCCACCTGACCGGCACGCCCCCGGTGGTCGCAAACGAGATCTTTTCGGCGGCGGCGGACATCTGGCAGGAAGTTGAGCGGACGGACGTCGCCCGAAAACATGAATCTCTGACCGAAACGCTCATCCGGTTGCTTGACCAGGAATGCGGAGCCCTCGGCGTGGAACTGAATTCTCCACGAGACTACCGGCAACGGGGAGGCCATATTTCGTTCCGCCACCAGGGGGCCGGACCGGTTTGCGAGGCTCTGGTGGACCACGGTCTGATAGGCTCGTTCCGGTATCCGGATTCAATCCGGTTGGGTATGAGTCCGCTCTATCATAGTCATGAAGACATTTGGAATGCCGTCCAAATCGTAAAAAATGTACTGAACTCCGAGGTTTGGCGTGAGCCCAAATATGAGAAGATATCCGTATAAGGGAATCAGCCCCCATGTCCGATCGAACCGACCCGCCTAACATTGCCAGATACAAACCGTTCTACACCGAGTTGGAGAAGGGCCGGAATTATCTGTGGTGCAGTTGCGGCCGGAGCGCGTCGCAGCCCTATTGCGACGGAAGCCACAGGGGAACCGGATTCAAGCCTGTTTCCTACACCCCCGCCGACAAGGGCGAGGAAGTTCTTTTCTGCGGCTGCAAGCATACCGGCACGCCGCCCTTTTGCGATGGCTCCCACAACAACCTGTTGCCGGACTACCCTTCGGACGATCCCGGGAGCCCCGAGAACCAAGCCGTACCCGAGGTTGGCCTGACGGGTGATGCCCGCGCCGTTCTCAACGGCGGATGCTATGTATTCTCGCCCGGCAAGGCCGCGCTGCAGGAATTCGGAAACTTGAGATATTGCGCTGTCATCGGGCCGGATTTCGGCGCCATTTACCAGTCCCAGTTTTATTTCGAAGCCTCGGACGGGCAGTCACCGGTGATCTCCTTCGGAGACCGGGAGGTTGTCCTGTTCATGTCGGCGGGCGAAGCTGAAATCTGTATCTCCGGTAAGACGTTCGATGCGCCGTTGCACTCGGGCGTGTATATCCGGCAAGGGGAAGCTTTCCGCGTCACCCCGGAACCCGGCGAGCCCGTCAAGTTTTTGGCCTCGGCTTGTCCCAGGGCCGATGCACCGGCGCGGCTCGAGGAGATGCCGGACAATTTCGATCGGGCGGAACCGGACAGAGTCGTTCCCCTGGATCCCTCCCAGCGCCAGGGGATGGCCAACCGCTATTTTCAGATGCTGGTGGACAGGTCCGTGGGCTCGAACGTGGTAACCCAATTCATCGGGCATATTCCTTTATCCAAGGCGGAGCCCCATCGTCATCTCTATGAAGAGGCCCTGATCATCCTCTCCGGACAAGGCTGCATGTGGACGGAAAATCTGAAGACCCCGGTCCACGCGGGCGACGTCATATTCCTGCCCCGCAAGCAAATTCACTCCCTCGAAGCCACAAATGAAGAAGGCATGCTGGTTGTGGGCACCATCTATCCCGGGGACAATCCCGCGATCAACTACTAGCAGCATGCGGCCGAACGGGTGCCCGGATACGGCTCCCGCCTCCAAATCGGCCCCGGCCATGACGTGTTTGTCGTTCGGGATGTCTTACACTATACTTGTCTAAGCTTGTCTACATTAAATTGAGAATCATGAAATCCAGCGACCAAAATGTTGCCTTTCTGGACCTTCCCGGGTCCCGCTATGAAAATGTCAAAGCCTATATTCTGGACAAGATAAATTCCGGAACATGGCTGCCGACACAGCGGGTTCCTTCCGAAACGGAATTGGTCAAGGAATTGGGTGTTTCCCGGATGACGGTACACCGCGCAATGCGGGAGCTGACGGAAGAAGGTGTCTTGATGCGGGCCCAGGGAGTCGGCACGTTCGTCGGACGAAACCGGCCGACGTCGGCGCTTATCGAGGTTCGGGATATTGCCGACGAGATCAGGCATCTGGGTCATGAATACAGCAATCGCATAATCAAAATGGAGGCGTCCAAGGCGCCTCACGATATTGCCCTCGGCATGTCCGTGCCGACCGGTGCGAGTTTATTCCACTCCGTCATGGTGCATCTGGAAAACGGCATTCCGGTCCAACTGGAAAATCGATACGTAAACCCGGAAGTTGCTCCGGACTATCTGGTACAGGACTATTCAAACCGGAGCCCGCACGACTATCTCGTAACCATTCTTCCGGTGACGGAAACGGAGAACGTGATCCACGCCATACACCCCGATGACGTCATGCAGGAACGGCTCGAAATCTCGGAGAACGAGCCCTGTATACTCATTATCAGGCGGAATTGGACGGGCGGTACCGTCGCGACCTACAACAAATTCATATATCCGGGAAGCCGGTTCACCTTGAGCAACCGGTATCGAGTAGACGAACGGCCCCGGCCGCCCCTCTGATCCCGCTTAATCAAAGTATTTGGTCAGCCTCGCGCGCGAGCGGTGACTTCGATTTCCACCTTGCATTCTGGAACCGCAAGCGGCGAGCATACGGTGGTATTGGCCGGACGATTTGGCTCCAGGGTGGACTTCAGTACCTGGGAAACCGCCGCAACATCTTCCGGATCAGGCACATACACTCGAACCCGGACAATATCGGCGAAACCGGCTCCGGCCTCGGACAGCGCCCACCCGATCGTGGCCAGGGATTGCTTTGCCTGCTCCCCGGCCGTTTCAGGCAGTTCTCCGGTTTCAAAGTTATAGCCGACGGTCCCTGAAACGAATATCCATCCGTCATCCTCTATGACGGCCCGGCTGTAGCCCGCCATTTCCTCGTATTTGCTTCCTGTCGATATCGTCCTGCGCGTATTCATCCGAATGCCCGTGATCAGTCAATTCCCATGTACCATAGTTAAATATAGACAAGTTTAGACAAGTAGCATACCATCTCCGACGGCGGGAATGAATAATTTCTAACGAGGTGCCCGGCAGGACCCAATTCCGAGGAGAGGAATACTGCGGGAAGAGGCACGAATTCTACGAATAAGGACCGAGTTTGCGGGCACCGTCCGGGCTGGCGCGAGCGTTGCCTCCCTCATGCTTGCCGGATTGGCATTTCATACGGCCGGTTTCGGCATGTTCGACGAAGTCTATCAGCGGTCGAGTACGGTCGGCATTGCCGCCGTGGCCGTCATTTTGCTGATGCCGCTGGCGTCGATCTACAAATCCGATAACACCTTCAGGCATGTTCTTCTGTGGGCCATGGACTTGGTGCTCATCGCCATGATGGTTCTCGCGGTCCTTTGGTTTTTTTCGGTCAACGAGGAACTGCTTCTCGGGCTCTATACGTTTACACCAACCGATATGCTGGTCGGGGCCGGCGGCCTTTTCGTGGTGATCGAATTGACCCGCCGGGCGTTCGGCGTTCCGTTGGCCCTTATTTCCGTCCTGTCGATCATATATGCCCTGTTCGGAAACCAGCTCCCGGGATTTCTGGCTCATGCCGGATATGACGGCGAAACGGTGATGCGGACCCTGTGGTACAGCTTCGACGGCGTCTTCGGATTGCCGGTGACTGTCGTCCTGTCGCTTATTTTCATTTTTATTATTTTCGGCGCCGTCCTCGAAGGAACCGGCGCCGGAGCCATTCTATTGCGGATCGCGTGGCGGGTAACCGGCTCCCTGCGCGGCGGACCGGCCCATGCGGCCGTCGTCGCCAGTTCGATGTTCGGGACCTTCTCCGGGAGTTCCGCCGCCAATGTCGTGGGCACGGGCGTGTTTACAATTCCCATGATCAAGCAAAGGGGGTTTTCAAACGCCTTTGCCGGCGGTGTGGAAGCCTCCGCCTCCACGGGTGGGCAATTTACGCCGCCGGTCATGGGTGCGGCCGCTTTCATGATCGCCGATTTGACGGGCGTCGGGTACATCAATATTGCGCTGGCCGCCCTGATTCCGGCCATGTTCTACTATGCCAGCCTGTTCAGCGCCGTCTCCGTCGAAGCGGCCCGGCTGGGCATCGAACCCGTTCCCACGGAAGAACGGCAAAAGCTCAGCCGGCAGGACATCTACCTGTCTTCCATTTTTGTTATTCCGATCCTAACCATCATCTTCGTCCTGGTTGCCGGACGAAGCGCGGCGTCGGCGGGCTTCTGGGCGACGATCGTCGCCGCGGCGCTCGGGTTTCTCCATCCGGATTTCAGAAAAAACCCAAGCAAACTGATTATTTCGCTGATTCGGGGCGGTGAACAATGCGCCAAGATCATGGTGGCCGTCGCGGCCGTCGGCATTGTCATCGGAGCGGTGAATCAAACCGGCCTGGGACTTCGGTTTTCGCTTCTGGTCCTGGAACTGGCCAGCAACAGCCTCTTCCTCGCCCTCGTCCTGACGGCGCTCGCCTGCTTGGTCTTGGGGATGGGGCTGCCGACACTCCCGGCCTATCTCATTATCGTGCTGATTTTGGGGGGCGCCGTCGAGAAACTGGGCGTCCCGATTCTCATCGTTCATATATTCGTTCTGTATTTCGGGGTGATGTCGAACATCACGCCGCCGGTTGCCATGGCGGCTTATGCGGCGGCGCCTATAAGCGGTTCGGACCCGTTGCGAACGGCGATTGTCGCCGTGCGCTTGGCATTGGTGGGTTTCATCATCCCCTTTGTCCTGGTCTACAACCCTTCCCTCTCCCTGGTCGTGGAGTTCGAGCTGGGCGAATTCGTATGGATCGCCGCCCGGCTCGGCCTCGCAATCTGGTTGTTCACCACATCTCTCGCTGGCACCGATGCGAGCAACATCGGCTGGCTTTCCCGGCTCATCAGATTTGGCGCCGGCATTGGTTGCCTGGTCGCCATTCCGTGGATGGAGGTTTCCTTTTTTATCTTGGGCGCCGCCATCGTCGCCGTGGAGCGATATCTCCACTCCCGTCAACGAAATCCCCACCAAACCAGTCCCAAGGAGGAGATAGTACTATGAAACGTATCACCACCTGCGCGGTTGGATTGACCCTGGCAGCCGTCATGGCCATTCCGTCCGCCGCCAGCGCGAAAGATTTTTACAAGATGTCAAGTATCGCGGCTGGCACGACCGTCTATTCGTTCCAAACGACGTTTGTGAAAATCATGGCCGGCAACATCAAAGACGTCGAAATTCAAATTTCGGCCGCCGGCAAGGCCACGAGGCACAATCTGGAAGCGGCGAACTATAAAATCGACTTCTACATGTCGTCGCCTGCCGTTTATGACCTCATGTCCAAGAAAAAAGCTATGTACAGCAAAGTTGAAAATGCCCCGGCTCTCGCCAAGAACCTGCGGAACCTGTTCAACTATCCGTTCGGCTCCTGGCACATCGTGACGTTCGCCGATTCAGGGATCAAGGAACTGAAGGACGTCAAGGGTAAACGGATCTACCTCGGCGCCCCGGGCGGCAGCGCCTTTCGCGCAGCCAAAGCCATTGTCGAAGGCGTAACCGGATACACGGCCGGCAAGGAGTTTGAATTCATCAAGCTGGGCTTCGGTCCGGCCCGTCAGGCTTTCCAGGATCGTCAGACGGCACTGCATATCGAACCGACCGCCGCGCCGGCGCCGGCATTTCAGCAAATCGCCTTGACCAACAAAATCCGCTTGATCGGCCTCAAGGATGCCGATTGGAAGATTCCGGGCGTCAAGGCACAGATTGCCGCCCCCGGTCGGGGAATCGGCATGATCCCCAAGGACGCATACGGAAAAAACCAGGTGAACACGGAAGACGTCCAGGCGCTGTCAACCACCGTCGGCCTCGGGACCCATAACAAAATGCCGGCCGACCTGATCTACAAAATGACCAAGGCGTTCTGGGAAAACCTGGATACCGTCCACAAAACCGCACCGTGGATGAAAAACATTACGCTGAAGAACGCCTTTGTCGAAGGCGGTATGCCGCTTCATAAGGGGGCAGCCAAATACTATCGGGAAATTGGTCTCAAAATTCCCGATTCCATCAAACCCGTGGATTGATCATCATCTCTTACGGATGAGTGGGCGGCGGTTATGCCGCCGCCCTTTTCTTTTGCAATTACCTATCTGGGGACCTCTTTATGCCACCTACCGTATTTCCAAAAGGCGTCACGATCCACGAAACGGATAAGGCCTGCGACTGCCACGTCATGTACGAAGGCAGGGGCGGCGAATCTTATCTCATCAACATGGCCGGCGATGTCGTCCGCCAATGGCCTCATACCGGATTCCCGGCCGAAATGATCGATCCCGCCGTGAACGGCGGCAAGAAGGGGCATGTTCTGCTCCAGCGGGAACCGGACACCTTCTTCAATGAAGCCATCCTTGAAATGGATTGGGATGCCAACATTGTCTGGGAGTGGGGAGATCAGGCGCCGGGAGGCAAGGCGCGTCAAAACCACGACCTCTGCCGCCTTGCCAACGGCAACACGATGATCATCAGCAAAAAGGAATATTCGGTCCCGGATCTCCATCCCGAAGAGTTCACGGATCAGCCCCTCTACGAAATCACGCCCGATGGCGAAATCGTTTGGGAGTGGGCGCCCCACGAACATCTGGACGAACTCGGGATCGACGGGCGCCGTCAGGAGGTTCTCTTCAGCAAGACCGACGTCCGGTCAAGGGCGTATATATTCGTGATCAACGACATGCAGCCCCTCGGGCCCAACAAATGGCATGACGGGGGAGATGACCGTTTCCATCCCGACAATATCATGATCGATTCCCGGGAGGGGAACTTCATTGCCATTGTCGAGAAATCAAGTGGCAAGGTGGTATGGCGGATCGGTCCCGATTTCCCGGGCGCATACGATTTTACCCAACGGGATTTCAACGGGCCGTGCCCCAAGCCGGTCGATTCGATCTCTGGTCAGCACGATGCCCATATGATACCCGCCGGACTGCCCGGCGAAGGCAACGTTCTGGTTTTCGACAATGACGGTCCGGCCGGTTTGCCTCAGGTCTTTTTGAAGACGTTCCCGGGCTCACGGATATTGGAGATCGATCCGATCACGGAGCAGATCGTCTGGCAGTATGACGGCTCCAGTTCCTCCATGCCGTTCTGGGCGTTTTACAGCTCGTTCATTTCCAGCGCCCGGCGGCTGCCGAACGGGAACACGCTCATCTGCGAAGGCATGCACGGGCGCATCTTTCAGGTGACTACAGACGGCGAGATTGTTTGGGAATATGTCAATCCAATCTTCGGCGAATGGAGTCAGCACCAGATGAACCTGATCAACTTTGGGGGACGCGAAGCCAACTGGGTGTTCCGCGCACAGCCGGTACTGAACGACTGGCTGCCTTAACCGCAGAGGGCGCCGTCGGAAGAAACCGGGCTTTGACCGTGATTTTTCTTCCCATGATTTTTGGGTGAAAAATCACAATCCCTTTCGCTGTTTCAAGTGACGTGAGAACCGGCGAACAGGCCATCGAGGCTGGTTACCGGACGGAATCCGAGGTCCCCAAGGCACCCACCCGCTATCGGTAGTTGACGAATACCGGGCTTGTCCACGCCATATGGCCATTTTTCTGCTTCACCCGAAGGTAGACATTCGACCTGGTGTCCGGGGTCGGCAAAGTGCAACTGTCCTGCACCTCGGTCGCATTCGACGGCAGTATTCGGTGCCAGTGATAACTCTCCGACGGCCACGGCGCCACGGGATGCGGCTCGGAACCACGAAACAGATTTACCACGCGTGACGCAGTCCTCTTGCCAATCGGCTTCGAGAGAACGACGTCTATGGATGCCTCGGTACTCCCCTCCAGTTCCAGCACGAGACTTTGGTTGGGGTTCTCCCGAAACGCACCCTTCCGGGAGGTATAGGACTGGACCGAAAGCCCCGATTCACCGGTTCGGGCAAACCGGTGCCGACGATCTTCGTCAAATGGTCCCGACTGGAGACAGGGGAAATACCGGAGAATCCGTCCATCTGTCACGGTGATCTCCATCGCCCAGTCCACGATCCGGGCCTCCGCCATGGCCGCCCATGGTCCCCAGCCCCATTCGAGGCGAATCTGAAACGGTCCACCGAAAGTTTCTTCCAGTCCGGCCGCCTCTTCAGCAAACGAGCGGTGGACGACAACGCCATCCTGGATAACCTCCACCGCCTCTATCTCATCCCGGCCGCCAACACTGTATTCGACGGCGATTTCCCTGCCCGCCTCAATGTCGGCCCCCATGACCTCTCCGTTCACACGGAAATCCACCTCGATCCTGTCGCCGGTAAGCGCGTAGGTCCGGCGCTTGCGAATGGCGTCCAGGATCGCGGGGCGCGTGAGGTCTTCGATAAGCGCTGCCATGAGTCCCTCGCCATAGGCGCCGGGAAAAGCTGCGTGGTTGTCGCTGGAGGCGACAAATCCAAATTTTTTGCCCTCGGCCAGTGCGGCCCTGGCGGTGTTTACCGTATCCCGGCCGCCGGGCGATCCGATGAACATGGGGTATGGTCCCCGGTCATCCTCGGAGTTTCCGTGCCAGGAATAGATCTCCACGACCGGCGTGCACTGATTGTCGAATTCGTCCCAGTTCACGCCCCGCCGGCCTCTCGGATAGGCAAGGTGATGGGGAATCATCAGGGCTGATTTCGACAAACAGAATTGCCGAAGTTCGTTCAGCGAGTTTGCGTAGTGGATCGGTTGATGATCGTCGGGAAACACCACGCACTGGTCGCCATAGAAATTTGAATGCCACTCGAAGCCGAGAAAGGAACAAAATGAGCCGTCATCATTCGAATCAGCGATGATTTTCTGAACACGCGGCCAGGTCTCCGCCAATTGCTCGAATCCCTTGTTGAAGTATTCCTCACCGCCATTCTCGATTTCGCCCAGGTCATGCCAGCTCGAATGCCCCGTGAAGGCAAAGAAATCGAGGTGTGTGCGTGCGACATCCACACTCCGCTCGATTGAGCCAACGCCGTAACCATGAGCATTGTGGTTGTGAATGTCGCCGTAGGCGATGGTGTAGTTGTCGGCCATGGAGCTCTCCTGACAGACGGCGCGATGGACCCGCGCGATAGCTGACACACCGCTACGGTCGTCTTCGTAGGCACCCGGACGGTCTGATACTTCGGCAGCCGTCTCCTATCAGGCGTCTGAAACCGGACCCGGACCGGAGGTGTCGTTTTCACCGACACCGACAATTGCCGTCGCGCCGGTCAGCGCTGCCGAGTACCGAAGAATCGGGGCCGATCATGCGGAAATAGCACGAAGGACGCCCCCAATCCAGCATGCCGCGCCGACCTACCACGAACCGACCGACCAACTGCCGCGCGCGGCACCGGCGGAGCGCCATGTCTCCAGGACTCTCATCTCGAACCAGGGGATGCCGATCGACTCGATCCTCCTTCCCGAAGCGCAGCCGGTTTTCACCCAACGCGGATGCTCAAGGTGATATTCAGGACCGGCTGCCAATGCCCTGCTCGCCGAGATGATAGCCGGGAAACGCCGATGGAAGGCTCGGCCGATCCGACGATTTCCTAGTTCAACGCCACCCGATCCAATGGCGATTCGAGCAGCGGTCCCGGGCGGGCATCATCTCGTTAAGTACTTTTTTTGTCTTTCGGAACGCGGGATCGTCGTATCGGTTGACCAGTCCGACCATGGCCAGGTCGTTATTCGGCATGCGCGCTCCATCTTGGCCGAGATGCACCATGCTGAAGACGAACTTGGCATTCTCAATGAGCAGCTGCTGAACCGCGTTCGCGTCGGCGTACATTCGCTCGCCTCCGCGTCGATCGTCGTTCCCGCTGTCGCGCGTTTCAAGGAGATCGTGCCGGAGGCTCATTTGGAAATCGATGAGGATCAGACCCAAAGGATGCTGCCGCCGTTGCGGCATGGGGAATACGATTTTCTCGTCGCGACTCTTCCGGACGAGGCGGTGGAGGGCCTTACTTTCGAGCCGTTGCTTGCCTCACGGCTGGGGATATTCGTGCGGAAACAGCATCCTCTGGCGGAGGCAAGGGACTATGCCTTTGCAGACCTGGTTCGCTTTCCGTGGATCTATCCCTTGCCGCACGCCCTGCGGGCGAAGGAAATGGAAAATCTGTTTTCCTTGAATTCCGTCCGGAAACCGGAGGCCGGCGTCGCGACGATGTCCCCAGAATTGAGCCGGCATGCCCTGTTGAACAATGACTGGGTGATCATGACCCAGGGCGACTTGTTGCTGGATGAACTCAGACATCAACGCGTCGTTGAGCTGAAAACATCGGACGTGCTGCGGGACGTCACCTTGGCGATCGTTCAAAGGGAGGCGTCGGAACCATCCGAAACCGCCGGGAAGTTCATCGACGTCATCAGGCGCGAGGCCGACAGCTACAACAAGAAAATGTTGAGCTGGCCCAAGAGCGCTTGACGAACCGGCTGTCAGGCCAGCTCGACCGCGACCTCGACGATAATCTCGCCGATCAATGCGCAGTCCGCGGCGTCAAAGGTCAGCGGCACCCGCATATCACAGAGAGTCGCCAATATTTCGAGAGTCTTGGGAAGCCCGGCCGTGCGCCCGAGGTAGGCCCAGCTGTCATAACGGCTGGTAAAGGCGATTGGCTCCGAGGCGCCGAACCATTTGATCTCGACGCCGCGTTTCCCGCATCGCTCGACGAATTCCACAATCCGTGCCTCGGAGAACGACGGCAAGGAGAACTGGATCGAGCTGCCCACGTAACCTTCCTGGGCGGGGCGGTTCGGCAGGACGATCGAGCCGCTTTCGCGCAATTTTTCTTCCAGCTTCGCGTAGAGGGCGTTCCAACGGCGGCAATTCTCGTCCAATGACTTGAGCTGGGGCCGCAGGATGGCAGCGCGCAGATTGTCCATGCGGCCGCTGTAGTTCGGCGTCTCCAGCCTGATTTGCCGGAAGGCCGCTTCATCGGGCGCCGCTTCATGCCGCCCGTACAGCATATAGGATCCGGAATGAACCACGGCGCGCGCCATGATTTGATCATCGGCCGTGATGAGCAGGCCGCCTTCTCCCGAATTCAGATGCTTATAGGTCTGGGTGCTGTAGCAGGCGACGGCGCCATGGGTGCCGCTCTTCCTGCCCTTCCAACCGGCGCCCATGGTGTGCGCGCAGTCCTCGACATAGGTGATCCCGTTTTTCCCGCAGATCGAGTCGAGTTCATCCATGTCGCAGATGTGCCCGCGCATGTGTGAGAGCATCAAAAACCTGACGTCCTCGGCCTGGGCCAGCTCGCGAAGGTGATTCAGGTCGATCGTGCAGTCCTCGGCGGTCTCGACGAGAAGAGGCACGCCGCCGGCGTTGTGGATGGCTCCCGGCACCGGGGAGAGCGTGAAAGCGTTGCAAAGAACCTTATCGCCCGGCCGCACGCCCACGCTTCTCAGGGCGATGTGCAAGGCGTACCCGCAGGAGGCACAGGCGAGACAGTAAGGGACGCCCATATAGGCGGCGAACTCGGCCTCGAGCCGGGATACCTCGGAGGACTCGTCATCGCTCAGCGTATTGTATCGATGTAGCCGGCCCGACCGCATGAGTTCGATCCCGGCCGCAATCGCGTCGTCGGGCAGTGGCTCCTGCTGGGTGAAGGGCTTGGTGAAACGTCTCATGGGAGCATCCGGCCGGTGATCCAAGACAATTCAGTACGTGACGCGGCCTACCGGCGCAACGTGAACAGGAGGCCCGCGCTGCCGGCAGCAGGCGCATCGCCCGCCGGTGAGGCGCCGGCGGACAAACATATCCCGACACCATAACCCGGAAAGGCGGCCACGAGGGAACGCCAATCCTCGCCGCGTCCCGGCGTGGTACTCAACATCGACCGGAATACCTTGACTCCCAACGCGGTCTCTCGCATAGTTCAATTAATTACTAACATAGTGTTATTAATTGAACTATGCGACCCGGGACGTCAACCAGCGGATTGAGGCGATATCATCGCCATTTGGTGCTGACCGGTATTGACGCGCAACCCGGCATTTCGCGGGTTGAGTTGGCGGACCGGACCGGATTGTCGGGCATGGCGATCAGTCGGATCGTCCGCGAGCTTATCGAAAGCGAGCTTGTCGAGGAGACCGGCAAGCTGGACCGCGATGGCGTTCCCGGCCGGCGCCAGATCGGTCTGCAAGTCGCCGCCGACGGTGCCCGCGTACTCGGTCTCGTCATCTCCGCGTTCGGCCATCATTTGGTGCTGGCCAATTCACGCCGGGAAATCCTTCACGCCCAGCGGCTCCATTTTCACGATATCACCGATTCCGCATCGGTCATCGACGACATTGCACGCGCGGTCGGCAAGATGTTGGAGAAGAATGGCGGCGACCGGAATCGGGTGCTTGGCATGGGCGTTGCCATCGCCGGCATCGTCGACCAGGACAATCGAACGGTTCTAGGCGCCCCCTACCTCAGTTGGAATCTGGTCGATCTAGGGGGTAGCCTGCAGGATCTGTGCGCCATGCCGGTTTCGGTTGAAAACATCGCGACCGCATTGGGCTTGGCGGAGTGTTCAAGGCCGGAGATGGGCGATCGCGCCAATATGCTTCTCCTCAGGCCTGCGATCACAATCGGCGGGACGATACTGGACGGCGGCATCGTGTTCCGGGGGACCAACGCAAACGCCGGTCAGATCGGCCATCTCATCGATCAGCCGACCGAGTTTACCTGCGTTTGCGGACGCAACGATTGCCTGAATACGACCGCGTCGGGTTGGGCGATCCTGGCTCGCCTCGGCGAGGTCTCCTCCAAGGTCATTCGGGCGGAGGAGATCGAAGCTTGTTCCGATCTCCTGACGGAACTGATCACCGAGGATCCGGACGTCAATTCGGATAAGGGCGAGGTGCTCCGGGCGGCGGGCCAGGCCCTGGCACGGAATGTTCAGAATATCTGGATCACATTGAACCCCGGCGTCGTGATGATGGCGGGGCCCCTCGCCGAGTCGCGCGCCTATCTCGAAGGCTTCAATTCGGTTTGGCGCGTCGGGATGCAGGGAGGTTCCGCCACGGAACCTGCCTTTCAAATCGCACGGTTTTCACCGAGCGAGGCCGCCGTGCAGTTGGCGATGAATGCGACGTTGTTGTCCCCCGACCTGGCGTTCGAGAATCTCTCCGGTTCCCGGTCCGATCTCAGGGGAGCGGCGGGATGACGGCCGATTCCAACTGGGCACGAGGACTGAAGACGACACGAGCGGCGGTCGCGATCGTGCTGGCGGCATTCAGCCTCTACTCGGCGTTCTTCGGCGTGTTTTCGGACATGATCCAGCGCAGCTTTCACCTCGCGCTCGTAATTTTCCTGGTCTACACGGCGCACGGCGCCTTCACCAAGAAAGCGCCGCGTCCGCATGAACTCGTGATCGACAGCGTTCTGCTCGTCGTCGGTTTTTCGGTGCTCATCTACCACGTGATCTATTTCAACGAGGTCGCCGGACGGTGGGGTGAGTTGACCGAGCTTGAGTTCTGGCTCGGAAGTCTCTGCGTCATCACGCTGCTGGAAGCGACCCGCCGCTGTATAGGTTGGCCAATCGTCATCTTGGCCGCGGTCTTCCTGGCCTATGCGTTTTTGGGCCCGCAGCTGCCGGGGCTGTTGAACCACCGAGGATACTCGTTCGAACGCGTGATATCGCACCTTTATTTGGGCGGCGGAGGGATATTCGGGACGCCGTTGGGCGTCAGCGCGACGTTCGTGGTGATGATCGTCATCTTCGGCGCCCTGCTGGAACGCTCCGGGGCCGGCCGCGTTCTCATGGATATTGCCACCGGTGCGACCGGGCGCTCCCGGGGCGGCCCCGCCAAAGCCGCCGTCGTCGGCAGCAGCCTAATGGGCATGATTTCCGGCACGGCGGTCGCCAACGTGCTCACCACCGGCACCATCAGCATCCCGCTGATGAAGCGCAATGGATACCGCCCCCAGGTCGCCGGAGCGATCGAGGCGGTGGCCTCCACCGGCGGTCAGCTCATGCCGCCGGTGATGGGGGCCGCCGCCTTCATCATGGCGGACCTCACCGAAACGCCGTACCTCGACATCGCCGCCGCCGCCATTCTCCCGGCGACACTTTACTATGTGGTGTTGTTCGCCGTCGTTCACCTCGAAGCCCTGAAGCGAGATATTCCGGTTCTTCAACTGGACGAACTGCCCAAGATCGTTCCCACCGTCATGACCGGCGGGCACCTCTTGCTATCATTGCCCGTATTTGCCTACCTCCTGATCGACGGCTTCTCCGTGATGTTTGCGTCGTTCTGGGCGATCGTAACCACGGTTGTCGTCAGTTTTGCGCAACGGGCGACCTGGCTCACGCCAAGGAAGTTCTTTGCCGCTCTCATCGACGGAGCGGAAGCGGTGCTGCCCGTCGCCGTCGCCTGCGCCACCGCGGGGATTATTATCGGCGTGATCACCCTCACGGGGCTCGGGTTGAAATTCAGCTCCTTGATCGTCGCGGTGTCCGGAAACAACCTGATACTCGCGTTGATATTGACGATGGCGGCATCGTTGCTGCTCGGCATGGGGCTGCCGACCGCCGCCGCCTATATCCTGGTTTCGACCCTAGTGGCTCCGGCGCTGGTCGATATGGGCGTCAAACTCCTGGCGGCGCACCTATTTGTGTTTTACGGCGCGATGTTGTCCTCCATCACGCCGCCCGTGGCCCTGGCGGCCTACGCCGCGGCGGGATTAGCGGATGCAAATCCATTCAAGATCGCGTTGGTGGCGGTTCAGTTTGGCATCGCCGCCTTCATCGTGCCGTTCTTCTTCGTCCTCAACCCGGCGCTTTTGGGCTTTGGCGACGTTGCGACAATCGCGATAGCGGCCACGACGTCGATCATCGGCGCCGGCGCCATCGCGATCGCCGTTCAAGGCTGGTACCTGCGTCGCACGTCCCTTGTCGAACGCGTTCTGGTATTCGCAGGGGGACTGCTGCTGATGGGGCAGCACTTCGAAGCAAATTTGACCGGCATCGCTCTGATCATTGCCGTTACGGGTTATCAGTGGTTTCGCAGAGACCCATCGGCACGGAGCGAGTCGAAGACGGAGCAGGCCGGATCATCGTGACGTTAAGGAATTCATGTTTTGCGAGGGCGTGATCAGAACCCTCCAACCCGGAACAGATTTCTGATCCAAGTGTCGAAACCCAGATATTCAAAGGAGGAATGACCATGAATATTAGACGACAAATGACCATGTTCTCGGCCGCGATCGCCGCCGTCGGGGCGTTGGCCGGTTCAACGACAGTGTCGGCCCAAACGAATGTGTCCATCGGTTCGTGCCCGGTGGGCTGCACGGCATACACCTGGTCGGCCGGGATCGCCGACGTGATCAACAAGAATGTCAAAGGCGTCCGTGTAACCGCCGAGGAGACCAAAGGCTACGTGGCAAACGTCAAGCTGCTGAACAGCGGCGATCTTGAGGCATCCATGGCGACGACCTTGTCGGCCTTTGGCGCCTACAAGGGCACCGGTCCTTTCAAGAGCAAGAATCCAGGCCAAATCTTGAGCTGGATGTCGATCGCGCCCGTGGCCATGCACGTCATCACCATTGAAGGCGGCCCGGTCAAGACGCTTGCCGACCTTAAGGGGAAACGCGTGGGCATGGGCCAGCCGGGCGGCGTGTCGATGCTCGACGCGGATGCGCTCATGAGCCAGCTGGGCCTCAAGCCGGGCAAGGACTTCAAGGATTTCCGGGTTCGCCTCGGCAACATGGCGAACATGCTGAGTGACGGCAATCTGGACGCGGCGCTGTGGAACGGGAGTTTTCCGCTGCCACCGGTGATCAAGTTGGCGGCAAAACACAAGGTGAAACTGCTGCCGATTTCAGACGGGTTCTTTACCGATCTCCGGAAAAAGTTTCCGCCCTATTTCCGCATTTCGATTCCCGGCGGAACCTATAAGGGTGTCTCTCAGGCGACACCGAGCTTCGGTCTCGGCAATGCTCTCGTGATCCATAAGAAAATTCCCGAGAATCTCGTCTACGAGATGACCAAGACCATCTTTACCAATCTTGACCGCCTCAAGGGCGTTCACCCCGCGTTTGGCCGGGTGAAAAAGAACACGGTCCTGAACGGATTTGCCGCTCCCCTGCATCCCGGCGCGCTAAAATATTATCGCGAAATCGGCGTTCCCGGGATCGAGGAATTCGTGAAACGGAGTATGTCGAACTGAGCAGCCGACGGCGGAAGTGCAGGCTCGAAAATGCTCAAGCCTGCACGCCACCGGCGGCAACTTGGTCCGATTGGAACGTGCCGTTGAAGGCACGACACTGGAGCCCTGTTGACAAACGAGGAACACATACCGATGAGCACCCCCAATATTCTCCTCATCCAGGCCGATCAGATGGCGGGGCCTGCGCTGCCGATGTACGGGCATCCGGTCGTCAAGACGCCCCATCTGCAAAGGCTTGCCGAAAACGGGACGGTGTTTCAAAACGCCTATTGCAACAACCCGGTCTGCGCGCCGTCGCGTTTCTCGATGATGTCCGGCAGACTTTCGTCCAAGATCGGTGCCTATGACAATGCGTCGGAGTTTCCCGCTTCGATCCCGACGTTTGCACACTACCTGCGCGATCTCGGCTACAAGACCTGTCTCAGCGGCAAGATGCATTTTGTCGGCCCGGACCAGCTGCATGGATTCGAGGAGCGCCTGACCACCGATATCTATCCCTCGGATTTCGGCTGGACGCCGGATTGGAGTCAGACCGACTACCCGTTTGCACCGTCCGTCATGAGTCTCAGAGGTGTCGTCGAAGCAGGTCTTTGCAAGCGATCCCTGCAGTTGGACTACGATGACGAGGTCGGCTTTCTCGCCGTTCAAAAGATTTACGATTACGCGCGCGATCAGGACCGGTCACCGTTCTTCCTGACGGCTTCCTTCACCCATCCCCACAATCCCTTCACCATCACCCGGGAATACTGGGACCGCTACACCGACGACGAAATCGATCTGCCGTCGGTACCGTTCATTCCCTTCGAAGAGCGCGATCCGTGGAGCCAGCGTTACTATCACCTGATCCGCCAGGATGAGCACACCGTCACGGACGAAATCATCCGGCGTGCCCGGCATGCCTATTACGGCATGATCAGCTACGTTGATGACCACGTCGGCAATCTAATGGCGGCACTGGAAGACACGGGTGCTGCCGACAATACCGTCATCGTCTTTACCTCCGATCATGGCGACATGATGGGCGAACGGGGCATGTGGTATAAATTCAATCCCTACGAGTGGTCGGTCCGGGTGCCGCTGATCGTTTCCGCTCCGGGAGCCGCAAAGGGCCACCGGGAGGAGCGTGGAGTCTCTCTGCTCGACTTGCTGCCGACCTTCATCGATATCGCAACGGACGGTAATCCCCCCTCTCTCATCGATCCGGTCGATGGCAATAGCATGACCGGGCTCCTGCACGCCGACGATCCGGATTGGCAGGACGATGTCATGATGGAGTTCACGGGCGAAGGCATCTACGCGCCCTGCTTCATGCTGCGCAAGAATGGCTTCAAGTACGTCTACTGCGAGGACGACCCCGGGATGCTCTACGATCTCGATAACGACCCGAAGGAGCTGCGAAACTTGTGCGGCGATCCGGAATTCGCGGAGACCGAACGGGAAATGCTGACCGACATTTTGCAGCGGTGGGATCCGGTCCGGCTGAAACAGGACATTATCCAAAGCCAAAAGCGGCGGATTTATCTCCAAAAAGTACTACTGAAAGGCAATCGGGCGCCCTGGGACTATTACCCCTATCGGGATGCTTCGAAGGAGTTTGTCCGAAGCGCGGCCAACACCGACACGACATTCACCAAGGGGTTGGCGCGGTTTCCGTACATGGAGCCCATTCCGCCGGACACGCCGCGGTCATGAGGGCCGGCGTTGTGCAAATTTCTGGTTCGTCCGGGGTGGCCCGTGTCCCGGTCCGTTGAGGCGGCCTACGACTATATCATCGTAGGGGCCGGCTCGGCCGGGTCCCTCCTCGCCAACCGGCTGAGCGCCAATCCGGACAACAGGGTGCTGGTCTTGGAGGCCGGTCATGCTGACCGTAATTTTTGGCTCAAGCTGCCGGTCGGATATTTTCGCACCATTTACGACGATCGGTTTTCCCGCCAGTTCGATACCGAACCCAGCGAAGGAAGCGGCGGCCGCAATATCGTCTGGCCGCGAGGCCGGGTGCTCGGCGGGTCGAGCTCCATCAATGGTCTGATCTTTATCCGCGGACAACACGAAGATTATGACGATTGGGCCCGCCTCGGCGCCGCGAACTGGCGCTATCGGGATGTCCTCCCGTACTTCCGGCGTCTGGAGAGATATCAGGGCAGCCAGTCCCAGTATCGTGGCGCCCTCGGAGAGCTGGATGTAAGCGATCTGCGCAATGACGATCCCGCGTGCAGGGCCTGGGTGGCGGCGGCGCAGGAATTCGGCCTTCCCTCCAATGCCGATTTCAATGGCGAGACCAGTCTTGGCGTAGGGTCGTACCAGCTTTCGATCTCGGGGCGATGGCGTTCGAGTTCCGCGGCGGCATTCTTGAGCCCGGTGCGCGCGCGGCCCAATTTGACCGTGGTGACCGGGGCGCACACCTCGCGCGTCCTTCTGCAGGGTCGAAAGACCGTCGGCGTCGAATGGCTCGAATCCGGAAAGGTGAAGAGTGCGACAGCCGCCGCGGAGGTCATTCTCGCCGCCGGCGCCTTGCAATCTCCGCAGATACTGCAGCTATCCGGCATCGGCCCCGCCGACCTCCTGAGGGAGCACGGAATCCCGGTGATCCGTGATGCACCGGAGGTGGGGCGCAATCTTCAGGATCACTATCAGATGAGGACCATCGTCCGTATGCTGAACAAAAACTCGCTGAACGATCAAATTCGAAACCCCCTAAAGCTGGCGCAAATGGGTCTGCAATGGCTGGTGCGCGGCTCAGGACCCCTGACCGTCGGCGCCGGCCAGGTGGGCGGTGGTGCCTGTACCAAATACGCCGTGGACGGACGTCCGGACGTCCAGTTCAACGTGATGCCTCTATCCGTCGACAAGCCGGGAGAGCCACTGCATAAATTCTCGGGATTCACGGCCTCCGTCTGGCAGTGCCACCCGAAATCCCGGGGCACCGTCCGGATTCAATCGCCGGATCCCTTCGAACAGCCCCGCATCGAACCAAATTACTTTGGCGAGGCGGAGGATCGGAAGGTGATCGTCGAAGGCGTCAAGATTTTGCGGGAGATCTATAGTCAGCCCTCGTTCCGCGATCTGTGGGACGAAGAAGTCATTCCGGGCAAGGATGTGCGGACCGACGAGCAGATTTGGGATCATGTCCGCCACAATGGCGGGACGGTCTTCCACCCCGTCGGCACCTGCCGGATGGGCAGCGACGCGGGCGCGGTCGTCGATCCAGATTTGAAAATTCGCGGCGTGGATAATCTGCGCGTCGTCGATGCGTCCGTGATGCCGCAGATTACCGCGGCGAATACCAATGCGCCGACCCTGATGATCGCCGAAAAGGGCGCCGCAGCCATCCTTGGCGAGCCTGCGGGCGTCGTGGCCGAGCAGGTGTCTGCCTGACGGCGGAGAAGGTCGCGTGTGTCCGGCCGGCCCAACATCATTCCTATCATCACCGATCAGCAGCGATTAGACACTGTTGGTGCATCCCTGATGCACACTCCCGGCGCGAAACGGGCCGGAAACGGGCGCTAAAACACGAGGACCGACATCCCCATGCCGGAGATGTCGGTCTCGGTGGTTGCGGAGGCAGGACTTGCCCACGCACCTGCAATTAGTCGCGCAGTATAACGGTCAATCAGGGTGGGCGCAGGAGCCGAATACCAACCTAACCTATTTTCCCTGGCCGAAGATGTCAGCCTGATCGATACCTTCAACGGCGTGACTCCCTTTGTCGTCAGCGACTTCTTCTGGCTTTCCGCCGCCGCACTTTGGGGCCGGGGTTGTCGTAGCCCGCGGCAAAACCGCTCCCTGTTGGGCAAGAACCGGAGCGCTGAAGACATTATCCGGGCAGACGCCGCTCTAGGAGAGATCCGCCAGCCCGCCGATCAGGCCGGACGCATTGTCATGGCGGATCATGTTCCGCTGGTCCTCTGTGAGGTCGGCTTCTTCCAGGGCCCTGAAGGTCCATTCGGCGCCGAATTTGGTGCCGTCGGTGCCCATGACTATTCTGTCCGCGCCGTAGGCGGCGACACCGGCTTCGATGGCCCGGGCGCCGAAGGAGTTGCAGTCGACGAACAGGTTGTCGCGGCGAAGCCGGCTCGACGGGAGGGGACGGTCCGGAGAATCCAGATAATTCCGGTGATCCAGCCGCTCAATCTCGTAGGGAATATTGCCCCCCAGATTATGCACGTGGACGCGGGCATCGGGAAAATCATCCAGGTAATCCGTAAAGCAGAAGGTCATCATGTTGGATGACAGACTGGCCTGCATGTCCAGCGTCCCCAGCCGGTAGACGACATTGTCCTCCTTTGGTCCGACCCGGGGCCAGTCATCTTCCGGCCTCGGGTTCCAGTGGACCATCACCACCGCCTTTTGCTCGTGGGCGACCTCCATAAGCGGCCGGTAGGCTTCCGCCGTCTCCCGGGTGAGGAACGCATTCCCCGGCAGGATCACCCCGATAGCGCCGGAGAGGGCCATGACGCGGCGGAACTCGGTGGCGGCCGCCTCCAAATCGGCCAGGGGAAGCGAGGCGTAAAAGGCGAACCGGCCGGGATAGCGTTCGGCGTAGGCTTGAAATTCGTCATTGATGGCCTGCACCAACGGGAGAGAGTCCACAACGGGCAGCCTTTCCGTCCATTGGAACGCCCCGAAGGTGGACAGGACCGCCGTGGTGATTCCGGTTTCATCCATTTCCCGAAGCCGCCCTTCGATGTCGTCGAAGGCGCCGTCTACGGGGGAGGTTCCGCGGGGCGTCTCGAGCATCTCGACGCCGTCCTGTTCCACGATCCTGGGCGGCTCTGTCCGGGCCCGCAGGAAGTCCGCCAAGACCGGCGGGCGCCAATGAGAGTGCATGTCGATGACCATGGAAATCTCCCCATTCTGAAACTCTCACCCAAAGCCTAAGGATTGTGATCCTCGGGATAAAGCCTCCGGTGGCCGTCCCACTCATAGGAGTGGGACGGTGTGGGACGGGCGATTGGCGGGGAAACCGCCCAAATCGGGTGGACCACTTGCCGCTTTTGCACCCCAGATTTTCGTATTAGCATCTTCTCCCCGACCAGCCCCCAGCCTGAAGAAGAGGGTGCAAAACGGACTGTCCGAAAACAGCGTGCGAATTCAGCTTCGTGCCGGTTCAGAACCCGGCGGCGGCGTACAGGGAACGGCATGGCAACGGATCAGGCATCGCAAGGGACGGCAAGTCCCACCCAGGATATGATGGGGAACACCAAGTGGCGTAAGCTGAGCGGCTGGCCGCTCTATATCCAAAACACCTTCCTGGCGGCCATTACCCTGTTGTGTGCGGCGTGGTCCATCGATCTTCACCACATCGTCGGCATTCCGGTGTTCAAGGAACAGTTCCTGGCCCTCATCTTCGCCCTCGCCATGGCGGCGATCTTCATCGGGCTGAAAGTGAACAAGAAGGTCACCTCGAACGAGGTGCCCGTGCATGATTGGATTTTGGCGATCCTATGCCTGATCTGCGGTTTATTCGTTGTCGCGACCTACCGGGACATCGTCGAGACCATCGGCGAGTTGCGGCCGGAACGGGTGGTGCTCGGGTATGCGGCGGTCATTTTGGTGTTCGAAGCCACACGGCGGGCGACGGGGTGGGCCCTCGTGGCCTTGGGCGCGGTGTTCATCGGCTATTCCGCATTGTCCAACTTTGCTCCCGGTATCCTGAATGTGCCGAGCACGCCGCTGAACCGGATCGCGACATATCTCTATCTCGACAATAATTCGCTCTTCGGGACGCCCCTCGACGTCACGACCGGCATCATCGTCGCCTTCATTTTATTCGGCAGGGTGCTGTTTGCCGCAAATGGCGACAAGTTCCTAAACGACTTTGCGCTGACGACCATGGGCAAGTACCGGGGCGGACCCGCCAAGGTCGCCGTCGTGGCCTCCAGCCTGTTCGGCACCATCTCCGGCAGCGCGGTCTCCAACGTCGTCATGGACGGCCCCATCACCATCCCCATGATGCGGCGCTCGGGCTACCGGGGCCACGTGGCCGCGGCCATTGAAGCCGTTGCGTCGACGGGCGGTCAGATCATGCCGCCGGTGATGGGCATCGTCGCCTTTCTCATGATCGACATTCTGCAGGTATCCTATGGCGAGGTGATTATCGCCGCCCTCCTGCCGGCGCTCATGTACTACCTGGCGCTGTTCATGCAGGTGGACCTGGAAGCGGCGAAACAAAAACTCACCGGCGTCGACACCTCCGACGCGCCCTCCGTCGGCAACATCATGGCCAGGGGCTGGATCTTCGTAATCCCGATCTTCCTGCTGATCTGGACGTTGATCGCCGAAGGCTGGGCGCCGGGCCGCTCCGCCATGTTGGCGGTCGCGGCGACCGTCGCCGTCGCCGTCTTCAACAAGGCCACCCGGCCCACGCTGATTCAGCTTTGGATCGCAATCCGGGAGACAGGCCAGACCGTCCTTGAGCTGGTCATCATCACGGCGCTCGCCGGCATGATCATCGGCGCCATTCAAATCTCAACGCTCGGGTTTAATTTCTCACTCTTGCTGACCCAGATGGCGGGGGATAGCGCGTTAAGCCTCCTCCTGATGACCGCCGTGGTGTGCATCATTCTCGGCATGGGCATGCCGTCCGGCGTCATCTACCTCATGCTGGCGCTCCTGATCGCACCGGCCCTGGTGGAAATCGGCATTCCGAAGATGGCGGCGCACCTGTTCATCTTCTATTTCGGCATGCTCTCCATGATCACGCCGCCCATTTGCATTGCGACGTTCGCGGCCTGCGCGGTGGCCAACACGGATTTCTGGAAAACGGGCTGGGCGGGTGTGCGCTTGGGCGTCGTCGCTTATGTGGTGCCGTTCGTCTTCGTATTCCAGCCGGCCCTCATATTCCACGGCACGGCGATGGACGTGCTCACGGTCGCCATGAAGACCGGCATCGGGGTCGGCGTCCTGGCCGTCGGGATGGCCGGTTACATGTTTAGGCCCATGACGCTGCCGGAGCAGGCCGTTTCCACGATCTGCGGGGTGGTGATTATGGTGGTGCCCTTTGGGATGGCCTTTTCCTGGCCGCTCCTCGGCACGGCGGCGGTCATCATGATCGCCATTTCGGTGATGCAATGGCGGCAACGGCCGTTACTCAGTGGACAGGAGGGCTGATCCGAACGGCGCAGGTTTTTTTTGAGAATTTGCGTTTGATCGTCTGATCGAAAGCAGCCGGCGACGATGTTGCCGAAATCGAGTCTCGTTTCGCGTTAATTCTCTTCGGAGAGCATTGAACCATAAGGGAGAACTTCAAGATGGTTAACTCAGTATCAAGAAGCTTTGCAGGGCTGGCGATCGGCGCCGGTCTGGTGACATTTGCGGCGGGTGTTGCCCAGGCGCAAACCATGGTGGTCGCCACGGACCGTCAGGGCAGCCTGATGAACCGCGTCGGCACGGCCATGGCCAAGGTCATGACCGACCATTCCGACATGCGGTTTGTGGTGCGGCCTTTCGCCGGACCGGACGCCTATCTGGATGCCCACAACCGGGGTGAGATCAAACTCTCCGTGTTGACGGCCAGCTCCGTCTATCTGGAAGTAACCGGCGGCAACAAGGCCAAAAAGGTCCGCAGGAACTTCCGGATTCTCCGGGCCGGTCCGAACGTCCTGCGCTTGGGTCTGGTCGTGAGCAACGACTCCCCGATCAAGCAGGTCGCGGATCTCAAGGGCAAGAAGCTGACCTCCGACTTCGGCGGCCACTCCACCCTGCCGCTCTCCATCGCGACGGGTCTCGGAAACGGCGGTCTCACCTGGGATGACGTGGTGAAAGTGCCGGTCACCGGCGTGGTCGACGGCATCAAGACTTTCGGCGCCGGCCGCGTGGATTCAAGTTGGGCTGCCATGGGCATGCCGATCCTTCGTGAAATTCACGCCAAGAACAAAGTACGTTTCCTGAGCTTTGACGATTCGCCCGAAAAGCTGGCCAAAATGCGGCAAATGATGTTCCCGGGACTGCAGCTTTCCAAGTTCCCGAAACCCATTCCGCCGCTGGGTATCATGGGCCCAACGAACCTGATCACCTATGACACCTATCTCATGGCCCACAAAGACCTGGACGACTCCACGGCACAGAAAATCACCGAAGCGCTGTGGAAGGGCACGGACGCCTTCACCAAGGCCAGCCCGATCTTCCGGGGCTTCGCCAAGAAGAACGCCGTCACCCTCTATCCGATGGTGCCGTACCACCAGGCCTCGGTGAAGTTCTACAAGGGCCAGGGCCTGTGGACGGACGCGGCCGACAAAGCCAGCAAAATGGCCATGGACATCAAGTAGGCCGGCTTATCGTGCAACGATGGGAAGGGGCCGGTCCGTGAAGGCCGGCCCCTTTTTCGTAACGCTGATATGACGTCACTGGATACAACACCGCTTTCTCCCGCTCTTGGGATTGAAGTCACCGGCATTGATTTGTCGGGGCCCTTGGGCGGGGAGACGGCTTCGGAGCTCAGGTCCTTGTGGCTTGAGTACGGGGTGATGCTGTTCCGGGATCAATTCCTGGACGATCCCCAACTGGTGGACGCCGCCCGCCTCTTCGGTGAGCCGGTGGCGCCCAACACGGTGACCGGGCCGGAGAGCGGGCGCGACCCTCATGTTCTTCTCATCAGCAACATACGGGAAAACGGCGAGCTCATCGGGGCGCTGCCGGACGGGGAACTGCAGTTCCATTCCGACTCCGCCTTCCTGGAGGAGCCCCTTATGGCGACCATGCTCCATGGCGACCGAATTCCAAGCCGGGGAGGCGAGACACTGTTTGCCAGTGCGGCGAAGGCATATGAGACTTTGCCGGATGATCGGAAGGAGCGCCTGCAGGGCCTCGAGGCCGTAAACGCCTACGACTACTACACGCAGGTAAAGACGGCGGCCTATGATCGGACGACGGGACCCTTTGCCGTTCATCCCGTCGTCCGCACCCACCCGGAGACGGGCAGGAAAGCTATCTATGTGAACCGGCTGATGACGGAGGAGATCGTCGGCCGACCGGCCGAGGAGAGTGACGCGATTTTGGCTGATCTGTTCGAGCGGCTGGAGGATTCGGGGCTGCGCTATACCCACGCATGGCGGCCGGGTGACGTCCTGATTTGGGACAATCGCAGTGTCCAGCATGCCCGCAACGACTTTCCGGCGGAGGAAACCAGACTGCTGCGCCGCGTCGGACTCAAGGGAGACAGACCATATTAGAGGCTCGTCCGGCACCGAATGGAATGCCCGGACCGGACCTCCCGAACTTGATGAGTTGCGCCGGAACGGCGAATTCGTGCGTAATGGCGGTGGCCGCTGCGCCCTCGTTTGAGGCGGGCGTCTCGAATGAATAGAGGCCTTTGAGCATGTCCGGTCGGACTTCCCATGTCATCGGCGTCGACATCGGCGGGACTTTCACCGACCTGGTCGGCATTTCGGACGGCGACATCTATATCGAGAAATCCGCCACCGTGCAGGACAATCCCACGGAGGGTGCTGCGGCTTGCATCCGGGAAGCCGGCGTGACGCTTGCGGAAATCGATCAGTTCCGCCACGGCTCCACCATCGCCATCAACACGGTCCTGGAACGCAAGGGCGCCAAAACGGCCCTCGTCACCACGGAAGGGTTCCGTGACGTTTACGCCATCGGCCGCAGCAACCGGCCCGAAGGGTTCAACCTGGCCTTCACCCGGCCAAAGCCCCTGATTCCTCGGGAGCTGTCATTCGAAGTGACGGAACGGCTCAACGCCAAGGGGGAGGAATTGACGCCCCTGGACGAAGCGGGCGTCCGCCGGACGGGAAAACGCCTGAACGAGCTCGGCATCGACGCCGTCGCCGTCTGCCTCCTGCACTCCTACGCCAATCCGGCCCATGAAGTCCGGGTGGGCGATATTCTCCGGGAAACCTGTCCCGGCTGTTTCGTCACCCTGTCTTCCGACATTTTGCGGGAATACCGGGAATACGAGCGCACCTCCACGACGGCCCTCAACGCCTATGTGGGGCCCCGGGTAAGCCGCTATCTGGACCGGCTCGATGCCTATCTCTCGGAGGGTGATTTCCCCGGCCAGAAACATATCATGCGCTCCAACGGCGGTTCCATGTCCATGGGCCAGGCGCGGGTGCAGCCGGTGGCCATGATGGAATCCGGGCCGGTCGCCGGCATGATCGGCGCGGGGCATCTGGCCGAACTCTTGGGCCACGAACAATGCATCGCCTTCGATATGGGGGGTACGACGGCCAAGACCAGCATGTTCCGCGACGGCCGGCCCGCCGTACACGAAAATTACTTCATCGGCGGCTATGCGACGGGACAGCCGATGCAGATCCCCGTCGTGGATATCGTCGAGATCGGCGCCGGCGGGGGCAGCATCGCCTGGTGCGACCAGCAGGACGGTCTTCACATTGGGCCGCAAAGCGCCGGGGCGGACCCGGGCCCGGCCTGCTACGGCAATGGCGGTACGGAAGCGACCATTACGGACGCGGACCTTGTGCTGGGCCGGTTGAACGGCGACCGGTTTCTCTCCGGGCGGATGGCGCTGCAATCCGGCCTCAGTGAGAAGGCCATTGCGGAAGCCGTGGGCGGACCCCTGGAGCTGGGCCTGGTGGAGGCCGCTTTCGGCATTGCCAAGATCGCGGACACGGCCATGTCCCTGGCTGTCCGCTCGGTCTCCGTCGGGCGGGGGAGCGATCCCCGGGACTGCGTCATGATCGCCTTTGGCGGCGCTGGCCCTCTCCACGCGCTCTCCATCGCCCGGGACATCTCCATCCCGACCGTGGTGATCCCGCGCTTCCCCGGAAATTTCTCGGCGTTCGGGATGCTGATGGCGCCCTGGCGGCAGGACTTTCCGCGCACCTTCGTCGCGCCATTGAGCGACGTCGATCCAACGGCGGTTCAAGGCCTTATGGAAGACTTGATGGGCCAGGGAACGGCGTTGCTGGAAGACGAGGGGTTTTCGGCGAGCGGGGCCGATTTTGGTTACGCCGCCGATCTGCGGTACATGGGCCAGGAGCATGCCATTCCCGTTCCGTTCAAGGATTCCGGCGATCTGAAGGATGGCGGATCGGCGCAGCTCCGCGCGGACTTCGAGAAACGCCACCTCGACCAGTACGGCCATGCGGCGCCCGGTGAAAGAATTCAGGTCGCCAAAATCCGTCTTACGGTGACGGTGGAAGGCGAGACGGAAGCCGCGAAACAATGGCTGTCGACGCCCTACCGGCCGGAAGATGCCCGGCGGGACCAGGAACGCCCGGTCTATTTCGACCAGGAGACGGACGCGGTCCCGGCCCGGATCGTCTGGCGGCCGGGATTGGCGCCCGGAACCGAAATCGCAGGACCGGCGGTGATCGAGGAACCGAATTCCACGACCTTGCTCTTTCCCGGAGATATGGCGAAAGTAAGCGAGCACGGTCATCTCATTGTTTCCGTGGGAGGGCCATAGGCCATGACCCGTAACGTTCATCCGATCACGCTGGAGGTGGTGCGCAGCGCCTTTGTCGCCTATTCGGAGGAGATGGCGACGGCCCTTTGCCGCTCGGCCCACAACCTCATGATTTACGAGGTGCGGGACTTCTGCTGCGGTCTGGTGGACACCAACGGCGACCTCATCAGTCAGAACGCGGGCGGGCTGCCCATTTTTCTGGCGGACCTTGGCGTCGCCGTGAAAGACGGCATCGACCGCTATGGGCTGGACGGATTTTCGCCCGGCGATGTGATCATCATGAATCACGCCGAGGTGTGCGGCCAGCACCTCAACAACATCGTCATCTATACGCCGTGCTTCCACAACGGCGAGGTCGTCGCCTTCGCGGCCAACCGGGCCCACTGGGTGGACGTGGGCGGCACGAGGGTCGGCTTTGGTTCGTACGAGTCATACGAGATTTTTCAGGAAGGCCTGCAGTTTCGTTCCCTCAAGATCTACGACGCCGGCAAGCGCAACGATGCCATCTGGCAGATCATCGAGGATAATCTCCGCTTCCCGGAATCTTCCTTGGGCGATCTCCGCGCCCAGATCGCGTCCAGCAACATCGCCGAACGCCGCTTGGCCGAGCTCTACAATCGCTACGATGCGGAAACCATCCGGGCCTGCATCGAAACCACGTGGGAACAATCCGAGGCCGCCGCGCGGAAGGTAATCGCCGGCATTCCCGACGGCACCTATGAAGCGGAAGGCTGTCTCGACAATGACGGGGTGAAGCTCGACACGCCCCTGGTCATCAAGGTCAAAGTGACCATCAAGGGCAGCCAGATGACCATCGACTATACGGGCACCAACCGGCAGGTCCGGTCCCCCTTGAATTCCGGCTCCGGCGGTCTGGCGGCGGCGCGGATTGCCTTCAAGAGCCTGACCCTGCCGAACGCGCCGGTGAACGAAGGCTGCTTCCGGCCCCTCGATCTGATCTCGCCGGAGGGCACAATTCTGAACGCCAAGCCTCCCGCCGCCATCGGCCTGTGGAGCATCGCCCTCCCGACCGTAATCGATCTTATATTGAAAGCCTTGGCCCCGGCGCTCCCCGATGTCATCCCCGCTGCCCACAAGGGCGATATGGGCGGCTGTTCCTTTTACGGCTACCGGGAAGACGACGGCAGCCGATTCCTGCTCATGAACATCATGGGCGGCGGCTGGGGCGGCCGGCCCGAGCGGGACGGCGAAAGCGCGGCCATGTCCGTCTGCCAAAGCGACGTCCGCAACGTGCCGGTGGAGGTTCAGGAGATGACCTATCCCTTTGTCATCGAATGCCACAAATACCGCCCCGACAGCGCCGGAAGCGGTAAGTACCGGGGCGGGTTTGGCGTCGAGATACGCTACCGCTGTGTCCAGGACACGACGGCCAACATCAATTTCGACCGGTCCGTCGATGCGCCGTGGGGGCTGCACGGGGGCACCTCCGGAGCCGTGAATGAAGCGGTGGTCTATTTCAGGGACGGCCGGGAGGAACGGGTGCTCAAGCAGACCAACATTCCCCTGCGGGCGGGAGATCGCGTGAGTTTCTTCACCGGCGGCGGCGGCGGATTCGGCGATCCCGGCGAACGGGACGAGGACGCGATCCTGGCGGACTACGAGACCGGCCTGCTGACGGCGGCAAAGATCGAACAGGATTACGGCCTCTCCGTGGAGGTTGGGAGCGCCGCCTCATGAACGTGATCCACCGGGAACGCCAGGAGCGCCTCTTCGCCGCCATGGCCGGCGAAGGCGTGGATGCGGTGATGTCCTGGGGGAACGCATGGCAATGCGACTACCTCCGCTATGTCTCCGATTATTCGGTGCTGGAGGGGGATGCCCTCGCAATCGTCCTGAGTGACGGCGACCTCCACCTGATCGTGGAAGGGGAGACGGAAGCGGGGCGGGCCCGCGCCAAATGCCCCGGCGCGACCGTCGAGGCCACAGATGATCTGGTAATGGCGGCGCGCCGGTATCTCGCCAAGCTGGGCAACCGGCAAATCGTGACCGCACCCGGGACCCTGCTGCCTTACGGCTTGTCGCCGGATAACCTCGACCGGCCCGCAGCCGACGGGACGGATCTGCTGGACCGGCTCCTCATGACCAAGTCGCCCGCGGAGATCGACGCCATGCGCCGGGCGACGGAAATGGCGGACGCCGGATACCAGGTGTTTCGCGAGGCGGCCAGGCCGGGGGTGGCGGAGTTTGAACTGGTCGCGGAAATCGAGGGCTATTTCCGCGAAGCGGGGTCTCCGGAAAATTTCATGATCATCGGATCGGGCAAGCAGGAAGTGCGGGGCATGCATCCGGCGGGTGAGCGGCGGCTCCGGGAAGGAGACCTGGTAACGACCGAACTCAGCCCCGGCGTGGACGGCTATTTCTCTCAAATCTGCCGGACCCTGGTGATCGGCGAGCCGAGCCGGGCCCAGCACGACGCCTTTCAGGTCTATATCGACGCCATGAACGCCGGATTCTCGGTGCTCAAGGCCGGGGTGACCGCAAGCGAGGTGGCCAAGGCGGAGAACGACGTGTTCCGGGATTACGGCCTCGAGGAATACACCACCAGCGAATACACGAGGGTCCGCGGACACGGGCTGGGGCTGTTCCTGGATACCAAACCCCACATACTGGAGGATGTGGACACCGTGCTGGAGGAAGGCGCGTTCTGCATCGTGCACCCGAATACGTACCATCCGGTGGCCGGCTATATGGTGCTGGGCGACGCGGCGCTGGTTACCAAGGACGGCTACCGGACCTTCACCTCGACCCCCGCCGAACTTCTGTCGACGGCCGGGTAGGGAGGCACCATGCGGCGCGGCCTGCTTTCCTGGTCCGAGACGGAGGTTCCTCCCGCCGTCCTGGAGGATCGGCTCGCGCGGCTTCGGGGGCACATGGCGGACGAGGGACTGGACGCCCTGCTGGTCTATACCAACTTTCCCCGCCCGGCCGCCGTCTCCTACCTCACCCATTTTGTACCCTATTGGTCGCAGGGGATGCTGATCGTGCCACCGGAAGGGGCGCCCGTCCTGGCGGTGAGCCTCTCCAAGCGCGTCTCCAACTGGATCAGGGAGACGGCCCATGTGTCCGAGATCATCAATACGCCGAACCTGGGCAGGGAACTTGCGGCTTATCTGAAGCGCGGCGGACACATTCATGTTGGCGCGTTGGAGCTAAATCGCCTGCCGGGCGCGGTCATCAATACGCTCAAGGCCGAATATCCGGACATCGAACTCACCGACTTGACCGCGCTCTACCAGGACTTCCGGGCGACGGCGGATGAGACGGAAATTGCCCTGTCCCGCCGGGCGGCGGAGATCGCCCGGACGGCATTGGCGCTGGCGACGCCGGGCGGCGCTCCCGTCCAGGCGGATATCCTCTCGGCCATCGAACGCTCCGCCCGAATGGCGGGGTGTGAGGAAATTTTGATCGATGTGGCCGAAGACCTCGCCGCCGACGGCCAGTTCCGCCGTCTCGACGGCCCGACGGCCTTCGAGGACCGCTACGCCGTACGCCTTTCCGTTGCCTACAAGGGACATTGGGTGCGTCTTGCCCGGAGTTTCGATCAGCGCTGGCCGGAAGACCGGGCCGATGAGTTGGAAGCCCACATCACCTCGGCGGCGGGTTCTACGGTTGCAAGCGGCCTGCCGGGTTTCTCCACGGGGCCGATAGGACTGGAAGCCTGTATCGGCACCCTGCCCCTTCAGTCAATCGTCAAGCCGGTCGCCGGGCAGATCGTCTCCGTGAACCGAACATGGCATGACGAGGAGGGCGCCTGGCTGGCAAGCGATCCCGTACTTGTCGGTTCCGACGGAAAGAGCGCCCAGCCGTTGTAGTTCGATTTGCGCGGCAACCGTTCGCCCGATGTCTCCACACCTCGTGGCTGCGACGACACGGGCCGGGCTAGAGCATATAGAATTCGAGCTTCGTGGGCAGATTGTCGTTCAACAAGATGATCTTCTTGGCGGCGATCCTCCAGGCATCGTTCTCCCGCAGCAGCCGCACGGTGTAGCGGCAGTTGGATTGGTTCTCCCGCCGGCGTTTCGGATCATAAATGTGGGTGACGCAAACGCAGTTCACCAGAAGTTCGCCCGCGTGCGCCCCGTCCTCCACCAGCACGTTGGAAATGGCGTGGGCTGTCCGCGGCAGCACCAGGGACGCGGCTGATTTGCCGGACCGGATGCGCGTCACCCGCTCTTCCAGCCTGAGGCGGGATGTCAGATAAATCAGCGAAATCTCACCTGCCGGATTGTCCGTGGGCTCGTGTTCCGTCTTCCAGGCAGGCACCCAGTACTCCACGTCCTCCGTCATGAGGCCGAGCCAGTCGTCCCAGCGCTGTTCGTCGAGGCAAAGCGCTTCCCGGTAGAGAATCTCCGTTGCCTCGGAGATCGATTCCGGGGTGCTCATTCCGCCGCCGCCCTGTCCGCGCCGGTTTCCTCGGATAGAGCGGCCATGAGCCGGTCCCGCCATTCCCGGATCGGACCGTGCAAAATTGTTTCGTCGCCGAGGCCGAGGGAGCCGACAATGGAGCTGATGGGATTAAGCCCCAGTTCCGCCGCATCTTCGATGGGCTCATGGCTCACCGCCGCCAGGCCCCGCATATACCCCTGGTTCCATTCCACCATGTCGGCGCCGGGGCCGTCCTGAATGTCCTCGAAAATGGAGGTGTCGTCGGGTGTGGCCAAGCCGCTTGGATTGAAGAACTCCTCATACTGCCGGATGCGGATTTCCCGCGCCGCCCGGGATTCCCCCTTGGGCGCGATGCAATAGGTGGTGATGTCGGTCCGGTTGGCGCTGATGGGGCGGTTGACCCTGATCTGCAGGGACGCGTTTTCCAAGAGCTGCATGTTCGGGAAGTAAAGGGCATTCCGGGTATAGAACATCCACTTCAAGTGCGGATCGCCGACGCGTTCCTTCAGCTTGTCGATCTCCAGGTAGAGAGGCCGGGCTTCGATCTTGTCCCCGCCGCCGAACATCATGCTGTGGCCGTTGGGGAACACCATGGAGCCCCGGATCACATCGCCTTCCGCCCGGTTCCGGTAAGGTGAATCCGCCTGGTCGTCGTTGGCGGAGCGGCTGTTCAGGATTTGGACGAAGGTCTGGTGGGTCGGCAAGAAGTGATAGAGATCGGCCGAATTCTCGATCTGAAGCTTCCAGTTGCCGTGATAGGTGTAGTTCACGACGCCGGGGACAAGTTCCAGTCCTTCCTCGCTCTGGTCCACGCAGAGATCGATGAACACCTTGGTGTCGCCGAGGAACTCTCCCAACGGCGGCACGTCGGGATTGAGACTGCCGAACATGAACCCGCGATAGGACTCGAAAGCCGGAATAGGGCGAAGGCCGTGATCTTCCGAATCGAACGCATCGCCGTAAGCCCCCTGGTCCTTGGTCGTCAGGCCCACATTCCGCCCGGCGCTGTCATAGGTCCAGGCATGGTAGGGGCAAACGTGAACTTTGCGGTTGCCGGTTTCCGTGTGACAGATCAGCGAGCCCCGGTGGCGGCAGGCGTTGATCAGGCCATGGACCGTGCCGTCCCGGTCCCGTGAAATGATGACCGATTGGCGGCCGATATAGGTGGTGAAAAAGTCGTGGGGGTTGGGCACCTGGCAGTCGACGCCCAGAAACATCCAGCCGCCTTCGAAGATATGCTTCATCTCCAGCTCGAAAACTTCCTGGGACCGGTAGACGTCCGCGTGAACCTTGAAGATGCCCTCTTCCGGCCTGTCGATGATCATTGCATTGATGTCTTGCGCGTCCATCCGTCGTCCTCCGGCGGGACAATTCCGCAGTTGAAACTCCATCACGCAACCCTCTTCAGGTCAATGTCGAAGCGGCTTTTCGGGCCTGTTTTCCGGACATATACTCACTTGTTTTGACATGATCGAGCGGGCTGGAACCATGCCTGAGTCAACCGGCAGCCTCCTCGGAGAATATGATCCGCACACGGCGGAACTGCTCGATTTTGCGTCTGCGAGACCGGCGTTTTTGGACGGCAGCGACACGCCCCGGGAGTATCTGGAACGCTGTATCGAGCGTCTGGAACACGACGAGGCGCTTCAAGCGTTTGTTCATGTTGACCTGGAGGGCGCCCGCCGGGGCGCGGATTTGGCGGGCGAGCGCTACGAGGACGGCAAGCCCCTCTCCCCCCTCGACGGCATGCCCATGGGCATGAAGGACGTGATCGAAACCGGCGACATGCCGACGGAATTCGGGAGCGAGATTTACAAGGGCTACATGCCCGACATGGACGCCGCCCCGGTCTATTGGCTGCGCAAGGCGGGCGCCGTCATCCTCGGCAAGACCGTGACCACGGAATTCGCGGCCGATCCGCCGGGGCCGACCCGCAATCCCTGGGATCTGTCCCGCTCGCCGGGCGGGTCCTCCAGCGGGTCCGCCGCCGCCGTGGCCGCCCGCATGGTGCCCGCGGCGACCGGAACCCAGGTTAGGGGCTCGGTTCTCCGGCCCGCCGCCTATTGCGGCATCTTCGCTTTCAAGCCGTCCCTCGGCACCATCAATCTGCAAGGGGTCTCACCCGTTTCCAGGGTGATCAACCATCTGGGCATCCTGGCCGGCAGTCTGGCCGACAGTTGGATCACCACCCGGCACCTGTCTCAAACCGGGGGCGGGGAGCCGGGCCAGTTGCCGCTGGACGGCCCGGCCGAACTGCCCGGCGCGCGGAAACCCAGGACGGTCATTCAATTGGAAACGCCGGGCTGGCCGCTGACGCCGGAGAGTTCGCGGACCGCGTTCGAGGAATATGTCGAATGCCTGCGCGCTTCGGATGTAACCGTCCTCGACCGCCGCGATGACGAGGTGGTCGACGCCTACGAGCGGGCCTTGGAAGGCATCGTTCGCATCTCCGACACCCTCCGGGGATGGGAGAACCGCTACCCCATGTATGCCTACCTGGACACTCATCCGGATCAGTTGAGAAACCGAACAAGGAAGCGCCTGGAAGACACCCCACCGGTCACGTTGGAGGACTACCGGATCGCTCGCGCGGACGCCCTGGCGCTCCGGAACCGGCATGCCGCTCTTTCGGAAATCGGCGAAGTCCTGATCACCTTGAACTCCGTCGGCCCGGCCCCGGACGTCGCCACCACGGGCAATCCCATTTATGGGGACGTGTGTTCCGTCACCGGCGTGCCGGCGGTGAACCTGCCCCTCCTTGCGGCGGAGGGACTGCCCCTGGGCGTACAGGTGATGGGATTTCACCGGGAAGATGAAAAACTCGTCTCCGCCGGCCGCTGGCTGGCCGAGACCTGGTCATCAAAAGGGAGAAGCTGAGATGGGCACCAGACGCGTTGTGGCGGGACACGACGAGGACGGCAAAGCGGTCATCCTCTACGATGGCGAAGCCACCAATATCCGCACCCCCACCAAGGAGATCACCAGCACCCTTCTCTGGGTCACCGACGATACGCCCGCCGACAACGACGGTACGGAAGACGCCGCGGACCGGCAGATCGGCATTCCGCCGCCCGAGACGGGTTCCATTTTCCGTATCGTCGAGTTTGCCCCGGAGGGCAGCCAGGGGGACGCCGAGGGCGCCGCCTATATCGGCGGGGCCGGCGCCATTCAGCAGGAAGGGCGCCGCCATCCGGGTATGCACATTACCAATTCCATCGACTATGCCGTCATCATGAGCGGCGAGATTTACATGATGGTGGATGAGGACGAGGTGCTCCTCGAAGCCGGTGATGTGGTGGTGCAACGGGGCAACAACCACGCCTGGTCCAACCGGGGAACGGAACCCTGCCGCATCGCCTTTGTGCTCATCGGGGCCCATCCGGCGGCGGGCGTGGACGCCGCATCGGGGCACTAATCCTACAGAACATACGGAATGGGGGCGGCCAGATGAAATTCGGCATCTTCGACCATGTAGACACAAACGGGCTCCCGCTATCGGAGCTTCTGGACAAACGCATCGAGTACGTGAAAGCGGTCGAGGCGGCCGGGTTCTACAGCTATCACGTGGCCGAGCACCATGCGACGCCCCTCAATCTCGTGCCGGTGCCGGGGGTGTATCTGGGCGCCATTGCCAATGCGACGAGCACTTTGAGGCTGGGACCGCTTTGCTACCTGCTCCCCCTCTACTCTCCGCTCCGACTCATCGAGGAGATCGGCATTCTCGACCATCTCTGCCACGGCCGATTGGACATGGGTGTCGGCCGTGGCGTTTCGCCCTTCGAGCTCAACTACCACAAAGTCGATCCGGAAACTTCCCGGGAGGTATTCCTGGAGGCGCTGGATGCCGTCATCAGCGGGCTCACCCATGATCACCTTACCCACGAAGGCAAGCATTTCAACTACAAGGACGTGCCCATGGAAGTGCAGTCCTATCAGAAACCGTTTCCGCCCGTCTGGTACCCGACCTCCAGCCCGGAAAGCGCGGCCTATGTGGGCAAGGGGGGGTATCATTTTGTCACCCTGGGCGCGATGGAATCGGCCAAGGCCTGTATCGCCGCATACAAGGAAAACTTCGCCACCGACGGCCCCCACCACGTCGCCTCGGATGATTTCGAGGGCGGGACGGCCATCGGCGTGTCCCGGCATGTGATTGTGGGCAAGGACCATGAGGACGCCATGCGCATCGCCCGGCCCACCTACAGGAAATGGCACGACAGCCTGACCAAACTCTGGCGGGAGAACGGTGTCCAGGGCCCGGCCTTCTCCCGCATGATGGTGGAGGACGTGGAATTGGCCATGGACGCGGGCTCGGACATTGTCGGCGACGCGGACTCGGTCGGCGGCCAAATCGCCAGGCAAGTGGAAGAACTGGGAATTAACTACATGATCTGCCAATTCTACTTCGGCGACATGGCTCACGAGGACGCCATGGCCTCCCTGGCCCGATTCCGGGAAAGCGTCATGCCGGCGTTTCAGTAGAGAAACAGGCCAAACCGCCTGACCGGATTCAGCTTAACAGGGTAGCCGGGCTCCTGCCCGCCTCATGGTTTGCGCGGCGGGAGCGTTCCTGTTCCCGGTCGTTCCAACGGGCTGTGATCTCCTCGACTTCAAAGACGTGGCTGTACCCGTCGGTGGGGTTCTCCAAAATCTCCCGCCAGATTTCATCCGCATCGACGATGTAGAACGAATGGGTGCGTGCTGCCGGATCGGCCGGGTGATTTTCTGGGTGTCGTATTGTTTCTGAACCGGTTTGAATCGCTGGCAGTATTCGTCGTCCAGTTCCCTGGCGGAGACGTAAAGACCGAAGTGATTGGACACTCCGGCGCTGGTCCCGCCCTTGTTTTGAACTGCCACGATGGTGGTGGGAACGGTATGTTACGGTATGGGAACGGATCAACGCCGCAGCAAAAGAAAACCCCGCTATTCGTTTGGAATAACGGGGATTTTTTGGTTGCGGGGGCCTGCAACCACCTATACCGAACTCGGATCAGATGGACCCGCTAGAGTGTTTTCTGGTCACGCACGGTCAGGCGACCAGCCTGGAGTCGGTCTACAGGAAGCAGAACCGTCGCAAGAAGGCAGCACAATGACCGATAGCCCTCAGAAATCGCGAAAATTGCCGCGAGCTAGAACAATCACGCTCCCCGACAAAGACTATCAGCCTCGGAAAGCGGAGCAGGAGCGGGACGCGATATGCCTGGCGCGTCCATAAGGCGGGGGCGGAGCGCGTCTCTTCGCCCGTTCAACGTCCGGCGTGAGGGTATGAAATAGCCACTCGAATGTGACTATTCGCTATAATCCCCAAAGAGTTAGTGGTATCCAAATATTATGAGAGGTAATATGTCGTCAATTGACGACTTAGTCCGGATGGTGTTAGACTTACTTAGGACTTCCCTTCTCTGAGGTAGCCCGTCAATGGGCACACGGTCACATGCGCTAACAACAATAAAAAGCGTCTGAACAAGGAGAGAAGCAGGACAAAAATTCGATCCATCAATATTGTTATGACAGGGGGATTCAACATGACAAAATTCGGACGTCGTGAGTTTCTAATTTATTCCGGCGCAGCCGGTGTCGCCGGTTCCCTTTTAGGGGGCTTTGCGGCCCGTCAAGCGTTAGCGGCGGATATGTGGAAGCCGAAGAGACCAATCCAAGCAGTCATTCAATTTGGTGCAGGTGGCGGTACCGACACGGTTACTCGGACGCTACTGAAGGCAATGGAGCCAATTCTAGGACAGCGTATTTCGGCTATCAACATGACTGGTGCACTTGGGTCAATTGCAACAAAGCACGTAGCAAGTAAACCCGCTGACGGGTATACGTGGCTTGGGGCGGGAGGATTTCTTGACTATCCGCGTATCCAGGGCATCGACAATCACCTAAGTTGGAAAGACTTTCAGTTTTTCCAGTCAGCTACATCTCTTGCAAGTTGGGCGACCCACCCGGATTCTTCATTCAAAACTTTCCAGGACGTGATCGATTACGCTAAAGCAAATCCTGGGAAGCTTCGGGTTTCAACCGACGGCGTTGGCGGATTGTGGCATGAAGCGATTGCGATTGTCGCCTTTATGGCAGGATTTAAGTTTACAAATGTCCCCTTTGACGGTGGTGCTCCGGCAACGCTCGCCGCCCTTCAAAAGGAAGTAGACATCGCAGGCAGCGGGTTACATGAACAAATTCAATTTGTGAAATCCGGAAAGCTTCGTCATCTAGCCACATTTACCGCAAAACCCGTCAAGGTCGACGCAAAGACATCGCTTGAACCGATTTCAAAATATGTACCTTCTGCAGGCGCCAGTGCACCATTCGGTGGCATGTACAACATTGGATTGCGGCGAAACACGCCCACTCATATTTTGAAGACGATTGAAAGCGCTGTTGCCCAGGCTGTCGCCTCGGACAGTTTTCAGAAAATGCTCAAAGATCGTTTTATGCAGGAAACCATCGTTTCCGGTGAGGCGATCGATAAGAAGGCGGCTCTTCTTGAAACTCAAAGAGCATCGTTATTTAATCAGCTTGGGCTTGCGAAGAAAACAGCTCAGGATCTCGGTCTTCCCAAACCGAACGATTTTGACAAATGGTGGCCCCCTCAGGGCTATAAACCCGCAATCTGACGTGAATCTAGCCATCCGCCATCTAAATTAGGTGGCGGATGGCTACCTTATTCAAAACCCCAATATTTAGAACAATGTCTCTTGTAGTTCAGTCAATCATTCTTATTGCAGGATTGTTTATAGCGGTTCAATCGATTTACTATCTGCGTGAACCAATCGTTACTTCGCCAGGAATTCTTCCACTTATTGTCTCTATGGCAATAGTTGTGGTTTCTGGATTTCTTCTTATTTTCGATTTTTTGGGGGGTCGGTATTCGATAAAACACGGGTATCAATGGCTGACTAGTGCGGCAAACCGAGCAAAGATTGGACGAATCACGGGGTGGCTTGGGCTTGCATCTGCGTACGCGATAATTACACCACAAATAGGTTTCACCTGGGCAACATTAGCGTTCCTAATTATAGCATTAAGAATATTCGCTGGACTCAACTGGGTGAGGACAATGATTTATGCCGCCCTAGTCGCCACCATTGTCCCGCTAATCTTTCATTACGTATTTTCTGCGATTATTCCGTGATTGAGGCGACCTGCTGATGATGGAAACCTTTCAGGTTTTATCGGACACAGCAAAGGCATTCCCGACTTTACTTACTCTTGATAATTTACTCTATGCAGTTATCGGCCTTTCCGTCGGTATCGCTTGGGGAGCTATTCCAGCACTATCCTCAACAATGGCTATGGCCTTGTTAATCGGCTTTTCTGCTGCACTTGAACAACAGGCCGCGATAATATTTTTGCTAGCAATATATAGTGGCAGTGTCTACGGCGGGTCTATATCGGCAATTTGCACCAACATCCCGGGTACGCCTGCGGCGGCATGCACCGCGTTAGATGGTTATCCTCTATTTCGAAATGGCGAAGGTGGTCGTGCATTAGGAATATCAATTGCAGCTTCAACGATTGGTAATCTATTTGGTGCCTTAATCTTGATCCTCTTCACGCCCTTCCTCTTGAAACTAGTTTTGAACGTAGGGGCATGGGAAATCGCACTTCTCGGATTATGGGGGGTAATGATTTCCGGTTCAGTGACGAGTCAAGATTCAGCTGCCAAGGGTTGGTTGTCAGGACTCATTGGGTTAGCACTTTCGTTCGTGGGGGTGGATGCAATTACTGGCACGCCACGTTTCACATATGAAATCGGCTTCCTCTATGGTGGTTTGAATTTTGTTGCAATACTGATTGGTGTTTTTGGCTTTGCCGAAATTGCACGCGGTTTGCTAATGGAAAATGACGCCGACGTACCGCCTCTAGAAAACCGTGTTACCATCTCTATGATAACTTTGGTTAAGAACTGGGTTAATATTTTACGTTCGAGTTCAATAGGCGCAATAATAGGTGCGATTCCGGCGGCAGGTGCCGACATCGCGGCATTTATTTCCTATTCGGTCTCAAAACGCAGTGCTTCTTCCTCCGAACGTGAACTTTTTGGCAAAGGGTCGTATCGTGGCATTATCGCTGCTGAATCGGCTAACAACTCGAGCGTTGGGGGGTCTCTTTTACCTTTACTAGTACTTGCAATTCCCGGAAGCACGGTTGCTGCGGCATTTATGGGAGCTATGAACTTGCAAGGAATCCACATGGGTCCATTGATCCAGATTAGCCATCCAGGTTTACTTGAATTTATTTTTGCTAGCCTCATTACTATAAGTATTCTAATGGGAATTATTGCATTGGCCGTCGGCAAAGTTGCCATTGCCCTGCTATCTGTTCCTCGAACAGTATTATTGCCCTGCATCTTGCCCATCTGTGTCATGGGGGCTTTCGCTGCTCAGAATACAGTTGGTGACATATATGTTATGTTAATTGCAGGTATAGCAGGAATCGGGCTCGTTGCTGGTGGCTTCCCATTAGCACCTATTATTATGGGAGTCATACTTGGCCCCCTTGTAGATCTTAACTTCAGACGAGCGATGATAATTTTTCAGGACGCCACCTTTTTCGACGTTCTATTCCGACCAATCGGGCTAATTTTAATTGTGATTATTTTGGTGACACTTGTTACCGGCTTATGGAGGCAGATTAAGACTTCTTAAAAGGCTTCGAATAAAGAAAAAGAAAGGTTTCACATATGAGCTATTTTGATGACGCTATGGCATATGTCGATGAAGAGGCCGTAGCCAAACTTACCACCGAGATGATTGAAATACCGAGCCCGATGGGTGGTGAGGAGACATTGGCTAAATTCCTAGAAGGGCACTTTCAGGCTGCCGGCTTGGAGACACGTTTGCAGGAGGTTGAAGAAAATCGATTTAACGTATTCGGGTATCTTGAAGGAACCTGTGCTGGGCCAACGTTATTGTACCTTGGTCATCTGGATACAGCTTACGGCGGCGATGAGGAAGGTATAAGGGACCTCGGTCCTGGATACCAACCGATTGCACGACGGGAGGGAGAATGGATTTACGGCCTTGGTGCCTACAATATGAAGGGCGGTCACGCCGCTTCGATACTTGCTGTGGAGGCATTATCTAATGCCAAAGTAAAACTGGATGGGGATCTTATTATTGCTGGCGTAGTGGGAGAAACATGTCACACGCCGGTTGCACGCTACCAAGGCGCACGTTTCCGAGGTTGCGGAGTTGGAGCCCGTTTTTTGGTAGCTAATGGGATCACTGCTGATATGGCCGTGATTCCGGAACCTACCTCCAATAGGATATCCGTTGCGTCAGGTGGTTATGTTTATGTTGAGCTAATAACACGGGGCAACCCTGGTGCAACTTATCGCCGTGGAGGAACTAAGATCCAAATTAAGCCAGGAGAAGACGCTATTGAAAAAATGTTAAAGACCCTGCCGGCGCTTAAGAAATGGGGCGCAGAATATATGAGCGACACAACATATCATGGCGAATCAGCTGGTCACGTGAACGTTATTGCAATTGAGGGAGGCCATCCCTTTCGACCGAGTAAACTTCCTTGCTTTTGTCGTCTGTATCTGGAAGTGGGTCACATGCCAGGGATAGTTCATGGAGATATTATCAATGCAATTAGACAAGTGACAGAGCAGGCGCGTAAACAAGACCCTGAAATAGAAATAGAGCTCAATGTAATCCAAACCGCCCATGCTGCAGAAATTTCGACTGATGAATTTATAGTAAAGAGTGTTTCTGCGGCACACGAAGAGGTTTGGGGTGAAAAACCAGAAATAACTTGGGATGGGTGGTATGCAGATACTGCCCCACTTACGCGGGCTGGAATACCTTCTATATGTTATGGTCCGCAAGGACGAATGTCAGGAGGTGGTAGCGGCTACTATCCAAAGGAAGGCGAACATGTAAGTGTAAATGATCTTACCAAGGGTGTAGAAGTATTTATCCGTAATGCTCACAACATTTGTATGCAAGATCGAAATGCGATACGCCAGCCCAACGCGACAGGAACCATCGTTCGCTAAAATCTTAGCCACGAGTTGATCCGTAAAGACGTGGAACCGGCTTTATCGAGGAGAAGCGGTCCTGCAGCCCAAAATCGGCCACGTTATCGCAGGCGGGAATCCGAGCGGTTTTTTCTTTGCCCTCGATGCGCGGCGTCAGGCCGTTCTGCCTGATCGCCTCTAAGTGCGGTCCGCGGGCAATTGCGCAGACGTCATACCCGGAGAGCGCCATTTCGACCGCCACATAGCCGCCGATGGCGCCCGCTCTATAGATGCAGATTTTCACGCCGACGCCTGCCGCAGGACAACTAAATGAATCTGTCGGCTCCGCCCGACGCTTCGACGGTCGCACCGGTGACGAAACGATTGCGGTCGGAGGCCAAAAATGCCGCCAGTGCCGCGATGTCCTCCGGCTTGCCAAAATGACCCACTGGTGTCATCGCCGCGCCGAGCCGTGCGACGAGGTCGTCATCGGACAGGTCCGCCCAATCGGGATGGGTTTCGCGGGCCTTGGGAATCATGTTGTTC
>CAZUGT010000023.1:0-3576 GCA_964620095.1 uncultured Rhodospirillaceae bacterium | reverse complement strand
TCGGCGGGGCGCTCGACGGTGCGGGAACGGAGCGTCACATGGGCCGCGGTGAACGAATCTCCGTCTCTGTACATGAATACGTCGAGGATGCAGCGCGCGCCCCGGTACTGCCAGATCTCCGCCGGATCGTCCCGGCGGATGAAGCCGGGCTCGCCGAGCAGCCGCGCGATGGCGTTCTTCTCCATGCCCTTGATCCGCGCCCCGAGGTCCGCGAGGGAGACCGGCGGCGCCGGCGGGAGGGCGGCCACGGACACATCGCGCGACAGGTCCCGGGGCACATCGATGCCGGGGGCCGCTTGGGGCGCCGCCGGTTCCGGTTTTTGGGCGGGCATTTGAGCCGGGGCCGGGGCGGCCTGTTCGGCAGCGGCGGCGGGCCCCGGCGGCGGTTGCTTCGTCGCGGGGACGGCAAAGGGGTTCGCGACACCGGCGCAGGCGGCCAGCATCAGCACGAACGGCACGGCCAAGCATGAACGATAACCGCTCATTCATGCCCTCCGCCAGCGTTCCACCAGGTGAACCATGGCCGCCGCGCCGATGACCGGCGCGATCAGATTGACCACCGGAACGGTCAGCAGGAACGCCACGATCACGCCGGCGATGAAGACGCTGCCGCTTCGCGCCCGCCGAAGCTCCTTTCCGGCCGCCGGGTCCATCCGGCGGTGCGCGACCAGTTCGAAATATTCCCGGCCCAGGAGATAGCCGTTCAGGGCGTAGAACACCAAGGGATAGAAGGGCGAGAAGAACAGGGCGAGCAGGACCGGCAGGGCCAATATGTTGAGCGCGACCGCGATCACCGCGAATTTCACCGTGATCCACGAGATCTCGGGGATTCCCTGGCGCCGGGGCTCGCCGAGGGCCGGATAGTGCCGCCGGTCGACGGCGCCCGCGATGTCTTCGAGAAAGAAGCTCACGATCAGCGTCACCACGGCGGGGAACAGCAGCCAGGTCATTGCCAGAACGGCGATGCTGCCGAAGACGTCCTTGATCCGGTCGAGATCGAATTCCCACACCCACAGGTCCAGCACCGGCAGGTCGAGGTTGTCGAGGGCCCAGCCGAGGATGAACCAGGAGGCGACGAAAACCGCAATGGACCCGGCGATCCCCAGCAGCACGACCCGCCGGAACGCCGGATCGGAGATCTGGGAAACCGCCTTCGAGAAGGATGAAATCATGGCGCCCGTCTTTACTCACCCAAACGCGGTCCTGCAAGGCCGGTGGGGACCGGCGCCCGCTTGAGCCGGGCGGGCGCTCCGATATACTGCCGGGCCTGCTCAATTCCTCGGGACGCTTTCCATGAACCAAGCCTCTTCGGCCGCGCACGACGTCGTGGCCATCGGCAACGCCATCGTCGACGTGCTGTCCCATGCCGGCGACGAATTTCTCGCCGGCCACAACCTCGCCAAGGGGGCGATGACCCTTATCGACGCCGATGAGGCGGCGGCGCTCTACGCCGCCATGGGGCCGGGCGTCGAGGTGTCCGGCGGATCCGCCGCCAACACGGTTGCCGGCATCGCCTCGTTCGGCGGCGATGCGGCCTTCATCGGCAAGGTGGGGGACGACCAACTGGGCGAGGTGTTTTCCCACGACATCCGGGCGGCCGGCGTGTCGTTCGCCTCCGCGCCGGCGGCCGAAGGCGAGCCGACCGGCCGCTGCCTGATCCTGGTGACCCCGGACGCCCAGCGCACCATGCAGACGTTCCTCGGCGCGAGCGCCGGACTGGGCCCGGAAGACGTGGACGAAGCCCTGGTGGCGGCGTCCCGGGTGACCTATCTGGAAGGCTATTTGTGGGACCCGCCGCCCGCCAAGGAGGCGTTCCTCAAGGCGGCCGGGATCGCCCGGGGCGCGGGGCGCAAGGTCGCGCTGTCGCTCTCCGATTCGTTCTGCGTCGACCGTCACCGGGCCGAGTTTCTCGACCTGGTGCACAACCATGTCCATATCCTGTTCGCCAACGAAGCCGAGATAACCTCCCTCTACCAGGTCGGGGAATTCGACGAGGCGCTGCAGCGGGTTCGCGGGCATTGCGAAATCGCCGCGCTCACCCGGAGCGAGAAGGGCTCGGTGATCGTCTCCGGCGGCGAGGTTCACGTGCTCGATGCCGCGCCGGCCGGGCAGGTAATCGACACCACCGGCGCCGGCGATCTGTATGCCGCCGGCTTTCTCCACGGCTATACAAGGGGTATGGACCCGGCCGCCTGCGGCCGTTTGGGCGGTATCGCCGCGGCGGAGATCATCGGCCATTTCGGCGCCCGGCCGGAAACGCCGCTGGCCGAACTCACGGCCGCGGATGGCACCGCCTGAAAACGACATGTTCCCCCGCGGGACGCGCCTCGAACCGAAAGGGATCGTTAACCGGATCGGGGCTAGTCTGGCCGGATGAACGCCCACGCCCAGGACTGGCTCGCCGCCGGCCGGATCTATCTCGACCGGCGCGTCATCGCCATCTTGTTCCTGGGTTTCGCCAGCGGGCTGCCCTTGCTGCTGGTCTTCTCGACGCTGTCCTTCTGGCTTAAGGTGGAGGGCGTGTCGCTGGCGGCCATCGGCGCGTTCTCCCTGGTCCGCACCCCCTATACCTTCAAGTTCCTGTGGGCGCCGCTGATCGACCGGCTCGACGTCCCCTTTCTGTCGGCGCGGCTGGGCCGCCGCCGGGCGTGGACGATCGTCACCCAGGTCGCCCTGATGGGGTCCATTTTCGCCCTCGCCGGGACCAGCCCGGCGGAAGCGCCGATCTGGACCGCCGTGTTCGCCATCGTCGTCGCCTTCACCTCGGCCAGCCAGGATATCGTCATCGACGCCTACCGCATCGAATTGCTCGAGGAAGACGAGCAGGGCGCCGGGGCGGGGGTGATCGTCTTCGGCTACCGGATGGGGCTGCTGACCGCGGGCGCGGGCGCGCTGTGGCTCAATACCATCATGAGCTGGCCCCAGGTCTATATGGTGATGGGGTGCCTGGTGGTGGTCGGCATGATCACCATCTTGCTGAGCCCCGAGCCCAATCCGCCGGAAAACTGGGAGGCCGGGCCCGGGCCCGCGGGTGGCCGGCCGTGGTCCGAGCGTGTCGGACATTTTCTCTACGAGGCGGTGTGGGCGCCGTTCAGGGACTTCATGACCCGGGCCAACTGGCCGCTGATCCTCCTGTTCATCATGTTCTTCAAGCTGGGCGACGCCTATCTGGGGGTCATGGCCAATCCGTTCTATGTGGAGATGGGCTTCACCAACGCCGAGATCGCTTCGGTGAGCAAGGTGTTCGGAATCGGCGCGACGCTGGTGGGCGGCCTGCTCGGCGGCCTGATGGTCATGCGCTGGGGGATCATCAAGACCCTGCTGATCACCGGGGTTCTGCAGATGCTTTCGAACCTCGTGTTCGTCGCCCAGGCGCTGGCCGGTCACGATGTGGGCATGCTGGTGGTGACCATCGCCTCGGAGAACGTGGCGGGCGGCATGGCGACGGCGGCCTTCGTCGCCTATCTCTCGTCCCTCTGCAACACCGCCTATACCGCCACCCAGTACGCCCTGCTCACGTCGTTCATGGCGTTCGCCCGGGACGTCCTGTCGGCAACCTCCGGCGCGCTCGCCGAG
>CAZUGT010000022.1:0-4956 GCA_964620095.1 uncultured Rhodospirillaceae bacterium | reverse complement strand
CTGACCGGCTCGCGGGCCGGCGGCGGGGCGGACACCAGCCTGAGACTGCTGGCGCCGTTCCTCAACAAACACATACCGGGCAACCCGGAAATCGTCGTCAAGAACATGCCGGGCGCCGGCGGCCAGAAGCCCTGGAACCTGCTTTGGGAAAAAACCCGTCCCGACGGATTGACCATCATCTACAGCGCGTGGAACCCGGTGGGCCGGGTGACCGGCTCCAAGGGTCTCCGGGCCGACTACTCGAAGATGAACTTCATCACGGGTCAGCCCATTCCCCGGATGAGCTACATCAAGACGGGCGGCCCCGACAACATCAAGACGAGGGACGACCTGTTGACGGCCAAGAACATCGTCCTCGCCGGCAACCGTCCGACCAGCGTGCTCGATCTGTCGATCCGTACCAGCCTGGAGATGCTGGGCGTCGACAAATACATCTATGTGCCCGGCCTCAACCCGCCCAAGGCCTATGCCTCGGTTCGCAAGGGTGAGACCAACCTGACCACGACCGGCATCAACTTCTACCGCAACCGGGTGGAACCCTCGGTGGTGAAGGCCGGAGAGGTCATTCCGCTGTTCTATTATCCGGCGGTCGGTGCCGACGGGACGATCAAGAAGTCGCCGTTCATCAAGGACATGCCCAACATCTACGAGTACTACAAGCAGGTGAAGGGCAAGGAACCGTCCGGCATCGCCTGGGAAGCCCACAAGTGGATGCAGAAGGTGACCGGCAACATGATCTACGCGTCGTTCTCGCCGCGCGGCACGCCGGACGCCGCCAACAAACCGCTGCGCGAAGGTTTCGCCAAGGCGTGGAAGGATTCGGAGCTGGCGCCGAAGATGCTGAAGAGCATCGGGTTGCCGCCCCAGTCCGTCAGTGTCGAAGAGGGCGTCAAGATCGTGAATTCCGTGGATACCGTCGATCCCAAGATCGTCGCCTACTTCAAGGAACTGATGACGCGTAAATAGCGCCCCAAGTAGCGCCCCAAATCGCGCCCAGGGGCGTCAAGACTTTCGAGGGGGGTGTTCATGCCTTGCCGGCGGCGGCTTCCGGGTCGCCGTCGGTGAGGTACTCCCACATCCGTTCATAAATCCGGCCCGTGCCGACGGCGCGGATTTCGACCTGCTCCGGGGTCATCAAGGGCGCGGTCTCCGCCTCGCCGCATTTCAGCACCTCCATCTCCACCCGGGCGGCATCCTCCAGATACCAGGTGAAAACCACCGCTTCCTCGAGCGTCCCGCCCGCCGTGACGCAGCCGTTGCCGCGCATGACCAGGGCGCGTCCGCCGCCGAACAAATCCGCCAGGGCCGCCGCCTGCTCGTCCGAGCGGATAAGCAGCGGATCGTCCCAGAGCGGCGGTTCGGGTGCGAAATAGGAACCGAAGCCGTGCCGCGCCTTCGGCGTTTTCGCCATCGCGGACAGGGCCATCACGTTCATCGGCATGGAGCGGACCACGCCGCCGACATCCGGCCGGCGCCGGTATATCTGCTGATGGATGCGGACCTCGCCCAACACGCTTTCGGGCAGCGGACCCTCGACCGGCACCACGCTGCCGTCTTCGCCCGGTTCGATCAGGCCCATGGGATTGGGGGCGCAGACCAGGAAGCTGTCGGCATCGATCCGCGCGCTGCAATGGCCATACGCGTGCACGAGGCCGGCGCGGGCCAGCGCCCGGGCCGCCATACGGACGAGAATCTGCGTCTCTTCGCTCAGCTTTGGAACTCGGCGATATCGGGCACCGCGCCCCAGCCGCACAACGACGCATCGGCGAATGGGAACTGCCGCGGCCGGTAGGCCGTATCGTCGTCGATGATGTTGCGGTCCGAGTTCGAATACTCGAACACCATGCCGTCATGGCCCTCGAAGTAGAGAAAATACCCGCCGGACGTGATGTGGCGGCCGGGGCCGAAGACGATCTTCACCTGACGCTCCTGAAGGAAGTACCAGGACCGCATGACGTCATCGATGCTCTCCACCTGATGGTTGATGTGCTGAATGCCCGGATGATCGGTCGGGAACAGCGCGATCTGATGGTGAACGTTCTTCATCCGCAGAAGCGGCGAGGTGCCGATCCAGTCGCTGACCTTGATGTTGAAATGGGTGACCCAGAACTTCTCGTCCCGGGGCGGATCGGTGGTATTGAGACCAATGTGGCCGAGGCCCGTCACGCCGGCGTCCCGGGTCGGAAAATAGCGCCGGTTGGCATCCTCGGGCCGGGTCACCAGTTCGATCCGGTTGCCGGTCGGATCCCGGAACCAGGCCATGTCCATGACATGCCGGTCGGCGATCTCTTCCGCCGTGCCCCGGGTGCAGGCGATGCCCTGGCCGTTCAGGTAGGCCATCGCGTCCTCGAGGCCGTACCAGTCCTTGATTTCGATGCCGACGGCATGGTCCCCAAGATCGCCCTCGAAATAGCAGACCGTATGGTCCCGGTAGCTGGTGCGGAGATAAAGCTGGCCGTTGTCCCGCCGGATCGGCTGGAAGCCGAGTATCTCCTTGGCATAGGTCTCGGCCCCGTCCAGGTCCCGGGTGCCCATGCGCAGGTAGCTGAGATCGCGTAGCTGGATCATCTGACTTCCTCCTTGCGCCATTTTAGCAAACCGGCCTCCGGGAATGGAATGGTCTTCACGGCCCTGACCGTTGACCGGTCTCGCCCGGCCGGAGGATTGCCCGTCCCGGCCGGCGATGGCTATAGTTCGGTCGAACAGGCGGGATTTGGCTAGATGGCGGGCGGAGATCGGAAATATCTCGGTGGACTGGTACGCACCTCGGAGGGGCGGATCAGCCGTGAGGTTTTTGTCAGCCAATCCGTCTACGAGGATGAACTCGAGCGCCTGTTCGCCCGCTGCTGGCTATTCGTCGGACATGCGAGCCAGGTCCCGGAGCCGGGAGATTTCGTCCTCGGCCGCATGGGCGAGGAATCGGTCATCTTCAACCGGGACCGCAACGGCAAGCTTCACGTCTTCCTCAACACTTGCCGTCACCGGGGCATGCGGGTTTGCCGGTACGACCAGGGAAACAGCCGCAAGTTCCAATGCCCCTATCACGCCTGGGTGTACTCGGACGAAGGCGGCCTGATTGCCGTTCCGAAACTGGAAAGCGGCTACCACAATGAACTCGACACCGCCGAATGGGGCCTGATCGAAGCCAGGGTGGCCGAGTACCACGGCTATGTGTTCGCCTGCTGGGACGAGGAAACGCCCGGGTTCGAAGATTATCTCGGGGACTTCCGCTTCTACTTCGACGACTACTGCCGGATGTTCGACGGCGGCTTCGGCGAATGGGAGGCCTTCGGCGGCACCTTCAAGTGGCGGATGCCCTGCAACTGGAAGTTCGCGGCGGAGAATTTCGGCGGCGACTATTACCACAACCCGTCCCATGCCTCGGTCGACGCGGTCATCCTCTCGCCGGCCGGTGTCGAGGGCCGGCACACCTATGACGCCGTGACCCGGGCCCGGGAAGTCCACAGGCTCAACATCTGTATCCCCGGCATCGGCCACACGGCGCGGGGCGAATACTTCATGGACGACTACGCGTACATGCCCACCTACCAGGAAATGCCGGTGGTCGAGGATTACTTCCGGGAGTGCTACGCCAAGCGCCGGGAACGGCTGGGCGAGAAGGCGCGTTTCTTCGGTCATGGCGGGACCATCTTCCCCAACGTCTCCTATTCCAACGGGGTCCAGTCCATGGGCACCTGGAACCCGGTGGGGCCGCACGAGACGGAGGCCTGGCGCATCTTCCTGGTGCCCAGGGACGCCCCGGACGAGGTCAAGAACGTGCTCCGCCACTACGTCATCCGCTATCAGGGGCCGTCCGGGCTCACCGAGCAGGACGACATGGAAAACTGGGGCTACGCCCATGAGGGCGCCCGCGGCACCATCGCGCGGCGCTTCGACTATCACTACGGCATGGGGCAGGGGTACGAGAAGCGGGGCTGGCCGGCGGAATGGCTGGGCGGCGACATTTACGCCACCGAGGATGTGTCCGAACAGAACCAGCGGGCGTTCTTCGACTGCTGGGCCCGCCATATGGATACCCCGCCCAATGCGCAACGCGCCGGAAAGCCCAGTGCGCAGGGCGCCCGGAAGAATGCCGAGGCGGCGGAATGATGGACAGCCACCGGGACACGCCGGAATTGGAGCGGCTTCTGCTGCGCCATGCCGTCGAACAGTTCTACGCCATGGAGGCGGAGCTGCTGGATGCGCGGCAATTCGAGGCCTGGCTCGATCTCCTGGACGAGGACATCCACTACTGGATGCCGCTGACCCGCAACAAGGCCTTCGGCGAGTGGGAGGGCGAACTGACCGAGGCGGGCAAGGATTTGAACTGGTTCGACGAAGGCAAGTTCGAACTCGAGCAGCGGGTGAAGCAGATCATGACCGGACTGCACTGGGCGGAAGAACCCGTCTCCCGCACCAGCCACCTGATCTCCAACCTGCAGGTGGAAGAGGATGGCGACGGGATCGCCGCCCGGTGCCGGTTCCTCCTCTATCGCAGCCGCAACGAGACCGAGACCGATACATTCGTCGGCAAGCGTCACGACCGGCTGAAGCGGGTGCCGGGCGGTTTTAGGATCACCGAGCGCCGCATCTTCCTCGATCAGAACGTGCTGCTCGCCAAGAACCTGACGGTGTTCTTCTAGTGGCCGGCGGCGACAGGCCGGGCGCCGTCATCGTCACCGGCGCCACCTATGGGATCGGCCGGGGCATCGTCCTCGATCTCGCCCGCCGGGGTTGGCCGGTGGTGGGTCTGGGACTCGACGGACGGCAGGTCGGGAGCGCCGCCGAAAACGGGATCGCCGGAACCCGCGACGCGCTCAGGGCCGAAAACCTGGTTGCCGAGATCGTCGAGACGGACGTCAGCGATGCCGCCCAGGTCGAGGCGGCGGTGAAGGCCGCGGCCTCGGCTCACGGCCGGGTCCACGGGCTTGTCAACAACGCGGCGATCCGGCCCGT
>CAZUGT010000021.1:0-1540 GCA_964620095.1 uncultured Rhodospirillaceae bacterium | reverse complement strand
GTAAGCGAATGGGGCGAATGATGGGACTCGAACCCACAACCCCCGGCACCACAAGCCGGTGCTCTAACCAGTTGAGCTACATTCGCCGTGGTGGCGACTGTGTAGACCTCTGGTGGTGACCCGTCAAGCGCACTTCAGGGGCCCGGAGGGCGTGCGCGGGCACCCGGCTCTACCCGTTCCCAGGGGCGCCGCCGGAGCCCGAATGAACGGTCTCGACCGGAGCCGAATCGCGGCCCGAAACGGCCGTCGAAGGATTGGTCTTTTCCGACCATTTTCCGATCATTTTCCGATCGGGCGCCGGAGTTGAGCGGCGCCGGCATTCGGACCGGCTATATCACAAGATTTCTACTAGTAGATTTTATCGCCGACCGATGTGCATCGATTGTTCGCGCAGGCCGGGTGGTGCGTCCGGTAACGTTTTCCATCCAATTTTTACTATTTATCAGACGGATAAATCAATTTCTTCAATCACCAGTTCGGGAATATTCAGGCGCCGAAATGGGCCGCCAACCGCTCGAGGGCCTCGTCCAGGATCGCGTCCCGTTTGCAGAAGCAGAACCGGGCGAAATGATCCACGTCCGCCTCCTGATAGAAGGCGCTGACCGGCACCGCGGCGACCTTGGCCTCGGTGGTGATGTGTTTGCAGAACGCCACGTCGTCGCCGTTGAACCCCAGCGGCCGAAAGTCGGTGGTGATGAAATAGGTGCCCTGGGCGTCCATGACGTCGAAACCGACCCGCTTCAGCCCCTCGGCCAGCCGGTCCCGCTTGCCCTCCATCTCCGCGCCGAGGCCGGTGAAATAGTCCGTGCCCTTGTTGAGGCCCTGCGCCACGGCCTGTTGGAGATTGGGCGGCGTGGTGAAGGTGAGGAACTGGTGCGCCTTGGCGGCCGCGCCGATGAGGTCCGGCGGGCCCGAGACGTAGCCGACCTTCCAGCCGGTGAGGGAGAAGGTCTTCCCCGCCGATCCGATGCGCAGGCAGCGCTCCCGCATTCCCGGCAAGGTCATCAGCGGCACATGGGGCAGGCCGTCGAAAATCAAATGTTCGTAGACCTCGTCGCAGATCGCATAGGCGTCGTGTTTTTCCAGCAGGCCGGCGATGAATGCCAGTTCGTCCCGGCTGAACACCTTGGAGGACGGGTTCATGGGCGAATTGATCATGATGAGCTTGGTTCTGTCGGAAAATGCGGCCTCCAGGGCGTCCCGCGGCAGTTCCCAGTCCGGCGGCTCGATGCGGACAAGCCTGGCAACGCCGCCGGCCCGCTGCAGGATCGGCAGATAGCTGTCATACAGCGGCTCGATGAGCACCGCCTCGTCGCCCGGCTCGATCAGGCCGAACAGGCAGGCCGCCAGCGCCTCGGTGGCGCCGGAGGTGACCATGGTCTCGGTCCGCCAGTCCATATGGAGGCCGTAGAACCGCTTGTTGTGGGCGGCGACCGCTTGGCGAAGCTCGGGGATGCCCATCATCGGCGGGTACTGGTTCGGCCCGTTGACCGACGCGTCCGCCGCCGCGCGCAAGATGTCTTCCGGGCCATCCGTATCC
>CAZUGT010000020.1:0-5416 GCA_964620095.1 uncultured Rhodospirillaceae bacterium | reverse complement strand
GTGCGGGACTTGAAGCACCTGACGAATATAATCGCGGCGCTTCGTGCCGCGCCTGTGGTCAACTCCGTCGAGCGCGCCAGGGGTTGAATCAGGGACTGGAATTGAGGGGCCGGCTTCCGGGCCGGTGGAGAGACAGGACATGTTGTTTCGGCGGCGAAATCGGCGCTCACCGGTGGATCAGATCCGGAACGCTTTCTGGCCGAGCATCGGCTGGCGGCGGACCGTGGTCTATCTCGGCCATCGTCTTGCCCGCCTGAAGGGCAGCCCCCATTCGATTGCCGCCGGCTTCGCCTATGGGGCCGCGGTCTCGTTTACGCCGTTCATCGGACTGCATCTGGTAGCCAGCGCCTTCCTGGCCTGGATCACCCGCGGCAACATCCTGGCCGCCTGGATCGGGACCCTGGTGGGAAATCCTTGGACCTTTCCCATCATTTGGGTCTGGATCTACCAACTCGGCCGCCTCATGGGGTTCGGCGAACACCCGAACGGGGACAGCCCCAATTTCACTGCCCTGTTCGGCAACATGGTGAAATCGATGTTGCAGGCCGATTTCCAGTATCTCCAGGACTCCGCATGGCCGATTTTCGGGACCATGCTGATCGGCAGCATCCCGACCGCCATCGTGGCCTGGATCGTCAGCTACTATATCGCTCGCGGGCTGCTCGGCTGGTATCAGACCGCCCGCGCCGCCCGCCGGAAAAAGATACTTGCCGCCCGCCGCGACCGGCAGGCGCACCAGACGGAGAACACGGCATGAGCCGGCATTTGCGGCTGGGCGTGAACATCGATCACGTCGCCACCATCAGGAACGCCCGGGGCGGCGAGCACCCGGACCCGGTGAAGGCCGCCGTGGCGGCCGCGGCGGCGGGGGCCGACGGGATTACCGCCCACCTCCGCGAAGACCGGCGGCACATCTCGGACGACGATATTTCGCGCCTGATGGCGGAGATCGATCTGCCCCTCAATCTCGAGATGGCGGCTACGGACGAGATGCTCGACATCGCCCTGCGCCACAGGCCGCACGCGGCGTGTATCGTCCCGGAGAAGAGGGAAGAGATCACCACCGAGGGCGGACTGGATGCCCGGCGGCTGCACGGCCAGCTGGCGCCGGTGGTCGGCGAATTGTCCAATGCCGGAATTCGGGTCTCCCTGTTCATCGAGGCCGACGCGGCGCAACTCGACGCGGCGGTTTCTCTCGGCGCCCCGGTGGTCGAGATACATACCGGCGCCTACTGCGAAGCGGCCGGCGCCGAACGGGCGCGCGAACTTCGACGGATCGTCGAGGCCGCGGCCCATGCGGAAGAACTGGGCCTCGAATGTCACGCCGGCCATGGGCTCGGTTTCGACACGGTCGGCCCCGTCGCCGAAATCGAAAGCATCGTCGAGCTCAATATCGGCCATTTCCTGATCGGCGAGGCCATTTTCGGCGGCCTCGACAGCACCATCAAACGCATGCGCGCCCTGATGGATAACGCCCGGGCCAGCGCGGCCGGAGACCGGACCGCGTGATCATCGGCATCGGCAACGACCTGATCGACATCCGGCGGATCGAAAAGACCCTCGACCGGTTCGGCGACCGGTTCGTTGAGCGCTGCTTTACCGAGACCGAAAGAAAGAAATCCGACAAACGACGGCTCCGCGCGGCCAGCTACGCCAAGCGTTACGCCGCCAAGGAGGCGTGCTCCAAGGCGCTCGGCACCGGCTTTCGCAAAGGCGTTTTCTGGCGCGACCTGGGCGTGGTCAACTTGCCGGGCGGCAAACCCACCATGGAACTGACCAACGGCGCCCGGGACCGGCTGGATGAAATACTGCCCGACGGCATGGACGCCCAAATCGATCTCACCATCACCGACGAGTACCCCATCGCCGAAGCGACGGTGATCATCTCCGCGGTTCCGAAATCGGGTTAATCTGCCCTTTGTGCTGCTGAAGCAACAGACTTTACAACCTCCACGATGTGAGATTGTGAGTCACCCGTTGGAGATTCAGACCCGAGATATCCGGACGAAGTGATAGCAAATATTGATCGGGTAGCTTCCAGAAGCACAGCATCGCGAATTTGCCGGTCTTCACTCGCTTCGACAAATGTTTGGAATGTCCTGAGCGCATTGGCTCGGTGACTATTGATTGTCTCCTGGTGCTTTTTGGCTCGATAAATTCTTGCACACCATACAGTCGTGGAAACCAACAGGCCCACGATGACCAACTTTGTGAAGCCAAACTGAATAATTTGAGCGAGATCAGAGCCCTGCGGTATTGGAAAGTAAATTAAAATGAGTAAGGCTGCCGCGACCGTGACAATTCCAAATACTCCAGCAGCAACCAGCCAATTCCTTGAAGCGTCTGCATGTGTCTTGGCTTCATTTTGAAAATCCAGGGTATGCTTACCAACCCCGATCTGACCAACTGCTTCCCTTGATGCGGAAATAATTGCTTCGAGTTCTTTTAATTTCTCCTCGCTTTCGGCAACAACCCTTTCCATGTGAGAGTTTGCACTCTCAATTAACGCTGTCATTTTTTGGCTGTTCTCGCGGGACGCTACTGAAAAGTGACTTAGATAGCCGACCCAGGAGTGTATTTGATCTCGCAGGTGATCAACTTGTATGCCTAGCTCCTCGGCAATCTGATCGCGAACCTGTTGCGGGTTTCCCTGTTCAATTGTGAAGTTGTTGATCTTTGAGAAGGTGGTCTTAATTGCGTCAAATGTCGCATGGATATTATCCATGATACCGGTGGGCAGCAGGTGCAAAGGTAGTTCCTGCAACAACTCCGAAAATTCATAGACCGTTTCGACATCTTTACGCGCTCGCTCGAAATTAAGTGCTCCCCACTCTGAATTACTCAGGAGATTAGCCGCATTGAGCTCCGTGGTCTCACGTACCAAGTACCGGAACAGGTCTAATTGTTCTTCATTCGCTAGCGGCATCATTTCCCCCTAGGCTTGTCAGTTGGTGCCGATACGCCAAAGCAAACATGGGTATCGTGTTGCCGGAGAAGCATATTGTCAGAAATTCCGAGTGCAACTTCCATCACCATCGGCTAGCGCCTGTCCAGCGTTTCCAGCTAGGGGGGTCCTTAGCCCAGACTGGATGCTCAGGGCTCAACCCTTGCCGGGTACGACGTCGAATGCTCTCTCATGGCTGCGGACACCTTTGCCAAACAACCCAGGCTTCCGTTTCCAGCCAATAGCGGAGCGGGATGTTTCCCCCAAGGTTTTGTGCTACAATACCCACCTCGTTGAGGAAACAGAGTTGAAACATCCCGGGCGTCAAACGAAAAAATTTATAAATGATCTGATCGAGACAGAAGATCGCCTAAGACAAGCCCGGCTTTATTTACGTTCATCTCCACCAAAATTTGATCTGGCGATTTCCTTGCTCAATGGCATCGCGGAAGCGGGCTGTGTGAGGGCGCAATCACTCCTCGGATACCTGCTCTGTAGCATCCCTTCCGTTCGTGATTACGATAACGGGAGAAGGTTTCTATTGCGCGCCGCACAGCAAGGCGACCCAATCGCGCAACTGAACCTGGCGGTCTGCTACATACATGGCCGTGGATGCGAGGAAGACCTTGTACAAGCGCAAATTTGGCTGGGGCGCTCCGCGCATGGCGGTTGCGCCAACGCGTTCGCCCGCCTGGGAGCCATGTATGGCACCGGTGAAGGAGTTGATGAAGATGAAAGGCTGTCGGCCCGCCTGCTCAGAGTCGCCGCGGACCTGGGCGACCCCGACGCCAATCAGTACATCAAGCATTTTGGACACTGGCAACTCGATGCCTGAATTTCGCGGAATCCATTACTTGGACGACAGGATGAAAGTGTATTCGCTTCACTATCTTCGCGACAATGACCCCGATCTCTGCGGGTTAATGCTAGTGGAGCGCGACAATACGGTGGAGGGAACCGTGAGCATGACCGTCTGGCCAGACGACATGAAGGAAGCCAAAAAGTGGTTGACGAAATTTAGGGCGCGGACTCCCCGAGTAAGCCTTGGAGGCTGCCCGATTGGTGAACGCTTTGAATGCCGACGGAGGGGACAATGAGCAAGGAAGCCAGGATTGCCGAACTGGCCCATAGCCGCAGCAAGGAATCGCCGCCAAAGGGATACCGACACATCGAGTCGTTCGTTGAACAAGATTGCGGTCTCTTTAAAGGGTTTCAAACTAACAGGTTTGTGACCCCTTGGACGCAATCCGGCTGCAATTACAACGCCGAAGTCATGATCGTGGGCCAGGATTGGTGCAGCGAAAAAGAGATTAAGAGAGCCATCGCAAAAGAAGACCGGTGTGTCTTCGAGCGAGGATTTTCCAAACGGTTTCCAACCAACTACAACCTCGCTAAATTGTTATGTAAGCATTTGGGCCTGGAAAGATCGGATTGCTGGCTGACGAATGTATTTCCCTTCATAAAAGGCGGATCGGCGCGGTTAAAGATCCCGATCGTTGAACTGGAAAAGTGCGCCGAGCGTTTTACCTTAAAGGAGATGGACATAATCAAGCCCCGACTGGTCATTTGCCTGGGGCTAGACACTTATCGCGCAATGCGGCCGGTGCTTGGCATCAATGGTTCTCCAAAAAGAATAGGAGAGGCAATTCAAGAAACTCAAGACACGCCGAGGTATTTTAATTCGGCAAGAATAGTTTGCGCCGCCCACACCGGAGTTCTGGGAATGCGCAATCGCAACAAGAATGATAAGAATCAGGTCGATAAGGATTGGAAACGGATAGCTAAGTATTACAAAAGCTACGATTAGGGCCTGATGCCGCCTCGAGGAAATGATCGGCAAGGGGACAACAGGGGGTATGGCGTTTGACAGCAAAAGACCGGACGGGTTTCCAAGCGCTACGACGCGGTATTCGGCAGCCACAGCGCCAGCGGAGAATACAGAAGCAGCAGAACCAACAGGACCACTTGAGCCAACACAAACGGGATGACACCTTTGTATATGGTCATAAGCGGCACATCGCTCGCCATTCCCTTCAGGACGAAGACGTTGATGCCCATCGGCGGCGTTATGAGCGCAAGTTCGACCACGACGACGATCACGATGCCAAACCAGACGGGATCGAACCCCAAACTGACAATCAGGGGGAAAAAGACCGGAATGGTCAGCAAAATCATCGCCAACGTGTCCAATACGGCGCCGAGGATGACATAGATCAGCAAGATCACGATCATCATCCCCATGGGAGTCAATGAGAGCCCGGCCATCAATTCCTCGATCATTGTCGGAACCTGCGCCAATGCCATGAAATTCTTGAAGATGATGGCGCCGATCAGCAGCGTAAAGATCATCGCCGTCGTGCGTACCGTATCGAGGAGTGCGTCGATGAAGGTCTTGCGGTTCATGCGGCCGCCGAGAAGCCCGAGGAGCCAGGCGCCGACGGCGCCGATACCGGCCGCTTCGGTCGGCGTGAA
>CAZUGT010000019.1:0-25916 GCA_964620095.1 uncultured Rhodospirillaceae bacterium | reverse complement strand
GGCCCCCCGAGGTGAGGTGGTTGACGGTGACGTCGGCGCCGAGGCGGCCGATCAGTTCCACGCGGTTGAGTCCGAAAGCCATGACGATACTCCTTGCATAGCTGGTTGATGACGATGGGTTCCGAACGGCCGGGGCCGGGACACTCTCCCGAACCCCCGACCGTTCAATCTCTCCAAGCCCTCCTTCACCTCTATTCCGGCTGCGGCAGCGACGCCGCCGGGTCCCGATCCCGGGACTCATCGGACGCCGCCTCGCCGAGGTCCCCCGCCGCCGGTTCCGGGGCGAGGCGGGCGAAGCTGCGCTCGGGATAGGCCGCGGGGCGCTCCGGACAGCGGATGGCGCGGTCGTCCTCGATCGCCTCGTGGACGGCGGCCGGGTCGATGCCCATTTCGGCGAGCAAATCACTGCCGGCGGGAATGTCGGGGGAATGGTCGAATTGGAACATGGCTGGAACTCCTCGTACCGTTGCCGACCCGACATCGGCACGGAGAAACCACTCTCTCCGGCCTGCCGGACGCTCGCCTCCGCGAAAGCTCCTCTCCGCCTCCCGGCCGAACCCAGGCGGACACCGGTGCCGGTCACCCCCGGCCGCGACAGGCGGGACACGCCGCGACGGCTTCGGCGCGGGTTAGTGCAGGGTGTTGCCGTTCATGCCGCCGGGGCTGGTGCGCAGGCAGCCTGCGGCCAGCGCCGTCCAGGCGTCGCGGTCGAGGCCGAGGGCCCGGTTCAGCCGGTCGCACAGCACCAGACCATCGTCAGCGGTGAGGCAGACCAGGGCGGTGGGGATGGCGACGGCCAGGCCTTCCACGAGGATTCGGATCTGCGGCGGCCCGCCGTTCTCATCGGCGTGGGGGAAGAAGCAATAGGCGGGATTGTCGGGCAGGCAGGCGGACATGGTGAAAACTCCTCCGGTTGGGCCCTGGCCGGCGGTTGCCCGGCCGGCGATATGTATTGTGGGGACGCGCCGGCGCATCTTTTTCCGGCGGGCGGCGGGCCGGCAGCGCAGCAGGGCGAGCCCCCCCGCCGCCTCCCGATCACTCCCAGGCCGTCATACGTGCGGTAATCGGGGCATCGGTTACGATCTCCACCCGATCCCGGTCGAGCTTCTCGAAGGCGAGGCAGAGCGCCACATCTGCCTCGCTGTCATAGGGGCCGTGCTCCCGGCCCGTCTCGAGCTCTACGACGGTGAAGCTCGGGTCCCACACCGGGATGCCCCTGAAATGCGCCGAGCCATGGTAGGATTTCTCCGCGCATGGGGCGCACCTGCTGGCCCCCTGGGACGGCGCCCCGCACGTCGTGCACAACCCTTGGGCCCGCCGTTCGGCATACAGCTCCCGGGATCTCGCGTTCTTGCGCTCCGGGCGCTTGCTGGCTTCCTCGATGACGGCGCATCGCGCGCAGCGCGACAGGCCGTTATGAACCGGTCCGCCGCACCGGGTGCACTGGCCGGCGGCCCTGCGTTCGGCGTACTGCCGGCGCTCCGCCGCCTGGCGCATCTCGCGGCATGGCGTGCATGTGGTTCCGCCTTCGACCGGCGGCTGATTTCCGCATCGGATACAGAGGCCTGCTTTCTTGCGGGCCTTCTGGTTCCGCTTGCTCTTGGCCCGGGCGGCCTTGCGCTTGGCCTCCGGGTCAGCCCCGCCGTAAAGCTTCCCGGCCGCCTTGCCAGCAGTGTAGCGTGCGCGGTCGGAAGCGCGGCGCTTCTCGAGGCAGCGCTCGCACGACGCGCGGCCCTCCACTGCAGGAAGCTTGCCGCATCTCGTGCAGATGCCCCCGGCTTGGCGCACGGCCCTCTCCTTGCGCGAGCGTTCGCGTTCGTACGCCCGGGCGCGCTGGGGGTCCCGGCGCGGCATCCCGGCCGCCCTGAGCCGGGCATCGCGGGCGCGGCTGGCGCGGTTGGTCTTCTCGTTGCACGGCTCGCACACCGAGCGATCGGGCGCGGGCGGTTGCTTCCCGCACTTCGGGCACAGGCCTTGTGCGACACGTTCGGCGGTACGCCGGTGATACCGCTCAAGATCGGCAGGCCGGCACTTCGCTGCGCAGACCTCGCACTGGCTACGATGGGGTGCGGGCGGGCGCTTCCCGCACCTCACGCACAGGCCCTGCGCCCTGCGTTCGGCGGTGCGTCGGTGATACCGCTCCAGGTCGCGGGCACGCCGCGCGGCAATGTCCTGCTCGCACATGGGACGTCTCCTTGCCGTGGGGTTGAAACCGGTTGGAAGGTATCCGGCCGACGATGGGCTGGCCGGACGTCCGTCAGGCGCGCGTCAGCCCTTCTGGCGGCGGTCGTGGAAGAGCGAGGTCGCCAGATCGCCCCACAACTGCTGGCCGCCGCGGGTCCGAAGCCCGGTGCACACGATGATCTCGGTGCGCGCCGGGCGCATCTCCTTGACCTGCGCCAGGGTGGCGGTGATGCGCTTGGCCGTGGGCTGGCCGTTCTTCGCCGCAGCCGGGACCTCGCCGGACAAGGAGCTGATGTTGCCGTCGGCCCGCGCCTTGAACCGCTCGACGACATAGGTGTCGTCGACAAGGCCGCTGCCGAAGAAATGCGTGAGAAAGGTGGCCGCCGTATTGGCGGGAATCGCGATTGTTGCGCTCATGGTGCCGTCTCCGTCGTGCCGATGAGGAAAAGCGGCGGCTGGACATCCTCCCCCGAACATCCGACCGCCGCCCCGTTTCCGGCCAACCCTCCACCACTCGGCGACGGCGAGCCCATTGGATGAAGCAGAGGCACTACCTAGCTTTGTAGCAAGCTGTGGCTTGTTCGAAAGAGTCGGAAAGTGTGGTGCCGGGGCGAGTGGCAGGGCCGTCGCAACTCATGTGGCCAGCGAGAAACGCCGCTCCGTTTCCAAGCTGACGTGCCGTTCGAGATCTCCGGCATGCTACGGGAGCACACAGCTTCCTATACCGAATAAAGTTCATTTGGAAGAAGCCGTGAATGGGACAGGTCACCAAATGCGGCCTCCAATACTTGGGACCCAACGCTGTACGGCTTGCCATTCACCGAACAGAATTGGAGTCTGTTGCTCGGTGCCGAACAATCAAGAGTAACAGAACCAAAAACTCATGACCGATCTACCAATACTGACAGGGCGGTTTTTGTCGCCGTATGTCCGCCGCGTCGCGGTGTCGATGAAGCATTTGGGGATTGATTTCGACCGCCAGATCATTTCCGCCGTTGGCGATGAAGAGGCGCGGGAGCGGACCAATCCGGTCGGGCGTGTGCCGGCGTTGATCCTTTCGGAGGAGGAAACCATCGTCGATAGTGCCGCGATCCTCGATTATTTGGACGAGCTGGCCGGTCCAGACAGGGCCTTAATCCCTGTACAAGGGGCCGCGAGACGCCAAGCGCTTTATCGGCTGGCCTTGGCGACGGGCGCCATAGACCGGGTCATGGGGGCGAATGCCGAGCGGCGGCGGGATGGGGCACAACACGACCCGGAGCGACAAACCCGCCTTCTGCGTCATGCCAAACAGGGGTTTCGCGTCCTTGATACGGAGCTTGGGGACAACACCTGGTTTAACGGCGGCCGTATTGGCCAGCCGGATATCACCACCGCTGTTGGTGTGAGGTTTTTCGATCATGTTTTTCCGGGGGAGCTTCCAGGGGAAGACGTTCCCAACCTCAGTCGACTTTCAGTCCGGTGTGAAGAACTGGCGGCATTCTCTGCTGCTCAAATTGACTGAAGTCGTCTCTGGCCGCTACCCGGCCTCGCCTACGGAGCGACACACCCAAGCAGATCTGACCGAATCTGTTCCTCCGGCAAGCCCCTACCGATGAATACGAGGGACCCTGTATTCTCGATGACCGCACCATCAAGGGCATCGGAGGTGAAGACATCGTGGACCCCATTCAGCAGCCGGGGCGTTGAGTCACCGGAGAACAAGGCGACGCCTTTCATGCGCAATAGGCTCTCCGCATGCCGCATGATCAAGAACGACAAAGTGTCTCGGAACCGGTCCGGATCGAGCGGTCCCGGCAAGTCCACGGTAAAGGTCTGGATGCCATGCGAATGATGGTGCGTGTCACTTGGGGGAACTGAATTTTGCCTGCCATCGATGGATTCAAAAATAGGTCCAAGCTCATGTCCCGCTGTTCGCTCATGTATTTCCGCAACCGGATTGATCTTGGCGACGGTATCGCGGGTATCGGACAATTCATCTTCGGAAACCAGATCCGACTTGGATATGACTATCCGGTCCGCAAGCGCAACCTGCACACCAGCTTCGGGAAATTCCGGTAACTGAGCGGCAATATTTGGGGCGCCCGCGACACAGACGACACTGTCGATCACGATAGTCCTCTTAAGGCGGGGATCATGGGCGGCCCCGCGCAGGATGGCGCCCGGGTCGGCCAGTCCGGTTGTCTCCAAAATGCCCGTCGTACTTTGGCCGGACTCCACGAGCGCCAGCAACGCCTCTGCCAAATCCTCCTGGACTTCGCAGCAGATGCATCCATTTGGGAGGCTCATGACTTTGGTGCCGCCGCCGATGGTCTGGTTGATGACGGCGCCGTCAACGTCGATCGCGCCAAACTCATTGACCAGGACCGCAACATCCCGCGCCACGCCAGACGACAAATACTCATTTAGGAGCGTGGTTTTTCCGGCCCCCAAAAATCCTGTTAAGATCGTTAGATGTAGGGGACTGGAAATTATATTCTCCTTGTCGGATGGATGATCGCTTCACAATAATGTTCGCGAGATTCATTCTAAATGATTGCCGATGGGCATGCTACAAAGCGGAGAAACGCAGTGAAAATAGCAACTGTTGGAAAAGGCGGATCAGGAAAAACGACGATCGCCGGCACCCTCTCAAGGATCTTCGCTGAATCCGGCCGGAACATTCTGGCCATCGACGGGGATCCCAATCCAAATCTTGCCCTGACACTCGGGATGAGCCGGCAGCAAGCGGATGACATCACCTATATTCCGTCGTCGGTCATGAAGCGCGGCGACAAAGTGGATGGTGTGGTGATGATGGTGCCGGCCATTTCCAGGGACGAAATCATCGATCAGTATGCTGCCCATGCCGCTGATGGCGTCGACTTGATCGTCATGGGGCAACCCCCCCATGGATCAGCGGGCTCGGGCTGCATGTGCGCCTCTCACCAGGCTGTTCGCGGCCTGGTCGCGGAATTGACGGCATACGGCGAGCACACCGTGACGGACATGGAAGCCGGCCTTGAACATTTGAAGCGCGGCACCGCCCGACACGTCGATATGATGCTGATCGTCGCGGAACCCTATTACCGGTCGTTGGAGGCCGGGATGCGAACGGCTGTCCTCGCCGAGGAACTCGCCATCAAGCACATCAAGGTCGTTGCCAACAAAGTCCGGAATGACGATGACCTCGCGGCAATTCAAGCATTCTGCGACCAGCATGATATGGACGTCATTGGCGTGGTTCCTCTCGACGAAGAAATGGTGACCGCCGAGCGGGAAGAAAAGTCACCCTATGACCATGCGCCGGGCTCGGCGGGGGTCGAAGCGATCCGCGACATTGCCGCAGCCATTGACGTACTCGACAGGGTGGCGGCCTAGCGGACCGGAACCATGCGGATCGGGGAACTTGCCGACTCGCTGTCTGTCTCCACGAAGACGCTCCGGCACTATGAAAAAATCGGGCTCATCCCCGAACCTGAGCGCAGTGAGAACGGCTACCGGGTCTATTCGCCGGCCGTCGTGGAGCGGGCCGGTAAAATTGTTGCCCTGCGAAGCCTGAATCTTCCCTTGGAGGCGATAAAGATCCTCCTCAACCCTGGCGAAGACGACATGCTCCGCTCAAGGCTCCTCGGCATACTGGATGAACAGCGGAGCGAAATGTCCCAGGAAATAGCGGTCCTGCAAGGTCGTCTTGAGGATTTGGATTCACGTTTCATGACCCTGTTTCAGACGTCGCCCGGAAAACCGGGGTCTTGTATCTGCGCCATCTTGAATCAACCCTGCAATTGCGCGGAAACTGCTCAAAAATAGGGTTTTGCTCTTGACCTTGTCCCTAGGGCAATCAAGCAAAAATACCGTCTCAACTAAGGTTGGAGATCGGTATGTCGGAGACTGAGCCCAGGGCCAGGGCCTCTGTACCACGGGAAGGTGGATATATTCCCCGCTTTGGTCTTGATGAGGGACCTGTCCAAGAGGTGCACGCATTCTGGCTCGCCGGGATGAGCTGCGATGGATGTTCTATCGCAGCGGTCGGCGCCCAAAATCCCACGGTCGAGCAATTGGTCACGGGATCTATTCCGGGCCTGCCAAAGATCGTCCTGCACCATCCCGTCCTTGCCGTGACGGCCGGGAAAGACTTTATGCAGGCGTACCACCTTGCGAAGGACGGCAAGCTCGGCGCTCCTTATGTCGTCATTCAAGAAGGCTCCGTGGCCGACGAAGATATCGCCGGCGCCTTTGGCGGATATTGGTCCGCCATGGGAAATAACGAAGAGACCAACCAGCCCATTCCGACCGCCCATTGGCTCAGAGATCTGGCGTCCGGCGCCGCGGCCGTGATCGCTGTCGGGACATGTGCGACGTGGGGCGGTATTCCCGCCGCTGCCGGCAACCTGACGAACGCCATGTCGGTGATGGATTATCTGGGCGAAGACTATTTGTCGGCACTCGGTTTGCCGCCGATCAACATTCCCGGATGTGCCCCATTGGGTGATAATATCACCGAGACCATTGCCTCCGTGCTGATGTTCCTGGCGGGCGTGGGCCCCCTTCCGGAATTTGACGAACTGGGCCGGCCCGCCTGGATGTTCAATTCCACCGTTCACCGGGGATGCGTTCGCGCCGGCAGCTACGAAGAGGGCAAGTTCGCCGACGAATATGGTCAGAAGGAATGTCTGGTCGAACTCGGCTGCTGGGGTCCGGTCGTTCAATGCAACATGGTGTCCCGTGGTGCTATCGGCCATAACGGCGGGTGCATGAACACCGGGGGCATCTGCATCGGGTGCACCATGCCGGGCTTCCCGGATGCCTTTGCACCCTTTTACAAGAAGCCGCCGGGCACAATGGTGTCCTCCACCGTTTCCCGCGGCGCCGGTTCCTTTATTTCATACTTGCGGCGGTTTACCCAGCGGAGCCGGAATTTGACGTCCCGCTGGAAGGAAACCGGGAACGTTCCGTCCGGATGGGCCAACGTGTCCGCAAGGAACAAGGCGTCCGAGGCGACGGTCAGTTTCTTCTATGAAAAGATCAAGACCATGGGAACTGAGTTCTCTCCCGGCTCTTCGCGTCAAAAGGCGCTTCAAAAATCGGCGTCCCGGTATTTGGAGCAGGGCCCCCAGACGGCGCCCGAGACCAAGATGGCAGCGGAATAGGGGGTGGATATGACTCTTTGGACGCTCGGTTTCATAGCTGGTGCCGCCGTTGTCCTGGTGGTGGCGCTCTTGCTGATCGGCATACTCTGGCAAGCGCGACGCATTCACGGATTGGCCGTTACGGCCAGTGCCGTGGTAGCGGAAATTGACGAAAACACCCGCTCCGTTTGGTCGCTCACCAGCACCAATGCCGTTGCCGGCCAGATACTGGAAGGCGCGCAGGCCATTGATGAAAATGCCGCTGCAATTGTGTCGGCGGTATCTCACGACGAGTCAGTCGGCTCGGCGGCGTAGGAGATAGGCCATGGACTTAATCCTAGGTACCGATCCCATCGCCAGTTGGTGGCTCGCAGCCATTGTCGTGGTCGTCGTCACGGCCGTCGTTGCCATTTTACTCGGCATGATCATCAAAACCGCGTCGGCCATCCATGACGAGGTTGCGACCGTGTGGGCGAATGGTCAGCGGGTGGCGAACAACACCATCCATATTGCCGCGATCTACAAAACCTATGACACCGTGGAGGGTATTCTTGGCCGCGCCGGCGGCATCGCCAAGAGCGCAGAGGCGATCAAGGAACATGCAGAGGGATGCCCGAATTGTCCCGCCTGTATTTGGCGGAAGGGGTAGGCGGATGATTACCTTATTGACGATCATCACCTGCGCCGCCGCACTTGTTTTCCTGGCGGTCGTTGCCTTGGCCTTGGTGAAAATTTCCAGTGTGCTGGAAGCGATTGGCGGAAATGGGGACAGCTATCTCGCAAAGCTTAGACTGGGCCTGCGGGCCATCGAACGGGAAACATCTCACCTGCCCGCGGCTGCACCGGGCCTAAACGAAAAGCTCAACACCATCGCCGGCGGACTGACCGCTGTTGATGCGAGCCTGGGCGGCGTACACGATGCGCTGGGGGCACAGGAGAACAGGCAATGACGACTCTTGGACTGACCGTTTGGATTGCCACCATCGTCGTTGTCGCGTTGGTCATCATACCTGTGGCCTTAAATCTTCTCGGCCGGAGCCTGAGGGCGGCGAGAGCGATTGAAAAGTACCTTGCAGACATGCTTGAGGCGGGCGTTCAAATTGTCGGCCACTCCGAAGCGGTGCCGGCACTGGATGATACGTTATCCGCAGCGGGGTCGATGATCCCCGTTGCCGAATCGATTGAACAAAAAACCGGCGCGGTAGCCGGCGTCTTGGCCTCACGGGCGGAGGCATCCTGATATGATCGAAGTGCTTGGAATTATTTCGCTGGTACTGGTTTTGGTGATTGTCCTCGTCGTTGCCTATCACTTGATCGGGATTTATGTCGCTTTGAAACGCGGTGCGGACCATTTGGAGAAACTCGCCGGCGGACTGGTGGCGATCCGGGACAATACAGCGCCCCTAAACGAAAAGATCGACGCAATCAACGACGGACTATCTGCATTGTTGCCGCCGCTTCTGGCCGCAAACGGCAATTTAGCGGCGATTGTGAAAGTAGCCGGCAGTCGGTAACGACACCTATCATATTCGAAGTTTGACCACGAAAGACTGGGACCATGTGTTTTGAAAATTTACCCATTGAATTCGATGAGCAAGGCAATGCCCATTTGATCGAGGGGGTACCGAACCCCTACGAGTATCAAACGCGCTCCCTCGAAGAGAGAGAGGAAAAACTGCGCGAATTGGCGGCCAAGAATGGTCAGCTGGCGGATATCGATTTCGATCCGGTCACCCGTGTGGCGGGCGCCTTGGCGTTCCATTCTATGGTCGATCTGGAAGAGAAAAAGATCGTCGAAACAAATGCAATGGCGACATTGTTCCGGGGTTATGAGGTCATCCTGAGAGGCCGGGACCCTCGCGACGCAGCCTTTATATCGTCGCGGGCCTGTGGCGTATGTGGTGGGGTTCACTCGACAGCGTCGGCCCTATCAGTCGAAATGGCTCTCGGCATCAAGCCGCCGCCTCTCGGCATCGTCGTTCGCAATCTTCTTCTGAGTTGCGAATATCTCTACGACAATCCGCTGCATTTGTTTGTTCTCTCCGGTCCGGATTTTTCAGAAAGCTTGGTCAAGGCGACAAACCCGGAAGTCTGGGACAAAGCTGTTGCCGCCAAGGCACCGAATGAAGAGGTTCACGGATATGGCACCATTGGCGAGATATTGACCGATCTCAATCCGCTGACCGGAAAGCTCTACCTCGAGGCCTTGCAGATGACTCGTGTCGCACGGGAAGCCTATGTGCTTCTCGGCGGCAAATATCCGCACCCGGAAACAATTATTCCCGGCGGTGTGACAACGACGATCACCACGTCCACATTCAACGAATTTTATCTCCGGGTTCAGAGGTTTTTCGATTACGCCAAAAAATGCATCGGCATTTGGGATGATGTCTTTGACTTCTTCTACGAATGCGACCCCAAATACAAAGACGTCGGGCGGTTGCCGGCCACGATGGTCGATCTTGGCCAGTGGGACCACGAGGACTACTACGATGCCGCCTACGAAAACTGCAATGAATGGGGTGAGAAACGCTGGTCGACCCCAGGCGTCGTTGTAAATGGCGAGTTAGTGACGACCCGCCTGACAGACATCAATGTCGGCCTCGAGGAATTCGTTGAGCACTCATACTATGAAAACTGGGATGACTATCCCTTCCCCACGGACCCCCTCGGCAATCCTCTAAGTCCGAACCATCCTTGGAACAAGACGACCATCCCGCGCCCAGGATCGCAGAACTGGAAAGACCGTTACAGTTGGTCGACGACACCCACCTGGGACCGCCAGACGTTCGAAGCCGGCGCCTATGCGCGGGTGTACATTTCGGCGCTGGCTCAAAAAATTCCTGAAAGCGAATATTTTGAATCCACGGGTCAAAGCTTGAAGTTGAACATTCCGGCCGGCGAGAGTCTCCCCGCCGCCAACCTAGAATGGAAGGTTCCCGACGTCTGGAATGCGTTCGAGCGCAACCGGGCTCGGGCCTATGCTGTCGGGTTCAACCTCATGGTGACTTTGGAAAACCTTGTTCGTGCCTTCGATCTTCAGAAGCAAGGCGAGACGCAGGTGGCGACTCCGTTCGAAATTCCGAACAAAGGCCATTCCATTGGCGTCGGGTTCTGGGGTGCGGGCCGGGGATTCCTGTCTCATCACTGTGAAATCAAGGATGGGCTGCTGGCGAACTACCAAATTGTTACGCCCTCCACGGTCAATGCCTGCCCCGCGACACCATGGGGAGAGCCGGGGCCCTACGAAAGGGCGGTCCTGAACACCCCGATTATCGAGTCTTCCTATACGGACGAGGAAGATTTTCAGGGAATTGATATTCTGAGGACGCTCCGGTCGTTCGATCCCTGCATGCCGTGTACCACCCATGTGATGGTTGAGGGCTCGGACAGGGTCGTCACGCGTGAAGTGACAACCTGCGCCTGCGGTATCGACTGATCCTGTGGGCGCTTCGCCCGCAACGCTGATCGGAATTGTCGGTTACTCGGCGGTTCTGGATTGTTTTCAGCTCGGGCCACCCTTGATGGAGAAACTGGAAACCGCGTTGGAGGACGATCCTCACATCTCGGTGGAAAATTTCACCTGGAGTCCGGTTCACATCATCCAGCGGTTTCAGAATGACGAGATGCCGCGCCCGGACAGAATTGTTCTTGTCGGTGCATCAGCGGTATCCCGGACTCCTGGCATGGTCCAGGCGTTCAAGTGGGCCGGCGGATCGGCGGATGAAGCGGAAGTGCAGGAACGCGTCTATGAAGCGGTGACCGGGATTGTTGATTTGGAAAATACATTGATGATCGGCGAGTACTTCAAGGCCTGGCCGGACGAATGTTACACGGTAGAGGCCGACTATCAGGCGAATACATTTGGCCGCCTCGTCCTTGCGGATAATGAAGGTTGGGCGGACGATGAAGAGGCCTTGAAGCTGCATTTCGGATATTCTCCCTACGCCCAACAGGCGGAGATCATTGAAACGACACTCGATATCGCCCGAAACGGACTCGGCGCGAGCCACCATCTGGGCGAGAAATCGTCAAAGACATTGACGCCGCCAAATCCTTTCATCGAAAATCACGCCACGATATCTTTGGGAGGCGATTAATGGACAATAACACCGACGGCACCAAGGCTTTGAGCCGCATGATCGTCCGCGAAGATGTACTCCAAATTTGCTACTGGTACCAAGGAGAAGGGTTTGGGGACCGGTTCACGCCCCAATCCATGCAGCCGTTTCTGAAAAATGAAGGGGAGATCGTCATCGAGGTCATGGAAGAGCTTGCGGACGAAGGCACCCTGATCTTTGAAGACGGCAGCTACCGATTCAGTGATGACGGCAAACGCAAAGCGGCGGCCGTGTTTTTCGAAAGTTTCACCGAATTTCAACAAGGTGCGCACGGCGAATGCACGGCGGGCTGTTGTGATGAGGACGAGGACGGCGACCACAGCCACCACCATCATTAGGACCGCTTGATGGCCGATCCGCGGGATGCGAAGGACCAGAAACTCGTCGGGTATCGTACCAATGAGGAATGGCAGGACCTTGTCGCCCAAGCCAGTGCCATGATTGCCGCTTTGGATGATATCGCCGACGAAGATATCAAGGCAGAGGTTTTCGGCGCCCTGGCAGGCATTGATGCATTACATCGGGAAGCGCTCCACCGTCTTGTCCGGTTGTTCAAGGAAGGCGTCCTCGAGCAGGTCGTCACCGACCCGGCCATCAATACTCTTATGGGAATGTATGACCTGCTGCCGCCGGAAGGGACATCTGACGACAAAATCGTGAATTTTGCACCTCCGGCTTCCCCAATACCGAAACCTCCAACGTCGGTGAACATGCTCGGCGGAGACCCGGCTCATTGGACGCCGGCACCCTTGCCGGATGCGTTGAACGAGGGAGAAGCCTACTATTGCAAAATGGAAGAAGCCTCCGTACTGGTCATGGCGGTCGACGGGCAGGATTATGCCGTCAATGGAATTTGCCCGGCGCACGTCGCGGATATGACGGGTGGCAAGCTCGACGGTTACTCCTGGATTTGCCCCCATGGCCCCGGCTGTTCCTACGACATTCGAAATGGCGCCAAACTGGGTGGGGGCGTTGGTTTGATCTGTTATGCAACGAAACGCGATTCTCAAGGCAAAATCCTGATTGGATTTGGTATTCCCTTCGATCCCATTATGCCGCCGTTCTGAGCCATGCCCATTTTGGTTTCAGGCGTTGGCAATGCGTTGAAAGGGGATGACGCATTCGGCGTGCGCGCCGCTGCCCGGATGAGCAAGGATCCAAGACTGACCGAAGATATCGTGGTCCAGGAAACCGGGATCGGCGGAATTCACATGGTACAGGAACTGATGCGCGGATATGACGCATTGGTACTCTTTGACGCCTATGACAGGGGCGGCAAGGCCGGAGAACTTTATCTGTTGGAGCCGGAACTTCCGGATGTTGAAACACTTTCGGAAAAAGAAAAAAGAAACTTCTTCGCAGATGTCCATTACGCAACGCCGGTCCGGGCGATGGCTTTGGCACAGGCGGTTGGGGCACTACCGCCTCTGGTCCGCATCATCGGGTGTCAGCCGTCGGCCGTCGACACGTTTGATACCGACATGCACCAGGATGTCGCCGCCGCCGTTCCAAAGGCGGTCGACATGGCGTTCGACGTCGTGGCGCAATTGACCCCATGAAAGCAGCCCTCCTCCAAGTCCACGGCCTTGTTCAGGGAGTGGGTTTCCGGCCATTGGTGTATAGGCATGCGAGTGACATGGGGCTCCGGGGCTGGGTTCAAAATACTCATTGGGGCGTGCAGATTGCCCTTGCGCCCGCGGACGCCGCGGAGGCCCTGATTGCAAAGCTCCACGGTTCTTTGCCACGACTGGCACGCATCGAAAAAATAATGGTGAACCCGGCTGAAGATGACATCCCGGCCGCGGAAGATCTGCCCGACACCTTTGAAATTCGGGCGAGTCTATCGGGGGTGGCAAGCACCGGCGTTGTACCGGATGCTTCCATTTGCCTGGAATGTGAAATGGAACTGACGGACCCCGGTGATCGCCGCTTTCACTACCCCTTTCTGAACTGCACACAGTGTGGGCCACGGTTTTCGATTACGAAAGCTGTTCCGTACGACCGGCCGCAAACCTCCATGGCTGCCTTCACCATGTGCGAGGAATGTACGGCGGAATATTCCGATGTCGACAACCGGCGGCACCACGCCCAGCCAAACGCCTGTCCGGTCTGCGGCCCCAGTATCTGGCTGGAGGACAAGTCCGGCACGGTTGACGGCGATCCGATGGAGAGCGCCATCCAGGTTTTGAAGTCCGGCGGGGTGCTCGCGCTGCGGGGCCTAGGAGGGTTTCACCTGGCTTGCTTGGCGACGGATCAATCAGCGGTCGAGACCTTACGGCGGAGGAAGATGAGGCCCACCAAACCCCTTGCGGTCATGGTGAGAGATGTGAATACGGCGCGGCAATTCGCGGAAGTGTCCGAGGCCGCAGAAGCTGAAATGCGTTCACCCGCCGCTCCCATTGTTCTGATGCCGCTGAAGCCGGGAACGAATCTGGCACCATCGGTCGTATGCGGCCTTGGCGATTTGGGCGTGATGCTGCCCTACACCCCCCTGCATAGGCTCCTATTGGACGCCTTTGAGGTCCCACTTGTAATGACAAGTGGAAACATCGGCGGCGCGCCGCAAATCACCGACAATAAACAGGCCAAGCGCGACCTGGGCGGCATTGCCGACGCCTTCCTTCTTCACAACCGGGACATCGTGAACCGCATTGACGACTCGGTCCTGCAAATGACGTCTCAGGGCCCGCAAGTGTTACGACGCGCTCGTGGTCTGGCCCCTGCACCGATTTTCCTGCCACCGGATTTCGAAGATCACCCGCCGGCCGTCGCATTCGGGGCCGACCTGAAGAACACCTTTGCCTTGGCAAAAAACGGAACCTGTTATCTCTCCCAGCATATCGGCGACCTGAGTGACTACCGGACCGAACAGGATTTGATGTCAAATATAGATCTGCTCTCCCGAATGTTTGGTTGCGAGCCGGAGATCGTCGTCACCGACGCCCATTCAAACTACCGATCGAGAAAACTCGCTCAGGGATTTGCGGATCAGTTCCAGATTCCTCTCTATCTGGTAAACCACCATCACGCACACTGCGCGGCCGTCATGGTGGAACATGGCCTCCCCGCCGGATCGCAAGTGCTGGGGCTGGTGCAGGATGGCATAGGCGCAGGACCGGAGGGCCAGCTCTGGGGCGGAGAACTTCTCGAGTGCTCCTATGGATCGGCGGGTCGGTTGGCCACTCTGACGCCAGCACCTCTGCCGGGCGGTGACGCCGCCGCAAGGGAACCATGGCGGAATCTGGCTGTCCGGCTTTCAATGGCTTATGGCGCGGCGGATACTTGGCCCGCCTACTTCCGGAATATCCTGGACCCGCACCCCGTGGAACAAGTTCTGGCGGCCGGCAATGCGGGCGTGAATGCCCCTCCGGCATCAAGCACCGGCAGACTATTTGATGCCGTAGCGGCGGCCTTGAGCCTGGCGCCCGTCAAACAATCGTTCGAGGGCGAGGCCGCGATGATGTTGCAGACCGCTGCCGAGAAATGGATGACCGAACAAGGCCGGCCGGACCCCTACGGTTTCTCAACAACTCGCGGCAAAACCACCGAAATCGATCCCTCTCCCATCTGGAGCGAGCTGCTCAAAGACGTCGAGCAGGGACAGACCGGCCTGGCGGCCGCCCGTTTTCATGAGGGATGGGCAAAAGCCTGGTCCGACATCATCACCGCGGAAGGCACGCCCGAGCGCCTAGCCTTGTCCGGCGGCGTGTTTCAAAATAAATTACTAGCTGCTTTGCTTTCGAAAAATCTGGAGAATTCCGGATGCACGGTTTTGCAGCATGAACTGATTCCTCCCAACGATGGAGGAATCACCTTGGGTCAAATAGCCATCGGCCTGACACTGCACAGGGCGACAACATGAGGATGACACCATGTGCCTAGGCATTCCCGGCGTGGTTCAAGCGATCGTTGATCGCGAAACATTTCTGGCGACGGTCGAAGTCTCCGGCGTGCGCCGCAAGATAAACGTCGCCTGTGTCGCCGGCCCGGATGAGCTCAATGGTCTCGTGGGAAAATGGGTGCTGGTGCATGTGGGCTTCGCCATGAGTATTGTTGATGAAGAGGAAGCTCAAAAAACACTCGAGATCCTGAAGGAACTGGGCGAGGTGCAGGTTGAACTCGCCGCCATGCAAGAGAGTGCGACTGCCTAGGAGGTCCGGAAATGAAGTTCGCGACTGAATTCAGAGATCCCGAAAAAGCCAAGTCCGTCATCGCGGCCATCGAGGATATCCTGAAACAAATCGATCTGCCGGAAGGCCGGCCCCTCCACATTATGGAGGTTTGTGGCGGGCACACCCATTCCATCTTCCGGTATGGCCTCCAGAACGTCGTTCCCGACACCATTGAATTCGTTCATGGACCGGGCTGCCCCGTCTGTGTCCTCCCCATGGGGCGCGTCGATGATTGCGTTACCATCGCTGAAACCAATGGCGTCATTTTCACTACATTTGGTGATGCCATGCGCGTGCCGGGTTCCCGCAAGAGCCTGATGCAGGCCAAGGAAGATGGGGCGGACGTTCGGATGGTCTATTCACCCTTGGACTCGCTCCGGCTGGCGGAAATTAATCCTGACAAGGAAGTTGTTTTCTTCGGTCTTGGTTTCGAAACGACCATGCCATCGACCGCCATGACAATCCTTGAAGCCCACCGGAAGGGGATTCGGAACTTCTCGATCATTTGCCAGCACATCACAATCATCCCGACGCTCCGGGCGTTGCTGGACGATCCGGACACATTAATCGATGGGTTCGTGGGGCCGGGCCATGTCAGCATGATTATCGGCACGCGGGGGTATCACTTCATCCCAGAGGACCATGGGAAGCCATTTGTTGTCGCGGGATTTGAACCTTTGGATCTGCTTCAGTCCGTGTTCATGGTGCTCAGCCAAATGGCCGCCGGGCGGTGCGAAGTGGAAAACCAGTATGCGCGCATCGTGCCCGAGGATGGCAATCCGGCGGCACTGAAGGCCATCAATGAAGTCTACGAGGACCGGGAAAGTTGTCTATGGCGGGGATTGGGCGCGATCGAGTCTTCCGGCGTCAAAATCCGCCAGGCCTATGCCGACTATGACGCGGAATTGAAGTTTGGTCTGGAAACCGTGGATATTCCGGACCCGGACATTTGCCAGTGTGATGAGGTGGTCCGGGGACAAATCAAGCCACCGCAATGCGCGGCCTATGGGACCAAGTGCACGCCTCAAAATCCCTTGGGCGCCCTGATGGTCTCGTCGGAGGGAGCCTGTTCCGCGTACTACCAATATCGCGCAACCGGTTTGGACAATCCGCGCGTTGAACTCGCCCGTTGAGCGATTCCGGCAACCAATCTCCTACCGGTTTGGGAAACCCGCGGCGAAACACCGTCACCCTGGCACATGGTGCGGGGGGACGCTCCATGCAGGCTCTCATTCAAGACGTGTTTTTGTCGGCATTTGGATCGCCCGCAATCGAGGACCTATCCGACAGCGCCCGGCTGACTTTTGAGGGAAATGGCGGAGACGTCGCCTTTACGTCCGATAGTTTCGTCATTCACCCGATCTTCTTTCCCGGCGGCGACATCGGCAAGCTGGCGGTCTGCGGCACGGTGAACGATCTCGCCGTTACGGGCGCAAAACCAACTGCTCTCTCGTTTTCCGTGATTATCGAAGAAGGCTTCCCGATCGAGGGTCTTCGAACGGTCGCGATGAGCGCAAGGGACGCCGCCGACCAAGCGGGCGTGGAAATCGTCACCGGGGACACCAAAGTGGTCAACCGGGGCGCCGTCGACGGCCTGTTCGTCAATACCGCCGGCGTCGGGATTTATCCGGACGACGTTCGGCTTTCTCCGGCTGACATTCGGACAGGCGACAAGATCATACTTTCGAACTCGCTGGGAGAACACGGCGCCGCCGTGATGGTCGCCCGCGATGACTTGGGGCTGGAAACCGATCTGGTGAGCGATTGCCGGCCCCTCACCGCCCAATGCCAATTGCTCACCAACTCATGCGGCGCCTTGAGAGCCATGCGGGATGCGACCCGTGGCGGCGTTGCGGCGGTTCTCAACGAATTCGCTGCCGCGTCCGGCAAAGCCGTCGTGATTGAAGAGGCAGCCCTGGAAATAAAGCCGGCCGTGAGAGGAGTGTCGGAATTACTAGGCCTCGATCCACTCTATCTGGCAAACGAAGGAACGTTCGTTGCGGTTGTTGCCCGGGAGCAGGCGGAAGCCGCTGTCGAAATGTTACGCGACGAACCGGGAAGCGAGGCTGCCGCCATCATCGGCGAAGTCCACGCTGAACCCGCCGGCGCGCTGATCATGAATGCCCTGATGGGAGGGCAACGGCTTGTCGATATGCCGGACGGTGAGCAACTCCCTCGAATTTGCTGAGTTTGTTTCCCGCGGTTTACGAAAACAGCGGCGTGAGTGTCGTCGATTCTCGCCCGTTGTGCTCCACGGAGACGGCGCGGATGGGCAATTCGTAGAGATTTTCCAATTCCCGTTCCGTGAGAACCTCCTCCGTTGTTCCCCACCGATAGTTCTCGGTATCCAGCATCAAGAGGGCTTTGTCGGCCAGATGAAGAGCGTGCTGCGGAAAATGCGTGGTCAGCAGAACCGTCAGACCGTTTGCTTTGGAGACGTCGCGTAGCGTCGAGAGGATGATATCCTGATTCTTGAAATCCAACGCGGAAGCGGGTTCATCCAGGATCAGTATTTCGCACTCCGAAGCCAGGGCGCGGGCAATCATCACCAATTGCCGCTCGCCTCCGCTGAGCCGGTTAAAAGGGCGCTTGGCGAAAGAATCGATTTTCAGCCTTTCAAGCGCCTCATGCGCAATTCGGTAGTCGTTTTTGTCGGGCGATCTGAACAAGCCGATGTCGGCGGTGCGTCCCATCACAACGATATCAATCGTCATATAGGCAAACGCGATATCGATCCGCTGGGCGACGTATCCGGGGCGGCCCCCTAGTTTGATGGTTCCCCCGGATGGTTTGAGCAATCCAATCACGGACTTCAAGAGCGTGGTCTTTCCCCGTCCGTTCGGGCCAAGGATAGCCACCGTCTCTCCCGGTTCCGCGTCAAAACTCACATTCCGGTAGACCCAGTCTTCGTTATACCTGAATGAAACGGCGTTCACGTCGATCATTCGTTGGTCCACCCTTTGTTGGCGGCGCGGCGCAACAGGTAAGCGAAAATAGGAGCGCCGATCAGGGCGGTAATGATCCCCACCGGAATTTCGGCAGCAATTGCCGTCCGGGCGACATTGTCCACCTGGACCAAGTAGCACGCGCCGATAAGAGCGGCAGCCGGAATGAGGACGCGGTGGTCCGGCCCGGTTATCATCCGCGCGAAATGGGGGATCACCAGACCCACCCAGCCGACCACGCCCGCCGCCGCGACGACAGCGGCACTGATGAGCGCGATGGCTGTCAGGACTATCCATCTTGTGCGCTCGACCTTCATGCCGAGCGCCTGGGCCTCCTCGTCCCCGAGCGAAAGCACGTTTATCTGAAACCGGAGAGCATAAACGGCGATGCTTCCGACAATGACCGGCCCGGCGATCAGCCACACCTTGTCATAGCTGGCGCTCGCAAAACTGCCCATGAGCCAAAAGACAATGGCGGGCAATTTGTCATCCGGATCGGCAACGAACTTCGTCGCGGAGACCAGAGCCGAAAAAAAGGCACCGGTCACAATTCCGGAAAGCACAAGCATCAGGATCGACGCCCTGCCCTGCTGGCGGCTGATCATATAGACAATGATGATGGCCAGCATGCCGAAGAAGAAAGCGGAGCCAATGAGGAGGAACCGGCTTTCGGCAATCAGTATTGCGAAGGCACCGCCAAAGGCCGCACCGGACGAAACGCCGATTATTTGAGGGCCGACCAAGGGGTTTCGGAAAACGCCCTGCAGTCCCGCGCCGGAGATTGCCAACCCGGCACCCGCAAGCCCGGCGAGCAGCACGCGGGGCATCCGGATCAGTTCGACAACTCGTTCCTCGGTGCTACTCCAAAACGGCTCGATCGGTAGAAAATTACTGGCAAGAATGCCGACAACTTTCTTGAACTCGATTGGAAATCGGCCGATCCCCAAGGAGACGACCGTCGATAGGATCAGCAGGCCGACCAACGTTCCCCAAAGATAGAGGTTTCGCCGGTCAGCCGCTTCTACGGTATGGTCAACCGGGTTCATGGGCTATCGGTGCGCGGTGTCTGGTTTCTATTTCGACGCAAACAGTGCAGAATAATTTGCGGCGTCCGCGTTCATATCGAAGCGCAAAATATTCTTCATGTCGTCGCCCGAAACCCCCTGGCCATAGATGAACTTGTAGATGTCATCCGTCCGTTCGGGGAGATTCCAGTCCAGCTTCTTCGGATGCAGCACCATGCTGAGCCAAAGCCAGGTCAGAGGAGATTCCTGGTTGGGCGGATCCCACCGGTAGCCACCCAGAGGCATCTTATAGACCCGGCGATTTTTGACCGCACTGATATCCGCCAAGAGCGGGTTGGAGTACACGTTCTTCGGCGACAGTTTCGCTTCAAACCCGTTCAGCAGGATGACTTCGGGGTCCCATTTGATGATCTGTTCCACACCGACTTCGACGAACATACCCAGTTTGTCGGCGACATTCTTACCGCCGGCCAAGTTGATGTAGAAGTTGTTGTAGGATTTGCCGCCCGCCACACGCAGCCGGGACAAATAGTTCATGAAGTAGAGGACCCGGGGCCGCTCGCCGGGGGGAATGGTTTTTGTTTTCGCGGCAAGTTCTTCCTTGACCTCATCGCGCCAGGCAATCATCCGGCGGGCTTTCTCTTCTTTGCCCACGACCTTGCCCATGATCTCCAGCCAGCGGCGGGTAAAGGCCTCCTGGCCAATTCTGATGAGCGCCACATTGAGACCGGCGTTCACCAGCGGGTCGACGATATCGTCGCTCAAGTGGCCCCATTGGAAGACGAGATCCGGCCTGAGCGCCAGCAAGGATTCCACGTTCGGCGTAAAGTTAAAGCCTTTCCCGGTGATGTTGGACGGGATTGCCAGGGCTTTCGGGTAGAACCTTTGGAGAATTCGGCCTTTGATCGCCGTTTTGGACAGCTGGTGCATGCCCACCAAACGATCAACGCCGCCATCGACTGCCATAAACATGGAGGCGGCGGGGATCGGAATGGTTACGACACGTTTCGCCTCACTTGGAAGCGTCACGGTCCGATTACGCTGGTCCTTGAACGTAATGCTCTGGGCCATTGCCACGCCACTCATGGCGACCAGCGCAATGGTGAGCGCAGAGATCTTGAAGGCTTTCATGTTTTCTCCAAATTCTTGCCTGTAGTGCTAATCGTGACTGAATATGTCGGAACATGTGCAAAAGGCAACCGGAGAATGGACTCCCAAACCTACCCCTGCCCTGGCGTGTAGGCGGCATCATCCAACACATTCACCACCTCCCGGTTCGCCGCTCCTTGAAGAAAAGAGGAGAATTCCAACTGCAACGCCCGAAATGCCTTTTGCTCGGAGTCAGTGGCTTCTCCGGACAGGACGTGCCTCCGGAAAGGGACGAACTCATCCGGCACCGCGGACGGGGCCAAGCCCAACGAGACACTGTTGTCAGGTGTTAAAAAACGGAAGAAATAGGCACCCTTGGCAGCTTCCGCGATCCGATCATCCGGCGCAACATCCGTTCTGATATGATATGCCTCCCGGCTGACGGCCCGGGTCACCATTTCAAATCCGTCCCGGGCGCCGGGACCGGGGAATCCCGTTTCGACGGAAATTTGCTGCCGGGAGAGCGGCCCGCCGCCAAGTTCCCGCCAGGCGGCTTGCATCACCACATAGGAAACGGTCAGGCCGCAGATACTGGCGGAACCGTGAAATTTCCTGAGGTCGTCAAATCCGATTTCGAGTGGACCGGCTTCATCGTAGATAGACAAATTATCCATGGCGTACCTGTTTTGAGCGGCTCAATCTCCGGCTGCGACCCCAAGGCCAGCGCACTTAAAATTTACAAATTGATGGTGTGAGATCAAGCACCTGCACCTATTGTTGGAAACCGTTTAGGTCAATGTTCATGCCGGTGATGGGCATCTGGATAGTGAGGATGCTTGTGCCGAATGCGCTGGTGAACGTGATGGTGGCTGTGCGGGCCATCGGGCATGGGATCGTGGTGGTGATCATGATGGCCATCGTCGTGGGAATGCATGTGGGAATGTTCCATGGGTTCATGCTCATGAACATGATCGTGACGTTCGGTGACATGAAGCCAGACGCCAAATCCCATCAAGGCGCCCGCGACGAGGAGCTGAGCCGTGATCGGCTCGTTCAGGAGCGGGACTGAAATGACGGCGCCGACAAAAGGAGCGATGGAAAAATAAGCGCCCGTACGCGCGGTGCCCAGATCCCGAAGCGCCAACACAAACAAAGCCAAACTTACCCCGTAGCCCAGGAAGCCCACGATGCCGGAGGCGAATATGGTGGTGAGGGATGGGATCGAACTCCCCAGCAGCACCGCCAAGGTGACATTGGTGACGCCCGCGACAAGCCCCTTGATGGCGGCAACTTGAAACGGGTCCGACAGGGAAACCTTCCGGGTCAGGTTATTGTCGATGCCCCAGCACAGCCCTGCGCCCAATATCGCCAGCGGCGGCCAGATGGACTCGAGCGACGCGGATCCCGTCCACGACAGCACGACGGCGCCGGCGACAATGGCGGCCATGCCGAGGGCGATCCTTCCGTCAAAGTTTTCGCGAAAGACGAACCAGGCGAGAAGCGCCGTGAACACGCCTTCGGCATTGAGGAGAAGGGAAGCGGTGGAGGCCACGGTCCCCGCCAGACCCCACATCAGCAAAACCGGACCGGCAATTCCGCCGAACCCAACGGCCCCCAGCATCCAAGGCCAGTTTTGGCGCGTCAGGCCCGTATCCACCGACCCTCGAAACAACCGAACGAGAAACAGACCGATGCCCGAGCCCAAATAGAGCATCCCGGCGAGCAGCCAAGGCCCGACGTCCTCCAGGAGGATTTTCGCCGCCGGCGTACTCGCCCCGAACAAAACCGCCGCCAAAAGCGCGGCGTTTATTCCCTTATACTTGCTCGACATCGTTTGAGGGTTACAAAATTGATCTCTAATTCCAAGTGACGTGAGACACAACTTCCCTCCAGTCATGGGGAAAGTCTACCACCGAAAGGGAGATGGATATGAAGCGTTCGCGCTTCACGGAAAAGCGGATCATCGGGATTTTGCGGGAGCAGGAGGCTGGGCGGAGGACGGCGGACGTGTGCCGCCGTTCGGGATAAGCGGTCTCAACACACTGTTGTGCGCAGCAGATCGTCGGCCACAGCATGTCGCCCTTGCCGCCGTTGGTGAGAGAAATCCAATGGTTTGTGGCCGCTTCCGCCGGGGCCGCTGAGGTGAGCAACTTAGACCGTTTCGATTTGTGGAATAAATGCCGTCTCACAGTTCTTGTTGTCGAAAGTCTGTCGAAAAATGTGGGCTCCATGGGGCTTACCGAAGAAGTTGTTGAAGTTTCCGTGCGTAACGGGCTGTCTCGAAAGAATCTAGCCACATTCGTGCATTGACGTGTTTTCATTCGAGGATCGTTGAGAAGTGTGCACCCCCTGTTGACACCTGCGACGAAGTGGAATAGGGTGTGCACCATCGTTAAGAGGTGCTTGGAGAAGGCATCGTGGTGGGTAGCCAGACCTTGGGAGTGAGAATTCCGGAACACGTGCTCGCGGGTGTAGACAGGTTCGCACAGGATCAGGACTTGACGCGCTCCAGGGCAATTGCGGTGCTTGTGGAGCAGAGACTCGCGGAGATCGGCATAGCGCCGAGCGAATTGCCGGCACCGGCGAAAGCGGCAGCATCCGGGGGGCAGGACACGGCGTCGGGACAGCGAGCCCAGCAGTGGGGGATCAGGACCGCGCGGAAGATCGCGGCGGTGCTCGAAGCCGAAAAGGCTGCCGATCAGCCGACGGCAAATGAATTCATCCTTGATGGCAAGCGCGTTGCGATCAAGTGCGCGAGACCGGCGACCACCCAGTGCGGCCTCACGAACACCATGCGCGATCGCGTGGACTACATCATCTGCGCATCGCAGACGGCCGAGGGCGCGTTCAACCTGTACAAGGTAACTCCTCGACAGTGGGAACAACAAGCGAAGGAGCCGCCGAAGCACAACCGCAACTACGGCAGCCTGACCCACCTGTCCCGTTCCGTCTATCGGCGGATCGGCGAGGAGCTTGGCGAGGTGGAGATTGATGACTGACCGGGGACGGCCAACTGTGCGGAGACGGATTCTCGACGAACGGGGGACTGGAGCGATAATCGGCGATTTTTTTTCGATCATACGCCAGACACCGCATGACCCGCCTTGCGCCCCCTGCGCTACTCAAGTGTATGATTCCATGCAGGAAATCCCCTACCGGCAGGATTTGACATGGTCGCAACGCGGGTCCAAATCGAGTCCCGAGAGCGTAGAATTGCGGGAGACGCCGGGAGATGCCAAACAGGGAAGATCGCGGGATTGCTGTCATGCGCGGCGCGGCGGCGAACGACAATGGCGGGGCGGGAGTCTGCGCTCCCGGCTCGGAGGCCGAGGCCCGGATCGATTCAGCCGTCGTGACGCTGGCCCGGCTTATCGGCCGGCGCATCGCACGCGAGCACTTCGAGGCGACCCGCGCCGCCAACGACAACACGCCGGAGAAGGATGTCGGCGAGAGATAGGAGACCCTTCATCATGACCCTGCGCTGCACACTCTATGCCCGCTACTCGTCCGACCAGCAAAGGGCGGCGTCCATCGAGGACCAATTCCGGGTCTGCCGCGAGCGCGCGGCGGGCGAGGGCTGGAAGGTCGCGGGCACCTACAACGACTCCGCTATCTCCGGCGACAGCATGATCCTGCGTCCCGGCATCCAGGCGCTGCTTGAAGACGCACGGCGGGGGATGTTCGAGATCCTCGTTGCCGAAGCGCTCGACCGGGTAAGCCGCGACCAGGCGGACGTGGCGACCCTCTACAAGCACCTGCGGTTCGCGGGCGTGATGATCGTCACGCTCGCCGAAGGCGAGATCAGCGAACTCCATGTGGGGCTCAAAGGGACCATGAACGCGCTGTTCCTGAAGGACCTCGCGGCGAAGACCCACCGGGGCCTCAGGGGCCGGGTGGAACAGGGCCGCTCGGGCGGCGGTCTCTGCTACGGCTACGACGTGGTGAAGTCGCTCGACGGTGCGGGCGAACCGGTCCGCGGTGGGCGGACCGTCAACGAGGCCGAGGCGGAGATGGTCCGGCGCATCTTCAGGGAGTTCGCCGACGGGGTAAGCCCGCGGGCCATCGCCCGGCGGCTGAACGGGGAGAACGTCCCCGGCCCGTCCAGCAGGCTCTGGACCGATTCCACCATTCGGGGCCACGCGAAACGCGGCACCGGCCTGATCAACAACGAACTCTATATCGGCCGGCTGGTCTGGAACCGGCAGCGCTATATCAAGAACCCGGAGACCGGCAAGCGGGTCTCGCGGATCAATCCGCCCGAGGAGTGGATCGTGACGGAGGTTCCCGAGCTCCGCATCGTCGACGACGATCTCTGGCAGGCGGTGAAACACCGCCAGGGCGAGATCAAGGTACAATACGCCAGCGTCATCGAGGCCACGCAGACCGCGCATGCCAACCGGCTGAACGGCGCCCACCGGCCCCGCCACCTGCTCTCGGGACTGCTCGAATGCGGTGTCTGCGGCGGTCCCTATGCCATGCGCGGGCAGGACCGCTACGGCTGTTCCAACCATGTCATGACCGGAACCTGCTCGAACGGACGCGGCATCCGCCGCTCCGTGATCGAAGAGCGGGTGCTGTCGGGGCTGAAAGACCGGCTGATGGCGCCGGAGGCGGCCGCAGAGGCGATGCGGGCCTATGCCGAGGAAACCAACCGGCTCAACCGGGAACGCCGTGCGTCGGGTGCGACGGACCGGAAGGAGCTAGCAGACGTCGGGAAGAAGATCGCCACCATGGTCGCGGCCATCGAGGACGGCGGCTATGTCCGGGGCATGATGGACCGGATGCGCGAGCTGGAAGCGCGCCAGGACGAGTTGAACGAACGCCTCGCCGCCGTCCCGGCCGACCTCCCGGACATCCACCCCAACATCGCGGACATCTACCGGCGCAAGGTCGCGCGGCTGGCCGAGGCGCTGAACCATCCGGAGGACCGCGATGCGGCGGCGTCGGCCATAAGGGGCCTGATCGAGCGCATCGTGCTCACCCCGAGCGAGAAGTGGGCCGAGATGGACGCCGTGCTGCATGGCGATCTCCGCGCGATCCTCGACTGGGCGGGAAATGGGAGCGAAAACACGAAGACCGACATTCCCATGCCGGAGATGTCGGTCTCGGTGGTTGCGGGGGCAGGATTTGAACCTGCGACCTTCAGGTTATGAGTTTGGTAACGATACGGGGACTTGAGACCTCGGGAGGATGCTGTAGGGAGATTTTTCTATGTTTTCCGGTGGTTTATGTCTCCATTAGGTCGTTCGAGGGATATTGAGAGTCCGCC
>CAZUGT010000018.1:0-7781 GCA_964620095.1 uncultured Rhodospirillaceae bacterium | reverse complement strand
CCGCCGCTTTGACCTGGGTCAATGGGTGATAGCCTCCGGGCGGGCCATTTTCGAATTGTTTCGGCCGGCACACACCGTAACGCTTGACGGCGGCGGAAATTGTCACAAATTTAGAAATACGACGGGTCCGGCAGTGCACATGACGTGGCCGCCGAGAGTGCCCGACGCCAACAGAGGTGCCTTGCTTGGGCCTCGCTGCCACGCTTGCTTAAGGAGGACGAATGGCCATGGCGCGTGTTCCAGTCTTCAACAGTCCATTGCTTCTCGGATTCGATCAGCTTGAACGGGTATTGGACCGGGCGTCGAAAGCGTCCGCCGAGGGCTACCCGCCCTACAACATCGAACAGGTAGGCGAAGAAGAGATCCGCATTACCTTGGCGGTCGCCGGATTCACGCTGGATGACCTGGACGTTACCATCGAAGACAACCAGTTGGTCATTCGCGGCAGGAATGACGAGGACGGAATGGATCGGGTCTATCTCCACCGCGGCATTGCCGCCCGCCAGTTTCAGCGGGCCTTTGTTCTCGCGGAGGGCATCGAGGTAACGGCGGCTCGGCTCGAGGACGGTTTGCTCCATATTGATTTGCGACGTCCCATCCCTGAACCCGAGGTGCGTTCCATCAAAATCGAGAAGGGAGCCGGCAAGGCAAAAGCGTCACCTCAAACCATCGATGTGGATGCCGAGTAGGAAAGGGGAACGAAAATGACCGAGGACGATCAAAACCCGAACACCGGCGAGCCCATCGATCTCGATTTGGCATTGGTGTCGGCCTCCGACCTTGCCCTATGGGGTATGGATGAAGTGGCTTACGTGCGGCCGATCACGACCAAGGACGGTCAACAGGTCGCCGGAATATTTGCCGCCAATGGCGAGCAGATCGGCGCTGCGCCGGATGAGGAAATCGCTGCCGCCGCCGCAATCCAGGAGGGGCTCCTGCCCGTCCTGGTGAACTAGCCGAACAATCCGGATATCGGCTCTACACTATTGAAATGGATCGGATTCACATGTTTTGACGAACCCGCGCCGTGGTTCCGTCAAAACATGACCCGATCTAGGCCGCGCGATTGGCTGTCTGGTCCGTCAGCAGCGAAAACAGCGCTTCAGGGGTGTCGGTAGCGCGAAGCTTATCGCAGACGCCCTTATCCCGCAGAACGCGTGACACCCGCGAAAGTGCCTTCAGGTGCTCCGCGCCGGCGTTTTCCGGCGCGAGCAGGAGAAAGATGAGGTCGACCGGCCGCTCGTCAATGGAATCAAAATCGACCGGTCTTTCGAGCCGCGCGAACAGTCCGTAAAGTGTGCCGAGATCGGCGAGTTTTCCATGTGGGATGGCAATGCCGTTTCCCACGCCGGTCGTGCCCAGTTTCTCCCTTTCCAGCAGAACCTCGAAAACCTGACGTTCATCGACGTCGAACAACGCCGCCGCCCGCTTCGCAAGCTCTTGAAGCGCCTGTTTCTTGCTGGTGACCTTAAGGTTGGGAATTACACTTTCGGGTGTTATGAGTTCGGCGATTTCCATTGCCGTTCCTTCGACCAGGTTTGCCGGCTCATTCGAGAGAGCCATCCAGCGCTTATCACCCGAGATGGACAACCAAGCCGGATTTCCGACCGGCCCTAGAACCGGGGCGCGTATCCACCAATGTGGCCGCGGACGGATTTCCAATTGAGATGTCGTTGGGGATCACGTTAAAGCGCAATGTTTTTTATGAACGATAACGACGAATTAGCTCCCGCTGAGCGCGAGCGGGCCGGACCCTAGAACCCGGTGTCACGGCTGTCAAGGGGCGGTCGTCTCCAAGTCCGAAATGCGATATCGCGGGTCAACCCGCCAGCAGCGCTTTCTCGCGGCGACGCTGTACCGAAGACGGAATTTTCATTGATTCTCGATACTTGGCGACGGTTCGCCGGGCAATATCAATGCCCTCGGCATTCAACAATTCGACCATCTTGTCGTCGGACAAAATGGTATCCTTGGTCTCTCCGTCGACCAACGACCTGATTTTGTGTCTCACCGCTTCCGCCGAGTGAGCTTCTCCGCCAACCGTCGAGGCGATGGCCTGGGTGAAGAAGTACTTCAACTCAAATATGCCCCGAGGCGTGTTGATGTACTTGTTCGACGTCACCCGGCTCACGGTGCTTTCGTGCATCTCTATTTCCTCGGCGATGTCCCGCAGCACCAGAGGCTTGAGATGTTCGACGCCCTTGGCAAAAAAAGCCTCCTGCTGGAGGACGATTTCCCGGGACACCTTGAGGATGGTCGTCGCCCGTTGGTGCAGGGCCTTAACAAGCCAGTTCGCCGATTGATATTTCTCCGCGACGTAGGCCTTCTCATCCTTGGTTCTTACCGCGGCGGAAACCTCGGCATGGTACCTGTTGTTCACCAGCACCCTGGGTAGAGTGTCGCTGTTCAGTTCAACGACCCATTTGCCGCCCGGGCCGGAGCGCACAATCACGTCGGGCGTAATGGGCTGCGCCATCACATGTTCGAATGCCTCGGCCGGCCGATGGTTAAGGGCCCAAATTTCGTCGATCATGTCACGGATATCATCGATATCCACGTGACACAGCTTGGAAAGGGCGGGGTAGTCATGTCGTTTCAGCAGTTCGACATTTTCCAGCAGACACTTCATTGCCGGGTCCAGTCGATCCCGTTCGCGGAGCTGAATAGTCCAGCATTCGACCAATGACCGGGCGAAAATACCCGGTGGATCCATCAGTTGAAGCTGGGAGAGCACCGTTTCCACCTTTCCCGCGGGGCAGCCCAGACGTTCGGCAATGGTATCTACTTCGTCGGCGAGCCGACCCGCCTCGTCCAGCGACTCGACAAGTTGAATCGCTATCAGGCGATCGGCCGGGTCTTTGATGTCGACGGTGATCTGCGCCATAAGGTGATCGCGGAGAGAAACTGCCTGAGAGAGGGTTTGCTCAAGAATTGTAGCGGTGCTCTCGCCGGAACCGCCGCCTCCCCCGATCGGTGAATAGTCCGCCGGCCGCGGCGCGGCGCCGTCATCCGTCCAATCGTTCTGATAGTCGGCATCGAGCGCCTCGACTTGGGGTGTTTCCGGCGAATCCGCGTCAGCGAACTCAAGGTTGGCTGAATTGTCGGCCTCCTCCGGGTTGCTCTCGCTTTCCGCCGGTTGTTCTTCGGAACGATCAGGCTCGTCAAACTGATCCTGGCTGGTTTCGTCCCGTTCGAGCATGGGGTTTTCGGCGAGTTCGCCCTCCACATACTCGACAAGCTCGACGTTGGACAGCTGAAGCAGCTTGATCGCCTGTTGGAGCTGCGGCGTCATGACCAGCGACTGTCCCTGGCGGAGTTCGAGGCGGGGGACTATCGCCATCGGTAGTCTAAAGGTTGAATTGGTCGCCGAGATAGACTCGGCGCACGTCTTCGTTGCCGACGATATCTGAAGCAGTGCCTTCCATCAGAACCATGCCGTCATGGATGACGTAGGCCCGGTCGATCACGTCGAGGGTTTCGCGGACGTTGTGATCCGTTATCAGCACGCCTATGCCCCGGTCCTTGAGGTGGGCCACGAGGTCGCGAATGTCACTGACGGCGATCGGATCGATCCCCGCCAACGGTTCGTCCAGGAGTACGAAGCTCGGTCGCGAGGCCAGGGCGCGCGCGATCTCTACCCGGCGGCGCTCACCTCCGGACAACGCCAGCGCAGGTGTTCTCCTGAGATGGGTAATCGAGAATTCAGCGAGTAGCGCATCCAGCATCGCCTCGCGCCGCTCACGAGATTTCTCGATGACTTCGAGAACCGCGCGGATATTGTTCTCGACCGTCAATCCTCTGAAGATGGAGGCTTCCTGGGGCAGGTATCCAATCCCCCGTCGGGCCCGCCGATACATGGGCAATTCGGTGATGTCTTCGCCGTCGAGGATGATCAAACCCGAATCCGGCGCAACGAGACCCGTAATCAAATAGAAGCAAGTCGTCTTGCCTGCTCCATTCGGGCCGAGCAGCCCGACGACCTCGCCCCGGTCGATCGCTATGGACACGCCTCGGACAACCGGCCGTTTGTCAAAACGCTTACCGAGATTGTGGGCCGACAGGCCGCGATTGTTTTCGGCAACGATCCGGGGCGTATTTGCCTCCTGACCGGCCATCGGGCCGGCCCGCCTGTGGCCCGCATTGCGGGGCCGCGTGCTCACTGGCGAGGCTCCAAAATGTCGATGTTCTGTATCATGCTCACGGCCATCTATTGTGCGTAGGCTTTCAATGCCTATTTCCGGGGAACCAGCAGGCCCCGGACAGGCTCATCGGAACCGCTTAACAGCTTACTGATCCCGGTGTTCAAATCGATCTCGGCAAGGCCTCCGGCGAGCTGATTTTCGCCGCGCGTAATCCGTACGCTTCCGGTCAATGTGGCAATCCCCGTATCCACATTGTAGACGCCCTTGTTCGCCCGAACCGTATCGACTTCGGTCTGGATGACGACATTGTCGAACGCCTGCACGCGAAAGACCCGGGATTTGCCCTGCTGGTCGGGTCGGAGAAAGGCCACCAGCACGTCGGCGCGAATTCGCTTGCCGCCGTGAAGGCCGACTGCGCGGCCCCGGGCGACCGCCATTTGCCGCTGCTCCCAATACTCCATCTGCTGATTGGCGGTGATTAGATCATTGCCGGTATCAAATCGAACCCGCTTGCCGGAAACCACCAGGACCGCCTTTTCAAGATCGTACACGGCGGCATCGCCGGTGACGTTTTCCGACGGCGAGGCGATTTTTACACCGCCGGCCGCATCCAGCCGCGACAACTCCGTGGCGCCGTCGCTACGGCTCGCGTAGTGGGCCCTGAGGACATCTGCCGTCACCGAGATGTCCTTGCGCACGGCTCTGGCGTTGCCGCGGGCGATCAATACTTCATTCCCCCGCTGCCACTCGATGCCGTCATCGGCAAATATCTCTATGGGGCCGCCATCGGTATTGCTGGCGAAGTTCAGCGATTGTCCAAATGCCGGACAGGCGGCCACGATTCCCAGCGATATGGCGAGTGCGGGTCCGATCGGAATTCCGGTGCGAATCATCGAGCCTCCTGCGCCAGTTTTGGAAAGATCACGAGTTTGGATTTGCCGGTGAAATAGATGATCTGGCCCTTGTTTTCCAGCCTAAAGCCCTGGGCCTCCAATTGGCCGAACGGTCCCTGGCCGCGAACGGGAGAATTGCTCTCGGCATTGCCGAGACCTAAATCGATTTGCGCGGCCTTGGTGTTGAATTCGTACCCTGCATCGTGAAATAGCTTCACCGAGCCTTCGAGTCCGAGCTTCTTGCTGTCCTGATCGTAGACGCCTGAATTGGCGGTGAGCACGATCCCACCGCCGTCCCGCGCCGTGATATCGGCCTTGGGCATCTCAAGTTCGACGGACTTGCCTCCAAATAAGAGGTTTCTGGCGAGGTCGGCGGTAACTGTATACGGCTGCTCATTTCGGTCCGAGCCGACGAAGCGGGCGTTGACCATCGCGGGTACAATACCCTCCGTCGCTTGCAGCTTCGCGAATCTGAGGCCGAACCTTTGATTTTTGAAGTCGAGTTGCGGCCAAACGACAACCAGGACGATCAGGAGCAATGCCGTTGCCGGCAGGAGAAATTTCATGAACGAAACGAACCGGCTGTAACCGGCACTGCTGCGCCGGTTTTCGCTGCGTGCGGACGCGGTAAAAATATCCGCCGACCGATCCGCCGGGGTCACAGTGGTCGAGGCTGCGGTTTGCCCGTCCATCGTCTCACACCACCCCCGCACGCATGCAGTCGTGAATGTGGATCACGCCGAAAAGCTCGCGCCCTTCCGCTACCAGCAGGTTCGTAATCTCATGATCATTCATTAGTTGAACGGCCTCACTGGCCAGTGCCCCGGGAGAAATAGTCCGGGGGTCCGCCGTCATAACGTCTTTGGCATTCATTTTCAAAATGTCGCCGGAGATGTGTCGGCGCACATCACCATCGGTGATGACACCCACCAGATTCTCTCCGCTGGTGACGGCAATACAGCCCAGCCGTTTGTCGGTCATTTCAGCCAGGACTTCGGGCATTGGCGTTTCGATTGATGCTATCGGAAGCTCGTCGCCGGTGTGCATGAGATCGGCGACGCTCAAAACCCGGAGCGCCCGTTCGGCCAGGTGCCCCCCGGGATGAAAGGTCTTGTAATCAGTCACCGATATGCCTTTGCGCTCCATCATTGCTATGGCTAGCGCGTCTCCCAGGGCGATCATCATGGTGGTCGAGGTGGTTGGTGCCAGGCCATTGGGACACGCTTCATCGACTGCCGGGAGCACGAGGGCGACGTCCGCGTGGACCGCGAAAGCACTGTCGGCCCGGCTGGTTACGGCGATCAAGGGAATGCCGAACCGTTTTGTGTAGTTGGTAATATCCGAAAGCTCCGGTGTTTCCCCCGAATTCGATAGTGCTACCACGGTATCCTGTTTCACGATCATGCCGAGATCACCGTGACTGGCCTCCGCCGGATGAACGAAGTAGGCAGGCGTGCCGGTTGACGCCAGGGTGGCGGCAATCTTCTTGGCCACGTCTCCGCTTTTTCCCATTCCGGTGACGATTACCCGGCCATCGGTCTGTTGAAGCAAATCCAAGGCGCTGGTGAAGTTTCCGTCCAGGCCGTTCAGCAGTGCCTCCAGACCGTCCCTGGCGAGCGATAGAACACGCGCCGCCGCCCGCAGGTCTTCGTCGGATTTATTGGACCCATCTTGACCGTCATCACGTCGAAGGGGCGTGGGATTGCTCATCTCTGGACAAACACTCTCGTCGAAGTGGAGGCCGGGGTTGTGTTCGCGCGGCTGGGCGGCGCCCGCCGAAGGCATTCCGCCGGTGAGCGAAAAACACTTGGATTCCGGGCATCTCTCGGGCGCAGTATGCGACCCGGCCGGTTAAAGGTCAACAAATCCCGCCGACTCGGCAAAGAAATTGCTTACCACAAGGTCTGCTAGGGTTGTTGGTCACATGCCGCCGAATCAGGCGTGCGAGAAGACATCCTGGTCTTCCCAGCCGGCCAGGTCGAGCTCCGCCCGATGCGGGAGAAACTCGAAGCAAGCCTCGGCAAGAGCTGTTCGTCCTTCCCTGGCCAGTCTTTCGTCCAACGACTGCTTGAGGCGATGCAGATAGAGTACGTCGGAAGCCGCATATTCCAGTTGTTCCGGCGTCAGCTCCGCGGCGCCCCAGTCGGATTGCTGCTGCTGCTTGGAGAGATCCACGCCAATCAGCTCCGTGCAGAGGTCTTTGAGGCCGTGCCGATCCGTATAGGTTCGTGACAGCCTTGAAGCGATCTTGGTGCAATAGACCGGGCGACACACGACGCCGAGATACCGTTTGATCATGGCGATATCAAACCGCCCGAAATGAAACAACTTGGTGACCGTTTCATCCTGGAGCAGGCGCTTCAAATTCGGTGCGTCATAGTTCCCGTTGGATAGCTGGACCAGATGCGCGTTTCCGTCGCCGGACGATAGCTGTACGAGACAAAGGCGGTCCCTTTGCGGATTGAGTCCGAGCGTCTCCGTATCGACGGCGACAGTCTCGCCGAGATCGAGTCCGGCCGGAAGATCGCCCTGATACAACTCCACGGTCACGTCACATCATCCATTGCGCAATTACCGAAACCGGCACCGACGATGCCAAGGGAATTGGTGCCCAGGAGAAGACTCGAACTTCCACGGCCTTGCGGCCACTGGCACCTGAAGCCAGCGCGTCTACCAATTCCGCCACCTGGGCGACCATCCGGCGAACCGTCCCGGCTCGGCGGGCTGTAGGTGGTACTTCTCAACC
>CAZUGT010000017.1:0-13554 GCA_964620095.1 uncultured Rhodospirillaceae bacterium | reverse complement strand
GGGGCTTCAACGTCCTGCACCCCATGGGCTGGGACGCCTTCGGCCTGCCCGCCGAGAACGCCGCCATGGAGCGGGGCGTCCATCCGGCGGCCTGGACCTACGACAACATCGACACCATGCGCCGCCAATTGCAGTCCATGGGCCTGTCCCTCGACTGGGAGCGGGAAATCGCCACCTGCCACCCGGGCTACTACGTCCACCAGCAGGCCATGTTCCTCAAGTTCTTCGAGGCCGGCCTCGCCTACCGCGGCGAATCCCTGGTCAACTGGGATCCCGTCGACCGGACGGTGCTCGCCAACGAGCAGGTCATCGACGGCAAGGGCTGGCGGTCGGGCGCCGAGGTCGAGCAGCGCCGGATGGCCCAATGGTTCCTGAAGATCACCGAATATTCCGAGGACCTCACGGGCGCGCTCGAGGGCCTCGAACGCTGGCCCGACAAGGTGCGCCTGATGCAGACCAACTGGATCGGCCGCTCCGAGGGCGCCCGGGTGAATTTCCGCCTCGCCGGCCGCAATGGTGAAATCAATGGTGAAATCAATGGCGAAATCGAGGTGTTCACCACCCGGCCGGACACGCTGTTCGGCGCCTCGTTCTGCGCGCTTTCCCCCAATCATCCCCTGGCGCGGGAGCTGGCCGGGTCCGATCCGGCGCTCGCGGACTTCATCGCCGAATGCGGCAGGCTCGGCACCAGCGAGGAAGCCATCGAGACCGCCGAGAAGCAGGGCTACGATACCGGGCTGACGGTCGAGCATCCGTTCGCCGAGGGCCGCCGGCTGCCGGTGTACGTGGCGAATTTCGTGCTGATGGAATACGGCGCCGGGGCCATCTTCGGCTGTCCGGCCCACGACCAGCGGGACCTGGAATTCGCCCGCAAGTACGGGCTGCCGGTGATCCCCGTCATCCTGCCGCCCGGCGAGGACGGGTCCGCCTTCGAGATCGGCGAAGAGGCCTATGTGGGGCCGGGCTCCGCCTTCAATTCGGAGTTCCTCGACGGCCTCGACGTGGAGGGCGCCAAGCGGGCGGCCATCGACAGGCTGGAGGAACTGGAGGCCGGCCGCGGCATGGTCGAGTACCGGCTCAGGGATTGGGGCATCTCCCGCCAGCGCTACTGGGGCTGCCCGATCCCCATCGTCCATTGTCCCGCGTGCGGCGCGGTGCCGGTTCCGGAGGACCAGCTGCCCGTCGAGCTGCCCGACGACGCCGACTTCGGCGCGCCGGGCAACCCGCTCGACCGCCACGAAACCTGGAAGGCGGTCGCCTGCCCGGCATGCGGCGCGGACGCCGAGCGGGACACCAACACCATGGACACCTTCGTCGATTCGTCCTGGTACTTCGCCAGGTTCTGCTCGCCGCGCTCGGACGAGGTCGTCGATCCGTCCGCCGTCGATTACTGGCTGCCGGTGGACCAGTATATCGGCGGCGTGGAGCACGCCATCCTGCACCTGCTGTACGCCCGGTTCTTCACCCGCGCCATGGAGGCCTGCGGCCTGGTGAAGGTCAGCGAACCCTTCGACGGCCTGTTCACCCAAGGCATGGTCTGCCACGAAACCTACCGGGACGGGGACGGCGGCTGGCTGTACCCGGACGAGATCGAGAAGACCACGGCAGGCGCCGTGCGCGCCGGGACCGGCGAGGCGGTCACCGTCGGGCGCTCCGAATCCATGAGCAAATCCAAGCGCAACACCATCGATCCCGAGGCCATCATCGCCGCCTACGGGGCGGATACGGCCCGCTGGTTCATGCTGTCCGACAGCCCGCCGGAGCGCGACCTGGAATGGACCGACGCCGGGGTGGACGGGGCCTGGCGCTTCCTGGGCAGGGTCCACCGCATGGTCACGGAGCCGGCCGTCGACCTGGGCGAGGCGGGCGCGCCGGCCCCGGATGCCATAAGCGGCGCCGCTCTCGATCTCCGCCGCGCCACCCACAAGACCATCGACGGGGTCACCCGCGACCTGGAGCGGTTCGGCTTCAACCGCGCCTTGGCGAGAATCCGGGAACTGGTCAACGGCCTGGGAGACTACGCGGGAGACTTCGCCGGCCCCGAAGACGGAGAAGAAGACGGAGACGGCGGCGGCGGCCCCGCCGGCGGCTGGGCCTACCGGGAGGGGCTGGAAACCGTGGTCCGGCTGATGAACCCCATGGTCCCGCACCTCGCCGAGGAGTTGTGGGCGGCGCTCGGCCACCGGACCATGCTGGCGGGCGAACGATGGCCCGAGCCCGACGCCGCCTTGCTGGTCGACGAGACGGTCACGGTCGCGGTACAATTGAACGGAAAACTGAGGGGGACCATCGAGTTGCCCAACGATGCGGACCGGGAAGCCGCGGAGGCGCGGGCATTGGCCCTCGAGCCGGTGGCGGCGGTGCTTGCCGGGAAACCGGCTCGGAAGGTGATCTACGTGCCCAACAGGATCGTCAATGTGGTGGTTTAGGACGAGGGGGACTTCGATGACCCCCTCACCCTAACCCTCTCCCCCCGCCGGGGGGAGAGGGGACGAGTGCTCCCTCGCCCCCTGAAAGGGGGAGAGGGATGCGGAGGCTTGACGGGCGGAGCCCGGCTTAGCCGTAGCTGGGTGAGGGGGTTAAGGTGAGGGGAAAGCGTGACCCACAACTCCGCAAGGAAGGGAGTTTGCCAATTGATTGCAGCTTTTAAAGCAGGCCCCAAGGCGGGATTGATGGCTGCGGTTCTTCTTTTCCTCATGCTGTCCTTGGCGGCCTGCGGCTTCCAGCCCATCTACGGCGGCTCGACGCCGTCCGGTGTCCGGACGAGTCTCGCGATGATCGAGGTGGGGCTGATCGAGGACCGGGTCGGCCAGCAGCTCAGGAACGAACTGGTCCGGCGCCTCCACCCCGACGGCCGGCCGGTCAAGCCGTCCTATCGCCTGCAGGTCAATCTGAGCATCGGCAAGCGGGATCTGGCGCTCAAGAAGTCGGAGATCGCGACCCGGGCGAATCTGCGAATGACGGCAGCATATACGCTGCGGAAGAATACGGACGGCGAGGCGCTGATCCGGGGAACCAGCCGGATCACCACCAGCTACGATATCCTCACCAACGATTTCGCGACCCTGACGGCGGAGGAGGACGCCCGCCGGCGGGGCGTCCGGGAGCTGGCCGACGAGATCACCAACCGGCTGGCGGCGTTTCTCCTGGCTTCCGGGAGGGGATGACGGCCCGGTGAAAATCGCCCGGGGCAAGGTTGACGGTTTTCTCCGCGATCCCGGCGGCGATTTCAAGATCGCCCTGATCCACGGGCCCGATCGCGGGCTCGGCCGGGAGCGCGCCGAGACCCTTGCCAGGTCCGTTTGCCCGGACCTCGGCGATCCCTTCCGCGTCGCGCGGCTGAGCGAGGAAGAGCTGAAGGCCGACCCCCGGCGGCTCGCCGACGAAGTTTCGGCGCTCGCCATGACGGGCGGGCGGCGCGTGGTGATCGCCGAGGCCGACGGGGAGCCGGCGGGACGCCTGGTCGCCGAGATGGCCGAAGCGCCCGATTGGGAAGCTCTCCTGATAGTTGTAGCGGGAAATTTGACGCCGCGCTCGGCGCTCAGAAAGGCGCTCGAGCCGGCCCGGGCGGCCGCGGTCGTCGCGTGCTACGCGGACGACGATGCTTCCTTAAGCCGGCTGATCGACGAGGTGTTCGGGGCCTGGAAGGTGACGGCGGGCCGCGAGGTCCGGGAGTATATCGCCGACAGCCTGGGCGGCGACCGGCTGGCCTCCCGCGGCGAGCTGGAAAAGCTCGCCCTGTTCGCCGGCGAGGGGGGCGAACTCGGGATCGAGGATGCCGCGGCGGCGCTCGGCGACAGCGCCCGGCTTTCCATGGACGATCTCGTTTATGCGGCGGCGTCCGGGGATTTCAAGGGTCTGGAGAGGCAGCTCCGCCGCGCCCGGGACGACGGCCTCGCCCCGGTGTCGATCGTCAGGGCGGTGCAGCGCCACCTCCAGCGGCTGCAACTCGCGCGTGCGCAAATGGACCAGGGGAAGCCGCCGTCCGAGGCCATGAAATCCCTGCGTCCGCCGGTCATGTTCCTGTTCGCCGACCGGTTCCGGGGGCAGCTCGGCCTGTGGTCCCCGGCCCGGATCGCCGAGGCGATGGACCTCGCGGTGGAGGCCGAGCTGGATTGCAAGTCCGCCGGGCTTCCGGCGGAAGCGGTGTGCGAGCGGGCCATGCTGCGCATCGCCCATACCGCGCGGCGCGGGCGCTGACCTGCTCACTCTTTTTATGACCCCCTCACCCTGACCCTCTCCCCCTCAAGAAGGGGGAGAGGGGACTACTCCCCAACCCTCGCCCCCCTATTCCCTCTCCCTTGAGGGAGAGGGTTGCGGAGGTAAGGTCATTCCCCTCCGGGGATTGACCGACTTGGCGAGCTTGCGAGCCTTAGCCGTAGCTGGGTGAGGGGGATTTTTTTTCACCACAGAGCACACAGAGATCACGGAGCGGATTCGAGTGTGGATACTCCGTGTCGAGCACGGGCATGACGGCTTCTTGAACCACGGAGACGGTGACTCGGCTCGCCGGCTCTAGGTCTCTCCCTCGCCGCCGTCCTTCGCCTCTCTTTCCCGGAGATGGGCGAGGACCTCTTCCCAGGTGTACGGCGGATTCTTCTGGCTCAGGAGGAAGGCTTCGCGTTCGTCGAGGGTCATGTCTTTTTCCATGTCCGGTTGTTCGGCCGGACTCATGGCCGGCCGCCCCGCCGGGCCATATCGAAGCCGGTCCAGGACATGGTCGAGCTGCTCGAGGGAATCGTAATGCACCGTCAGAGCGCCCCGTTCGCCGGCGGACGCGATTTCGACCCGGAGGCCGAGAAGGGCGGCCAGTTCCCGTTCGAGGGCGATGGTATTCACGTCCTTTTCGGGTGTCCCGGCAGCGGTCCCCGGGGCGGACCTCGTGGCTGTCCGGGCGGGCGCGTTCTCCTTCTGGATCAGCTGTTCCGTCTGGCGGACGTTGAGGCCGCGGCGGACCACGGCCTTGGCGGCGGCCGCCGGGTTCCGGGCGGCGAGCAGCGCGCGGGCGTGGCCGGGCGAGATGTCTCCGTTGTCCAGCAGCGACTTGACGCCGCGGGGCAGGTTCAGCAGCCGCAGCATGTTGGCCACATGGCTCCGGCTCTTGCCGAGGATCCGGGCCAGATCCTCCTGGATATGGCCGAACTCGTCCATCAGGCGCCTGTAGCCCTCCGCCTCGTCGAGGGGCGAGAGGTCTTCCCGCTGGAGGTTCTCCACCAGGGCGATTTCGAGGGTTTCCGCATCGCTGAGCTGCCGCTCGATGACCGGGACCTCGTGGAGCTTGGCCCGCTGGGCCGCCCGCCAGCGGCGCTCGCCGGCGATGATTTCATAGCCGCCCGGCGTCCCGTCGAGGCTGCGGACCAGAAGGGGCTGGAGAATGCCGAGCTCACGGATGGACGCGGCAAGCTCCTCGATTTCCGTCTCGGCGAAATGCCGCCTGGGCTGATGGCGTCCCGGCTGGAGGGCTTCGATGGGCATCATTCTCGCAATACGTGCGCCCGACTCGTCCTCCGCCGCGCCGGGATCGTCGCCCAAGAGGGCGTCGAGGCCGCGGCCGAGATTGCTTCTCCTGCCGTCGTCGGCCGTCACGCCGCGAGGCTCCGCTCGCGCCGCAGCACTTCGCCGGCGAGGTGGATGTAGGCCCGGGACCCGGCGCAGCCCGTGTCGTAGAGCAGCACCGGCTTGCCGTGGGAGGGGGCCTCCGAAACCCGCACGTTGCGCGGGATGACGGTCTCGTAGACCTTGTCGCCGAAATGGGCGCGGACGTCGTTGGCCACCTCACCGGACAAGTTGTTGCGTCCATCGAACATGGTTAACACTATACCTTGTATGTCCAGGTCCGGATTGTAGGACTTCCTGATCCGCTCGATGGTGCGCACCAGGTGGCTGACGCCCTCCAGGGCGAAGAACTCGCACTGCAGCGGCACCAGCACCGCATGGGTGGCGATGAACGCGTTGACGGTCAGCAGGCCGAGAGCCGGCGGGCAGTCCATCAGGACATAGTCGTAGCCGTCCAGTTGGCCCTCGAGGGCCGCCTTGAGCCGGTGGAGCCGGTCGTCCTCGCCCGCCAGCTCGATCTCGGCGCCCGACAGGTCCATGCCCGACGGGACGATATCCAGCCCCGGGATGGAGGTGGCGATGACCGCCTCGCCCAAGGGCACGCTGCCGATCAGGACGTGGTAGGCGTTGCGGCGCCGCTCGCCCTGGCTGAGGCCCAGCCCGGTGCTGGCGTTGCCCTGGGGGTCCAGGTCGATCACCAGGACCCGCTTCTCGACGGCGGCCAGCGCGGTGGCGAGGTTGATGACCGTGGTCGTCTTCCCCACGCCGCCTTTCTGGTTGGCGATGGCGATGAGACGAGGCGTTTTGGTCCCATGGGCCGCATGGGGCCCCATATCAATGGTCATGGCTCAATGGTCATGGCGCCGGCCAATCCCGCTAATCTCCAGGATCACCCCGCCCGGATCGCTCAGGGAAGGGTGGGACGTGCAGGCCATTGTCCACTTTTTTTGCGATTCGGTCAATTCTCGATCAACATATTGTCCCTTATGAAAAAGACATACACCATCTTGTGTCAGCATGTCCCTGGCCCAGCCGATCAGGTGGGACAGGTTGGCGCACGCCCGGGAACAGACCACATCGGCGCTCAGTGACCACGCCGCCGCCTCGATCCGCCTGTTGACCACCGTCACTTCGGTCCCGGTGGCGCGGGCCGCCTCGCGGAGGAAGACGCACTTCCGGACGTTGCTTTCGACGAGGCAGACATGGGGCGCGCCCATGACGGCCAGCACCAATCCGGGAAAGCCCGCGCCGCTCCCCAGGTCCACGATACGGCCGTCCAGGCGGGGGATGTGGTTCAGCAATTGGGCGGAATCCAGGAAATGCCGCCGCCAGGCGTCGGACATGGTGGAAATCCCCACCAGATTGACCTTTTCCTGCCATTTTGCCAGGAGGTCCAGATAGGTCTCCAGACGCTCGATTGTTTCACGTGAAACATTCGTATGGGCCTGGAATTCGCCTGGGCCATAGTCTGGGCCGTAGGGGTCCTGGGCGGGCATACGGGGGCGGGAGCGGGCTCAGGCCGCGGCGGCGCGCCGGCGCCGGACGTGGGCCAGAAGCGCGGTGAGGGCGGCCGGCGTAACCCCCGAAATCCGGGCCGCCGCGCCGAGGGTGACGGGCCTGGCCGCGGCGAGCTTGCCGCGGATTTCGTTGGACAGGCCGGCCACGTCCTCGTAGGCCAGATCGGCGGGCAGGTGCAGGGATTCCTGCTTCCTGAAGCGGACGATGTCCGCCTCCTGGCGCTCCATGTAGCCCGCATAGTGACCGGATATTTCCAGCTGCTCGGCGACGTCCGCGCGAATCTCCCCGAGGGCCGGCCAAAGCCCGGCGAGCCGGGCGAGATCCACATCCGGGTAGCCCAGCAGGTCGTGGATGGAGCGCCGGACGCCGTCTTGGTTGACGTGGATGCCCGCCCGGGCCAGTTGGGCGGGCGTCGCCGTGGTGGACTTGACGAAATCCATGGCGTCTTCGAGGGCGGCCGACTTTTCGGCGAAGGACCGGGCGCGGTCCGGACCGATACATCCGGCGTCCAGGCCCACGGGCGTCAGCCGGAGATCCGCATTGTCGGCCCTGAGGCTGAGCCGGTACTCGGCCCGGGAGGTGAACATCCGATAGGGCTCCCGGGTGCCGCGGGTCACCAGATCGTCGATCATCACCCCGATATAGGCATCGGCGCGGTCGAGGATGACCGGATCGCCGCCGGCCGCCCGGCGGGCCGCGTTGATCCCGGCCATGATCCCCTGGCCGGCGGCCTCTTCGTAGCCCGTCGTGCCGTTGATCTGACCGGCCAGGAACAGCCGGGGGATGCGCTTGGTTTCCAGGCTGGGGTAGAGCTCCCGGGGATCGACGAAATCGTACTCGATGGCGTATCCGGGGCGGATGACGCGGGCCCGCTCCAGGCCCGGAATGGTCTTCAGCATGGCGAGCTGAACGTCCACCGGCAGCGAGGTCGAGATCCCGTTGGGGTAGATCGTATGGTCGTCGAGCCCTTCCGGTTCGAGGAAAATCCGGTGCCCGGACCGGTCCGCGAAACGCACCACCTTGTCCTCGATGGAGGGGCAATAGCGGGGTCCGGCGCTCTCGATCCGGCCCGAATAGATGGGCGCCCGGTGAAGGTTCGCGCGAATGATGTCGTGGCCGGCCTCCGTGGTGCCGGTGATGTGGCACGGCACCTGGGGCACCCTGATCCTGTCGGTGAGAAAGGAAAACGGCGCCGGCGGATCGTCTCCGGGCTGAACCTCGAGCCCGGACCAGTCGATGGTCCGTCCGTCCAGCCTGGGCGGCGTCCCGGTCTTCAGCCGGCCCATGGCGAGATCCAGGCGCTCGAGGGCGGCGGCGAGGCCCACCGACGGCTTTTCGCCGGCCCGGCCGGCGGGGGTCTGGTCTTCGCCCCGGTGGATCAGCCCGCGCAGAAAGGTGCCGGTGGTGACGATGACGGCCCCGGCGCGCCAATGACGGCCGTCCGCCGTCACCACGCCTTCGACCTCGCCGCCAAACTCGCCGGATGCGCCGCGGATCAAATCCTCCACCGGTGCGGCGGCGAGGTCGAGGTTTTCGTGCTCGGACAGCAGCTTCCGCACGGCTTGGCGATAGAGCTTCCGGTCGGCCTGGGCGCGGGGGCCCCGGACCGCCGGGCCCTTCCGGCGATTGAGCATCCGGAACTGAATGCCCGCCCGGTCGATGGCCCGTCCCATGATCCCGTCGAGGGCGTCCACCTCCCGCGCCAGCTGGCCCTTGGCGAGGCCGCCGATGGCCGGGTTGCAGGACATTTCGCCCACCGTGTCGAGGCGGTGGGTGAGGAGCGCCGTCCGCGCGCCCATGCGCGCCGCGGCGGCCGCCGCCTCGCAGCCGGCGTGTCCGCCGCCCACCACCAGGACGTCGTATGCAGGGCTGTCGGTCATCGCGGCGGACTGTAGGGCCGGGGCCGAATCGAGTCAAACCCCGAGCATGGAATCTGCCCGAATATGGCCGAATATGGCCAAAAATGAAATGTTTCACGTGAAACATTCGCGGGGCGCGCGGGGCCCGTCCGGATCATTTGCCGATGCAGAAATCCTTGAATATGACGTTCAGGACATCCTCCACGTCGATCTCGCCGATGACCCGGCCCAGGGCGCGCGCCGCCAGGCGAAGATCCTCGGCGGCGAGCTCGCTGGAGTTCTCCGGGTCGAACCGGGCCAGGGCCTCGGCGCAATTTTCGAGGGCGGCGCGGTGCCGGGCCCGGGTGACGACCGGCGCTTCGCCAATCCCCGACAGGCGGGAGACCCGCCGGGTGAGTTCGGCGACCACCAAATCCATCCCGTCGCCGCGGAGGGCGGAAACGGGCAGGGGGGACAGGTTCGGCTTCCCCTCGGCCGGGTCCCCCTTGATCTGGCCGGAATCAAGCAGGTCGCACTTGTTGAGCACCAGGATATCGTCCGGGCCCGCCGCGCCAATGATGTCCGGCGGAACCTCCGGCCACATCGCGCCGTCGAGGACCACGAGGCGCACATCGGCCTCCTCGGCTGTCCGCGCCGCGCGGCGCACTCCCTCGGCCTCGATATCGTCCCCGGGGGCCCGGATTCCTGCCGTGTCGGCGAGTATGACCGCATAGCCTCCGAGGTCGAGATGGACCTCGATCACGTCCCGGGTGGTGCCCGCGGTCGCGGAAACGATGGCCGCGTCCCGGCCCGCGAGGCGGTTCAGCAGCGTGGACTTGCCGGCGTTGGGCGGCCCGACGATGGCGACCCTGAGGCCGTCGCGGATTCGCTCGCCGGTGTGCCGGTCCGCCAGCCGCGTGTCGATTTCGCTCCGAATCGTGTCGATTTCGGTAGACGCTTGGGCCGGCAGCCCGCCCGGCAGGTCCTCGTCGGAGAAATCGATCTCCGCCTCGAACCAGGCGATGGCGCGGACCAGGCGGGCGCGCCAGTCCAGGCACAAATCGCCGAGGGCGCCGCTCAGCTGGCGGCGCGCCTGGCGGCGCTGGGCCGCGGTTTCCGCGTCCACGAGGTCGGCGAGGGCCTCGGCGGCGGTGAGGTCCATCTTGCCGTTCATGAACGCGCGGCGGGTGAACTCTCCCGGCTCGGCCAGCCTCACTCCGCCGTTGGCCCCGCCAACCGCCCCGCCGGCCGCCATGATGGCCTCCAGCATGCCGGCGGCGACCGCCCGGCCGCCGTGACCATGAATTTCCGCCACGTCCTCGCCGGTAAAGCTGCCCGGGGCCGGAAAATAGAGCGCAAGGCCGTCATCGACGACCTCGCCCGAGGCGGGATTGGAAAAATCGGCGCGGTAGACCCGGCGGGGCTCGAATTCGCCGCGGCCCGTCAATCGTTGCAGGACGCCCAGGGCGTTCGGGCCCGAAATGCGAAACACGGCTACCCCGGCCCGGCCGCTCCCCGATGCCGGCGCAAAAATCGTATCCGTCGTTTCGGCGTTCATGGTTTCTACTATTTCGTCAGATACTATAAATTATTTCACTCATTACTTGCTGCACCCCATCTCCGTGATCTCGGTGATCCCGTAGTGAAATCTTCTACCCCCCCTCCCATTCCCTCCCCCTCGAAGGGGGGAGGGAATGGGCGGATCGGTCTACCTCCCCCCTGGGCCTACTCCGCCGAAGTAGCCTTCGGCTACGAAGGCTGGAAGGGGGAGGTCGAGACGGCCGGCGATAGCCGGGCGTCGAGGGTGGGGGGGATAGGAAAATTTCCCCTCACCCTCTCCCCCTCGAAAGGGGCGAGGGGGTAAATTTACCACAGAGCGCACGGAGATCACGGAGAAGGTGTATTCGGCCGTACGGCGCCAAATGACGAACGTCATGCCCGTGCTCGACACGGGCATCCACGCTTTGCGGGGAGAGGGAGCGCGATGCGGCGGCGCGAGGGGCCTCTCAGGCCGCGACGAGCGGCTTTATGCCCGACACGTCGACACGCCGGCGCGCCGCGGCCATGTCGAAGCTGGCCTGCATGTTGATCCAGAACTCGGGCGTCGTCCCAAGGGCCTTGGCCAGGCGCAGGGCCGTGTCCGGGGTCACGCCGGTCTGTTCCTTGACCAGCCGTTCGATGCGCGTTCGCGGCACGCCGATCGCCTTCGCCAGGCTGATCGCCGAAACCCCGAGCGGCTCGAGAAACTCATGCGCGAGGATTTCGCCGGGGTGGCAGGGGTCGGTCATCGGTCCCATGGCATTTCCTTTCAGTGATAGTCCGTAAACTCGACGTCGGCGGGCCCGCTCTCGGTCCAGACGAAACAGAAGCGCCATTGGCTGTTCACCCGGATCGAGTGCTGCCCGCTCCGGCCGCCGCGCAGCGCCTCGAGCCTGTTGCCGGGCGGCGCGCGCAAATCCTCGAGTTCGCTCGCGGCGTCGAGCATGGTCAGTTTGCGGCGGGCGGCCTTCATGACACCGGCGGGGAAGCCCTTGCCGGCCTTGTTGGCCAGGATGTCGTGAATGAGCTTGCCCTTGGTGCTTTGGATCATCGCCGGGACATGTATCACGAAATGACACATGCTTCAATCGAGAGCAACGTGGATGCCCGTGTCGAGCACGGGCATGACGACTTGCGGTCTATCCCCTCCCCCTCGGAAGGGCGCGAGGGGGTGAATTTCCTGGATGCCCCGCACGGAGGCGGGGCATGACGGATGGTGTTGATTCAAAGAAGCTCGTCATACCCCGGCGCAAGTCCGGGGTATCCACGAGCCAAGGCTCCCCCTCACCCAGCTTCGGCTAAGCTCAGCTACCGCTTCGCAAAGCCTCCGCATCCCTCTCCCCCCTTCGGGGGGCGAGGGTTTGCATCGAGTCCCCTCTCCCCCTTGGGGGAGAGGGTCAGGGTGAGGGGGTCATAAGATTATGAGCGAGGGGGCAAAAGTTCGTGGATCACCGGGTCAAGCCCGGTGATGACGAGCTTCTTTGATTCAGCATCATACGTCATGCCCGTGCCCACCGGACCGGCTTCGCCGGCCGGAGGACTAGCTTTGACACGGGCATCCACGAAACTCCTCCTCAAATTGCGGTTTTTATTGCCGCGGCGGCGGGCTACGGTCCCCGGGAACAGACCCCAGGAACAGGACATGCCGGCAAACCTTCTCGCCAACGAAGCCAGTCCCTACCTGCTGCAGCACAAGGACAATCCGGTCCACTGGCACGCCTGGAACCGCGGCGCCCTCGACCGCGCCAGGGCGGAGAACAAGCCCATCCTCCTGTCGGTGGGCTACGCCGCCTGCCACTGGTGTCACGTGATGGCCCACGAGAGCTTCGAATCGGATGACATCGCCCGGCTGATGAACGAACTGTTCGTCAACATCAAGGTCGACCGGGAGGAGCGCCCCGACCTCGACGGCATCTACCAGACGGCGCTCGCCATGATGGGCGAGCAGGGCGGCTGGCCGCTGACCATGTTCCTGACCCCGGACGCGCGGCCGTTCTGGGGCGGCACCTATTTCCCGCCGTCGGCGCGCTGGGGCCGGCCCGGCTTTCCCGAGGTTCTCCAGGCGATCGCCAAGACCTACCGCGACGATCCGGAAAAGATCGACAGGAACGTGGACGCGCTGGGCGCGGCCCTGGAGAATTTCTCCAGGCCGGACGAGGCGAACTGGGCCGGCATCCAGTCCGCCGAGCAGATCGACGGCATCGCCGAGGCCGCGGTGCGGATCGTCGATCCCCTGTCGGGCGGCACGCGGGGGGCGCCGAAATTTCCCCAGCCGGCCTTCTTCAACATGCTGTGGCGGGCCTGGCGCCGCACCGGCCGGGACGAGTTCAAACAGGCCGTGACCGTGACCCTGGACAACATGTGCCAGGGCGGCATCTACGACCATCTGGGCGGCGGCTTCGCCCGCTACTCGACGGACGAGGGGTGGCTGGTCCCCCACTTCGAGAAGATGCTCTACGACAACGGCCAGCTCCTGGAGCTGCTGGCCTACGCCTGGGCGGACACGGGCTCGGAGTTGTACCGCGTCCGCGCCCGGGAGACGGTCGACTGGCTGATGCGCGAGATGCTGCTCGATTGCGGCGCCTTCGCCGGCACCCTCGATGCCGACAGCGAAGGGGGCGAGGGGACGTTCTACATCTGGCGCGCCGAAGAAATCGACGCCCTGCTCGGCGAAGACGCGGACGAGTTCAAGCGGGCCTACGACGTCGCCCCCGGCGGCAACTGGGAAGGCGCGACCATCCTCAACCGGCTGCACGACCAGGCGCTGCCCGAGCCCGAAACCGAGGCGCGCCTGCGGGCCATGCGCCAGACCCTGTGGGCCGCCCGGGAGACCCGCGAGCGTCCGGGCCTCGACGACAAGGTGCTCGCCGACTGGAACGGCCTCATGATCACCGGCCTTGCCGTCGCCGGCGACGTGTTCGAGGAGCCCGATTGGATCGAAGCCGCGGAGCGGGCGTTCCAATTCGTCGTCGCCGAGATGGACCACGGCGGCAGGCTCCGCCATTCGTGGCGGGGCGGGACCGCCAAGCCCGAAGACGTGCTCGACGACTACGCGCACATGGCCCGCGCCGCGCTGGCGCTGCACCAGTCCACCGGCGAAGAC
>CAZUGT010000016.1:0-2623 GCA_964620095.1 uncultured Rhodospirillaceae bacterium | reverse complement strand
TACTGGCCGATGGATTGCGCGGCGGACAGCTTCCCGTAGGCGACGGACAGAACCGAGACGCCCAGCGCGATGCCGACGAAGCCGATGAACTGGGCGACCAGGGAAATAGCCAGGGACCCCGACAGGGTTTCGCCGGCGCCGGCCGCGGCCACGATGCCGACCGCGATCATCATCGGGACGACACCCAAAATCGCGGTAATGATGCCGACGACGATCATCGCGCCGACGACCTGCCAGCCGTTGCCCTGGCTGAGCACCAGCACGTCGCGGAGGCTCAGATCATGGTCGACGCAGGTAGCGGGCAATATCAAAATCAGGCGGCCGATCAGCCACAGGAACACAACGGCGCCGGCCCCGAACGTGGCGCCGGCGCCGATGGGCGAGCCGGACACGCCGAGGAAGATGAGCGCGAAAAAGGAACCGATGACGCCGAAGATGATGAACAGCTTCAGATACTGGATGACGAACCTGGTCGTCCGCATCCGCCAGATATAGCACTCCAGCACCGTGGCGTTCCGCTCCTCGGCGAGGTACGCCCGGTGCCAGGCCACCGAATAGACGATGGTGAACCAGACGTTGAACACCAGGAGCGCCACCTGGACGAACTGAATCTGCACCGGCTGCCCCGGGGCCGGCGCCGGGCCGGCGCCGCCGGCGACGGCGGTCAGAATACCGATGATGACGATCGCCGGCAGGGCGAGGTTGATCGCCCACATCCGGTTCTCCCAGACGAAGCCCAGGGCCTCTCTCACCGTCAACATGACCGGCAGTTTCATGGGTCTCTCTCGATTGTCCGCATGTCACTTTAGAGGGCGGCGCCCGACAAAAAAAGCGCCGGTCCCTCGGGCAGGGGGACCGGCGCCGTCTTTTGGCCCTAGCGATGAAGCGTGGCGTTTCGCTGCCGCCTATTCCGCGGCTCGGGCCGGGGTGAACTGGTCGGTTTCGGTACTCTCGGCCATGGCCGTGGTCGACGACCGGCCGCCGGAGAGGGCGGCGGCGACCGCATCGAAGTAGCCGGTGCCGACTTCCCTCTGGTGACGGGTGGCGGTGTAGCCCATCGCCTCGGAGGCGAATTCGGCTTCCTGCAGCTCCGAGTACGCCGCCATGCCGCGCTCGCGATAGGCGCCGGCCAGCTCGAACATGCCGTGGTTGAGCTGATGGAAACCGGCGAGGGTTACGAACTGGAACTTGTAGCCCATGGCGCCCAATTCGCGCTGAAACCTGGCGATGTCGGCATCGTCGAGGTTGGCCCGCCAGTTGAAGCTGGGTGAGCAGTTGTAGGCCAGCATCTTGCCCGGATATTCCTTGTGGATGGCCTCGGCGAAGATTCGCGCCTGCTCCAGGTTCGGCTTCGAGGTCTCCCACCACATGAGGTCCGAGTATGGCGCGTAGTTGAGGCACCGGGCGATGCATGCCTCGACCCCGCCGCGCACCCGGAAGAAGCCTTCCGGCGTCCGGCCGCCTTCGATGAACGGACGGTCCCGCTCGTCGATGTCGGAGGTGAGCAGCCTGGCACTTTCCGCATCGGTGCGGCAGACGATCAGCGTCGGGGTGCCCATCACATCGGCGGCGAGCCGCGCGGCGTTCAGGTGACGGATGTGCTGTGCGGTCGGGATCAGTACCTTGCCGCCCAGGTGGCCGCACTTTTTCTCGGACGCCAGTTGGTCCTCGAAGTGGATGCCCGCGGCGCCGGCCTCGATGTAGGCCTTGGTGATCTCGAAAACGTTCAAGGGTCCGCCGAAGCCGGCCTCGGCGTCGGCGACGATGGGGGCAAACCAGTCACGTCCGGCGCCGCCCTCGGAATGCTCGATCTGATCCGCGCGCTGAAGGGTGCGGTTGATCTTCCTGACCAGTTCCGGTCCGGAGTTGGCCGGGTAGAGGCTCTGGTCCGGATACATGGCGCCCGCGATGTTGGCGTCCGCCGCCACTTGCCAGCCGGAAAGATAGATCGCTTCCAGACCGGCGCGGACCTGCTGCATGGCCTGGTTGCCGGACATGGCGCCGAGGGAATTTACGTAATCCCGCTCGTGGAGCAGATCCCACAAGCGGTTGGCGCCCCTTTCGGCGAGGGTATGCCGGATTTGTACCGAACCTCGGAGGCGGGCGACATCCGCCGCGCCATAGGTCCGTTCGATACCGTGATAGCGGCCTTCCGGCGCGCTCCGGATGAACTCTTCGAATGACTTGCCGGGCGGGTTCATGCTAACCTCCGAAATTTCCAGACTGATAATTCAGACATACTTTACACATACGCCAGATTAGTCTATAAGATATTGAATTTAATAAAGTAAATATGTTTTCTATTTTTCCGTATACTTTTGTCATTTAGTAAATTTTGTAAATAGTGTGACGTTTCGCCATGGCAGTCCTGAGCGACAAGAAGATCTTTGCCGGCACCCGAATCCGCCGCCTTCGGCGGGATCTGGGGGCCACCCAGGCGCAGATGGCCGACGATCTCGGCATTTCCACCAGCTACCTCAATCTGGTGGAGCGCAACCAGCGGCCGTTGAGCGCCCAATTGCTGCTCCGTCTGGCCGACACGTTCGACGTGGATTTGAAGGATTTCTCCGGCGATGACGAGGCCCGAGCCGCGGCGTCCCTCAAGGAAGTGCTCGCCGACCCC
>CAZUGT010000015.1:0-7916 GCA_964620095.1 uncultured Rhodospirillaceae bacterium | reverse complement strand
GTAAGCGAATGGGGCGAATGATGGGACTCGAACCCACAACCCCCGGCACCACAAGCCGGTGCTCTAACCAGTTGAGCTACATTCGCCGTGGTGGCGACTGTGTAGACCTCTGGTGGTGACCCGTCAAGCGCACTTCAGGGGGCCCGCAGCGCACGCGGGCACCCGGCTTCGACCGTTCCCAAATGCGCCGCCGGAGCCCGAGTGAACGGTCTCGACCGGAGCCGAAACACGGCCTGAAACGGCCCTCCGAAGATTCGTATTTTTCCGGCCATATTCCAATCAGGCGCCGATGTTGAGCAGCACCGCATGTGGACCGATCCCGGCGCGGTCGCATCACAAATATTCTACTAGTAGATTTTAGCGCAGGTCGATGTGCACCGATTGTTCGCGCAGGCCGGGTGGCGTACCCGGTAACGTATTCCATCCAATTTTTAATATTTATCAGAAGGATAAATCAATTTTTTAAATCACCAGTTCGGGTAAATTCAGGCGCCGAAATGGGCCGCCAATCGCGCGAGGGCTTCGTCCAGGATCGCGTCCTGTTTGCAGAAGCAGAACCGGGCGAAATGGTCCACGTCCGCCTCCTGATAGAAGGCGCTGACCGGCACCGCGGCGACCTTGGCCTCGGTGGTGATGTGTTTGCAGAACGCCACGTCATCGCCATTGAACCCCAGCGGCCGGAAGTCGGTGGTGATGAAATAGGTGCCCTGGGCGTCCATGACGTCGAAACCGACCCGTTTCAGCCCCTCGGCCAGCCGGTCCCGTTTGCCCTCCATCTCCGCGCCGAGGCCGGTGAAATAGTCGGTGTCCTTGTTGAGGCCCTGCGCCACGGCCTGTTGGAGATTGGGCGGCGTGGTGAAGGTAAGGAACTGGTGCGCCTTGGCGGCCGCATCGATGAGGTCCGGCGGGCCCGAGACGTAGCCGACCTTCCAGCCGGTGATGGAAAATGTCTTCCCCGCCGACCCGATGCGCAGGCAGCGCTCCCGCATTCCCGGCAAGGTCATCAGCGGCACATGGGGCAGGCCATCGAATATCAGGTGCTCGTAGACCTCGTCGCAAATCGCATAGGCATCGTGTTTTTCCAGCAGCCCGGCGATGAATGACAGTTCGTCCCGGCTGAACACCTTGGAAGACGGGTTCATGGGCGAATTGATCATGATGAGCTTGGTCTTGTCGGAAAACGCCGCCTCCAGGGCGTCTCGCGGCAGTTCCCAGTCCGGCGGCTCGATGCGGACGAGCCTGGCGACGCCCCCGGCCCGCTGCAGGATCGGCAGATAGCTGTCATACAGCGGCTCGATGAGCACCGCCTCGTCGCCCGGTTCGATCAGGCCGAACAGAGAGGCCGCCAGCGCCTCGGTGGCGCCGGAGGTGACCATGGTCTCGGTCCGCCAGTCCATATGGAGGCCGTAGAACCGCTTGTTGTGGGCGGCGACGGCTTGGCGAAGCTCGGGGATTCCCATCATCGGCGGGTACTGGTTCGGCCCGTTGACCGACGCATCCGCCGCCGCGCGCAAAATGTCTTCCGGGCCATCCGTATCCGGAAACCCCTGGCCCAAATTGATCGCCTCATGCTCGACGGCCAGCGCCGACATGATTGTGAAGATGGTCGTCCCGTAGGCGCCAAGCGTGGAATTTGTCGGTTTCAATTTCTTCCCTTCAGTACAGCTTCACCACCTCTAACACACCCGTTCCGGCAGGTCAGCGCCTTGATGCGGCGGCCCATCCTTCCGCCACCTTTCTGAGCAGTTGCCTCATTATTAGTCAATTCTCCGGACACCGTCCGATTTTCTCATCCGGCGAACGTCATTTTATTCATTATTTCTAATATGTTAAGGCGATACCCTTACCGGCCGACCGGTTGGCACACCAAGTGCTAAGTGAGCACCGCCGCGGGAGGCCCGCCACGGCGTGGGGGCTCGATCGCGCGGAGGACAAACCTGAAGGCATGCCTGGATGAAAAAAATCGAAGCCATAATCAAACCCTTCAAGCTCGATGAGATCAAGGAGGCGCTCCAGGACGTCGGCTTGCAGGGAATCACCGTGGTCGAGGCCAAGGGCTTCGGCCGGCAAAAAGGCCATACGGAACTCTATCGGGGGGCGGAATACGTGGTTGATTTCCTGCCCAAGGTGAAAATCGAACTGGTGGTCGATGACGGCCAGTTGGAAACCGCCGTCGAAGCCATACAGAAGGCCGCGTACACGGGCCGGATCGGTGACGGCAAGATCTTCATCTCTTCCATCGACGAAGCCATTCGAATCCGGACCGGCGAGCGTGGTGCGGAAGCCATTTAGCTCTCGGTCCCTCCCGGATCATTGACCGAATACCCAGTACTGGACGATTTAACGAAAGGAACTAAGAAATGAGCCTCAACTGCAAAACACCGGACGACGTGGCGAAGGTCGTCAAAGACCATGATGTCAGACACATCGATCTTCGCTTCACCGACCCGCGAGGCAAGTGGCAGCATCTGACCCAGCTTCCCGAGACCATCGACGACGGCGCCTACACCGACGGCATCTTCTTCGACGGCTCATCCATCGCCGGCTGGAAGGCGATCAATGAATCCGACATGGCGCTGATTCCCGATCCGGGCACCGCGGTGATGGACCCGTTCGCCGCGCAGCCGACGCTGATCATGTTCTGCGACGTTCATGATCCGCTCACCGGCCAGCCCTATTCGCGCGATCCCCGCTCGGTCGCCAAGCGCGCCGAGGCGTATCTCGGCAGCACCGGCGTCGGCGATACCGCCTATTTCGGTCCGGAGCCGGAGTTCTTCGTCTTTGACGACGTTCGTTTCGACGTCTCGATGAACAGAACCTTCTATGCCATCGACCATGAGGAAGGTCCCTACAACACGGGCACCGAATTCGCCGACGGCAATATCGGCCACCGCCCCCCGGTCAAGGGCGGCTACTTCCCCGTCCCGCCGGTGGACAGCATGTCGGACCTGCGTTCCGAGATGGTGACCACCCTGCAGGACATGGGCGTGACCATGGAGAAGCATCACCACGAGGTGGCGCCGTCGCAGAACGAGCTCGGCATCAAGTTCGATACCCTGGTGCGCTGCGCCGACAACCTGCAGATGTACAAATATGTCGTGCACATGGTCAGCCACGTCTACGGCAAGACCGCGACCTTTATGCCGAAGCCGGTCATCGACGATAACGGGTCGGGCATGCACGTCCACCAGTCCGTGTGGAATGACGGCAAGCCGATCTTCGCCGGGTCAGGCTATGCCGATCTCTCGGAGGCCGCGCTGCACTACATCGGCGGCATCATCAAGCACGCCAAGGCGATCAACGCGTTCTCGAACCCGACCACCAACAGCTACAAACGGCTGATCCCGGGTTTCGAGGCGCCGGTGCTGCTGGCCTACTCGGCCCGCAACCGTTCGGCCTCCTGCCGGATTCCGTTCTCCACCAGCCCCGGCGGCAAGCGGGTGGAAGTCCGCTTTCCCGATGCGCAGGCCAACGCTTATCTCGCTTTCGCGGCGATGCTGATGGCCGGCCTGGACGGCATCCAGAACAAGATGGATCCGGGCGACGCCATGGACAAGGACCTCTACGACCTGCCGCCCGAGGAACTCGAAGGCGTGCCGACGGTCTGCGGTTCGCTGCGCGAAGCGCTCGAGAACCTCGACGCCGACCGCGACTTCCTCAAGGCCGGCGATGTGTTTTCCGACGACCAGATCGACGGTTACATCGATCTCCGGACCGAAGAAGTCCACGCCATGGAGCACACGCCTCATCCGGTCGAGTTCGCCATGTACTACTCCGCTTAGGACGAACCTCATCGTCAACCGCGAAGGGCCGCCCGAAGGGGCGGCCCTTTTGCATGGACAGGTCGCACCGGCGGCTTCTCTCCGGCCTTTCGATTCCGCGCCCAGCCGGTATCATCCCCCATGCTCTACTTCGCCTACGGGTCGAACATGGACCCGCATCAAATGCGCCGGCGCTGTCCGTCCTCCCGGTTCGTCAACATCGCCCGGCTCGCCGATCACAGGCTGGCATTCACCCGCCGGTCGCCCCGGCGGCGCTGCGGGGTGGCGGGCGTGGTCGCCGACGACGGCGCCGAGGTCTGGGGCGTGCTCTACCGCCTGGGAAAGACCCGGGACATTCAGCGGCTGGATGCCGCGGAGGGTTACCGGCCCCATGTCGTCCGGGGCAACCGCTATACCCGCGATACCCGGCTGGTCGACGCGGAGGGCGACGAAACCCGGCCCATGGCCGCGGAAATCTACCTCGCCGCCCCTACCCGGATGGTGCTGCCGCCGAGCCTCACCTACCTCGCCCATATGCTGCGCGGCGCCCGGCATTGGGGATTGCCCCATGACTACGTGAATCAACTCGGCCACATCCCGACCACGGGACGGCTGTGATGTCGGATTCGCCAGGGGGGCAACCGGGGGAACAACCTGGAGGACGCGATCTGGTCTTCATCATGGTCGCCATCTGCGGCGCCGCCGTGCTGGGCCCCATGGCATTCGAGCTGGTGCTGCCGGCGATGCCGGCCATCGTCGAGGAATTGCGCGCCGGCGAGGGCGACATCGAGCTGTCGGTCGGACTGATGTCGCTGGCGCTGGCGATCGGCCAGTTCTTCGTCGGCCCTTATTCCGACAGATTCGGACGCAGGCGGCTGCTGATGGGCGGCCTTTTGGTCTACGTCATTTCCACCGCGGTAATCACGCTCGTCCCCGGCTTCGATTGGTTCCTGTGGGTGCGGTTCATCCAGGGCCTGGCCACCGCCGCCTTCATCGTGATGTCCCGGACGATCATCCGGGACATGTTCGCCGCCGAGCAGGCCGCCCGGCTCCTGAGTTTCGTCTATCTGGCACTCGGCACGTCCTCGGTTCTCTCGCCCATCGTCGGCAGTCAGCTTTTGGAACTGTACGGCTGGCGGGCGGATTTCTATCTGTTGTCGGCACTCGCCCTGATCGTTTTGCTCCTGGTCATCATGAAACTGCCGGAAACCGCACCGCCCGGGGACGGTGACTACCGGGGGATCGGAAAGCTTCTCGGCGACTATGGGCAGATCCTCCGAAATCCGGTATTCCGGGCCAACCTCGCCGTCAACTGCATGTTTTCCATGGGCCTGATTTCCTTCGTCTCCGCGTCGGCGCCGGTCTACATCACTTACCTCGGTGAGAGCCCGGGAGCTTACGGCGTGGCTGTTGGGATCGTGTTTTCCGGCTCGGTTGCCGGGAGCCTGGTTTCCAGCCGGATCGTTGTCGGCGCCGGCATTCACAGGGTGCTGCTCGCCGCGGCGATCATGGCGGCGGCCTCCGGCGCCACCCTCCTCTGCCTCTCCGTGGCCGGTGCGGTCTCGGCCGTGTGGATCACCATCCCCATGTTCTTCTTTCTGTTCGCGTTTGCACTGGGATCGCCGCAAACCATCGCCGCCGCCCTCACGCCCTTCAGCCACACGGCGGGCACCGCCTCCTCCGTCTTCGGGGTCATCCAGGGATTGGCGATCGCCGGCGCGTCATTTCTGTTGTCGGTGTTCGCCGACGGCACACAGTGGCCAATGGTCGTCATGGTCGCGGCGGTCGGCATCGCGTCGCTGGCGCTCTATCTAGCGCTTATCCGCCCGCACGCGGGCGCGGCACCCCAAACGGCCGCGGAATCCGGATAGACCATGGCGTCCCCGGCCCGTAGCGTTCTCGTCATGACGGCCATTCTCGGCATCCTCAGTATGCTGGGCCCGGTCGGCGTTGACATGTTCGTGGCGTTTATTCCGAAGATCGCCGACGGCCTGCATAGCGATCCGAACACGGTGGCCCAATCGGTACCGGCGTTCATGCTGGGGAGCGCCGCGGGCCTGCTGTTTCACGGCGCGCTGTCGGACCGTTTTGGCCGCAAACCGGTCATCATCGGCATCCTGGGCCTTTACATCATCTCCGCATTCGCGGCCGCCAACGCCGGCTCGGTCGAAGTCCTGATCCTTTGGCGGTTTATTCAAGGGATCGCGACTTCGGGCGGACGGGTGCTGGCCAATTCGGTCGCCCGCGATCTCTACGAGCGGGAGCAGCTGGCGCGCACCATGTCCGGCATCATGGGCGTGAGCGCCATCGGCGCCATCATTTTTCCGACCGTCGGCGGGCATCTCGCCCAGTTCGTACCCTGGCCGGTCTCTTTCATGGTCATGGCCGGGTTCGGCCTGCTGGTCATTTTGATCTTTGTCTTCGGGTTCCGCGAGACCATCTCCCAGCGAGACCCCCACGCCCTCGATCCCGCCTCGCTGTGGACCAACACGGTCAAGATCTGCCGCAACCGGACATTCATTTACCAGACCGCGATCACCAGCCTCTCTCTCTCCGGGTTCGTCGCCTATCTCTCCACATCGCCGACGATCCTGATCGGATCCTTCGGGGTCAGCGAGGGTAACTTCGGCCTTCTCTTTTCAGTGCTCAGCGCTTCCTTTGCGACCGCCACGTTCACATGCGGCCGAGTGGTGACCCGGTTCGGGCTTGCCCCCTTGATCGGTCTCGGCGTGGTTGTCTGCCTTATTGGCGGCGCCATGATGGCGGGATTTGCCCTCAGCGGGATCGACACGGTTCCCGCCGTGGTCGGTTCAATGGCGGTTTATATCGTGGGTATGGCGCTGATCCTTCCGCAAGCGCAGGCGGCCGGCCTGCAGCCGTTCCCGGCGACGGCGGGCCTCGCCTCGTCGATTATGGGATTTGCCAATGCCGTGTTCGCGTCCGCCGTCAGCATCACCCTGAACACATTCCCGAATACGGACGCCGTCCCGGTCGGCGTCGCGCTCGCCGCGGCGGGCACGCTTTGCTGCGTGGTATTCTTCCTCGGTATCGTCCCCAACTTGCGCAAACGGTCCCGGACATGACCGGCTTCAAATACTTCCTTTTCGTGCTGCTGATCGGCAGCGTCGGCGCGCTCAACCCGCTGGCCATCGACGCGTTCATTCCCGCCATGCCGGAGATCGCCAAGGACCTCGCCGTCGATCCCGGCACGGTCGGCATTATCTTGGGTTTCTACACGCTCGGTACCGCCATCGGCCAGGCCGTCTTCGGCCCGCTGGCCGACCGCTTCGGCCGGCGGCCCATGCTGATACTCGGCCTCGTCATCTATATCGCAGCGTCCATTGCGTCCGCCTTCGCAACGACGATCACGGCGCTCGCGCTGCTCAGAACCCTGCACGGCGTCGCCTCCGCGTCGGGCCGGGTGATCGCCACGGCGATCATCCGCGACCTCTTCGAGCGCGAGCAGGCCGGCAAGCTCATGGGTTACATGTACGCCGTTGTCAGCGCGATGCCGATCGTCGGGCCGTTGATCGGCAGCGAACTGCTCACTCTGTTCGGCTGGGAGGCCGTTTTCGTCTACATGGCCGTCGTGTCCGGCGCCATTTTTCTGGCGGTGTGGTTTGGCTATAAGGAGACCCTGCCGACCCCGGATTACGACGCCATCCGTCCGGTCAAGATGGCGGTCAATTTCGGCGAAATCCTCTCCAACCGGACGTTTCTCGCCTACATGCTGTGTCACAGTCTGGCGGCCAGTTCGCTCTATTCGTTCTTCGCCACCTCCGCCGATGTCTTCATCAACACCTACGGTGAGAGCACGCGCTACTTCGCCATCGGCTTCGCCGCGATCATGACGGCGGGCATGCTGGGCTCATTGGCGGGCGGGCGCATGGTAACGCGGCTCGGCATCGACCGGTTGATTCTGACCGGAACCATCGTGACCTGCTCCTCGGGGCTCGTGCTCCTGGCCGCGGCTCTGCTGGACAGCGCCACGCCGATTGTCATCATCGTGCTGTATGCGCTTTTTAAGTTCGCCGATTCGGCGGCAAATCCGCAGGCGGCCGCCGGCGCCATGACCCCGTTCCGGGAAATGGCCGGCGCGGCATCGTCGCTGCTCGGGTTTATCCGGCAGAGCGTGGGCGCCCTCTCGGCGGTGAT
>CAZUGT010000014.1:0-1797 GCA_964620095.1 uncultured Rhodospirillaceae bacterium | reverse complement strand
GGGGACCTCGCTCTCCCACGGCGTCCGAGGGCAAAACAACGGCGCCCAGGGTAGGACGGCCTCACCTCCGCGCCGGTGGCGGGGCGCACCTGTCCGGCCACCGGCGCCGCATCGTAACACCGATCAATACACACAAGGGTTAGGGTGAGGGGGGTCAAAAAAATGGGTGGAGGCATCGAGGATGGATCTGATCGTCGGGCCGGACGGGATTGTCCGGTTCGGCGGGACCCGGTATCCGGGCGTCATCGGACGCTCGGGGATCAGTCCCGCCAAGCGGGAAGGCGACGGCGCCACGCCGGCCGGCGAATTCCCCCTGCGGGCGGTGTGGTACCGGCCCGACCGGCTGCCCAGGCCGCCGACCGGCCTGCCGGTCTTCGAAATCAGGCCCGATGACGGCTGGTGCGACGACCCGGCGAGCCCCGACTACAATCGGCCGGTGAGGCTGCCCATCGTGCGCTCCGCGCGCGTGGACGCGCGACATGCCGCGTCGTGCGAGCGCCTGTGGCGCGACGACGGCCTCTACGACGTGCTGATCGTCGCCGGGTACAACGACGACCCGGTGATCGCCGGAGCGGGGAGCGCGATCTTCGTCCACGTGGCGGCGCCCGGCGGCGGTCCGACCGAAGGCTGCGTCGCGCTCGAGAAGCCGGATCTCCTGCGGCTCCTCAGGGAACTGGGGCCGGAGAGCCGGCTGATCGTCGAGCCCGGCTAGGGGGAGACTACCCCCTCACCCTAACCCGAAATCTTTCCCTCTCCCCTGGAGGGAGAGGGTTGCGGAGGCTTGCCGGACGGCAGCCCGGCCTAGCCGTAGCTGGGTGAGGGGGAATTTTCATATCACCTTCACTTCTCATGACCCCCTCACCCTTTTTCTGCGACCCCCTCACCCTGACCCTCTCCCCCTGAAGAAGGGGGAGAGGGAACACGATTGGGAGAGGGCTAACCGCCGTCCCGGGGCCCGAAGACCGCCGTTCCCACCCGCACCAGGGTCGCGCCGAACCGGATGGCGGTCTCGTAGTCGGCGCTCATCCCCATGCTCAGTTCGCGGAGCCCGTTGCGCTCGGCGATCTCCGCCAGCAGGGCGAAATGCAGCGCGGCCTCCTCGTCCAGCGGCGGAATGCACATCAGGCCCCTCACCGGCAGGCCGATCCGGTCCCGGCACTCGGCGATGAAGGCGTCCGCGTCCCCTGGGAGAATGCCCGCCTTCCGCGGCTCGGCCCCGGTGTTCACCTGGATCAGGCAGCCGGGCCGGCGCCCGGTTTCGTCCATCAGGCGCGCGAGGTGCGTAGCCAGCCTCGGCCGGTCGACGGTCTCGATCACGTCGAACAGTTGGAGCGCGGCGCGCGCCTTGTTGCGCTGCAGGGGGCCGATGAGGTGCAGCCGGGCGTCGGGAAACGCCTCCTTCAAGGCCGGCCATTTGGCCTCGCCCTCCTGCACCCGGTTTTCGCCGAACAGGCGGTGGCCGGCGGCGAGCGCGGCCCGGGCGGCCTCGGCCGGGTGCGCCTTGGAGACCGCGACGAGGCGGACGTCTTCGGGCGGGCGCCCGGCCGCATCGGCCGCCGCGGCCATATGGCCCTTTACCAGGAGGAGATTTTCGGCGATGTGTTCGGGTGACGGCATGGTTATCCCTTCACTCTCATTTCTTATGACCCCCTCACCCTCATTTCTTATGACCCCCTCACCCTAACCCTTGTGTGTATTGATCGGTGTTACGATGCGGCGCCGGTGGCCGGACAGGTGCGCCCCGCCACCGGCGCGGAGGTGAGGCCGTCCTACCCTGGGCGCCGTTGTTTTGCCCTC
>CAZUGT010000013.1:0-3466 GCA_964620095.1 uncultured Rhodospirillaceae bacterium | reverse complement strand
GGAATATCCGGTCTCATCCCGTGCAGCACGAACGGAATGATGCCGATGGGCGGCGTCGTCTGACCGATCTCGATGACCATGATGTTGATGACGCCCCACCAGATCGGATTGTAGCCGAGATCGATCATCAGGGGGAAGACGACCGGCAAGGTAATGATCATCGCGGCGACCGTATCGAAGATGGCGCCCAGGATGATGTACATCACCAACAGCAGGAACAGCACCATGGCCGGAGAAAGCCCGGCGTCCCGGATACCGCCGGCGAGGGTTTCGGGCAGCTGGGTGATGGTGATGAACGCCGAGAAGATGTTGGCGCCGAAAATGATGATGTAGATGAACCCGGTGGTTGCCGCCGTCTGGCCGAGGACCCGGCGGACCGTCGGCCAGTTGAGCTGGCCTCGATACCAGGTAAACAGAATGGCGAAGATGCAGCCGACCGCCGCCGCTTCGAGGACCGTAAACACGCCGCCGTAAATGCCGCCCGAAACGACGAAGGCCAAGACGAGCACGCCCCACGCGCCGGTGATCACCGGCAACCGCTGCGCCCAGGCGAGACGCGCGCCGGACGGCGCCATGTCGGGCCGGACGCGGACCAGGATGGCGATGGCGATGAAGTAGATGGCAATCGAGATGAGTCCGGGAATAATCGCGGCGGTGAACAGGGCGATGACGAATTGCTCGGTCAGGACGCCGTAGAGCAGCATCAGGTTGGACGGCGGGATGAGGATGCCGAGGGTGCCGCCCGCGGCGATGCAGCCGATGGCGAGAGACGGCTTGTACTTCCGGTCGAGCATTTCGGGGAGGGCGACCCGCATGAAAGTGGACGCGGTGGCAATGGAGGAGCCGCAGACCGCGCCGAAGCCGCCGCACCCGGCGACGGTCGCCATGGCGAGGCCGCCCCGATAGTGGCCGACGAAGCCGTGGAACAGGCGATAGAGATCGCCCGACAGTCCTGCCGCGGAGGCGAAACTGCCCATCAGGAGAAACATGGGGATCGCGGCAAGGCTCTGATGCACCAGCAGATCGGTGGGCGTGGTGGCGAAGATGTTGGTCGCTCCCTCGATGCCGATCATCGCCCAAAGACCGAAGAAGCCGGCCACCGCCATCGCGATGCCGATGGGCACATGCATCGCGATGAGGATGAACATGAATAGGATGCCGAGGCTGCCGAGCGTAATGGGGTCCATCAGCCTGCCTCCGCCGCGCTATGCCGAACGCTAAATCTCATGGGCTTCGCCTTCGGTCTCGACCGCCTCGCCGGTCACCGCCTGATATACGGCATGAACCAGGACGCCGAACTGCACCACGGCGGCGATAAAGACCACCGCGGCCACCACCCACCACCACGGCCACTGGGGAACCTCCAATACGCCGGAGGCGAGGCCGTTCTCGGTCACCCGTATGGCGAACAGGATGAACTGCCAGCTGTAGAGCACCATGGCGAACAGCGTGATTGTCGCGCCGACCACTTCGAGCCAGAGATGGCTGCGCACGCCGAGCGCGCGGCCCAGAAACCGGATGGTGACCAGGTGCTTACCCACCAGGCACAGGGGAAAGAAGCTGGTGATGACGATGGCGATGTTGTAGCGGTTCAAATCGTCGACGGCGAGTATCGGCGCGTTGAAAATCCAGCGCATGAGGACGTCGCCGGTAATTGACGCGGCGATGACAATCACCGCCACCGCGCCGATTACCGCGACCCAGTCCATGCTGCGGCCCATGCGGCCGCGAGGGCCTAGAAAACTATCCATGAAAACACCTTGAGCGCCGCACCGGCGCAGCGGCCGCGATGGACCGCCGCGCCGGATGACGCCGGTTGCCGAGGGCTCAGGAGCTCGAGTTCACCTGCTTGATGATCTTCTGGATACCGTCGTACTTGCGCTGTCCGTCCTTGACCCGCTTGATCCAATCATCGTGCAGGACCTGGAACTTCTTGCGGAACGCAGCCTCGTCGGCGCCGACGGGCTTGAGGATGGACTTGCCCTTCTCGGCCGCGGCCTTGCGGACCCGGACCTGGTTGCCCTGGTTGATATTGCCCATGGTCTTGGCGAGTTTCAGCCCCGAATGCTTGTCGAAGGACCGCCGGGCGGCTGCGGGCAAGGCGTCAAATTTGTCCTTCCGGACGCCGAGGACGAACGAGCGAACGCCCGACGGGACGTCCACGTGAGTCTTCAACAGCGGTTCCAGGCGGAATGTGCGAAGCGCCGACCAGCCGGACAGCAGGCCGGTGATGACGCCCCTGTTCAGGCCCTCGGCCACCGCGGGGATGCCCATGCTGACGGGCGAGCCGCCGAGAATGGAGATCACCTTGGCTTCCTCGGGTCCCGCGGCGCGGATCTTGTTGCCCTTGAGGTCGCCGATGGTGTTCAGCTTCACCGACAGGTGGATTCCGCCGTTGTCATTGGTGAAGACGGTGGCCACGTGGAGCTTTTCCGTTCCGGTCAGCAGTCCGGCCGCATGGGCGCGCCAGGCGATTTCCGAGCCTTTGTCCGGATCCGGGAACATGTAGGGCAGCGAAAATACCGTGTAGTCGGGGAACAGTTTCGCCGTGTAGGCGGGCAGGATTTGGGCGCCGTCCTGGATGCCGCCGAGCACCGCCTCGTATTGCTTGGCGAGACTCCGCACCAGCGCGCCACCCCAGAATGTCTTGATTTCCAGCGTGCCGCCGGAATCCCTGGTCACGGCCTCGGCCCAAGGCTGCAGGCCTTTGCGGATCAGCGACGACTTCGCCGGCGTGCGCGATCCAATCCGCAAGGTATTGTCGGCGGCGTCGGCCGGCGGCGCGAAGCTGATGCCGGTGACGATGACGGCCGCACCCGCGGCCAGCAAAGTGGCTTTCTTCATGGTGTACTTCCTCCCTGTGTTCGGCCTTCGGAATGGCCGGCGCGTTCGGCGTCGTTGCGCATCCGCTCGGGCCCGCAACCACCCTCGATTGTCCAAAAAATCCTAGGACCGATCCCTCTGCCCGTCAATTTGAGCGTGATCACTATTTTTAGAGCTCGTTGGGGTCATGATCCATTTCTCCGACTGCGGCGGTGAGGCCCTTCTCGCCGTCGGCGAGGTGATATTTGCCGTCCCGGTCCCGGCCGAGCCTGCCCTCATCGCGTAATTCGTCCAAGGCACACGCGACCTCGCGGCCGTCGAGGCTGCCGACCGCCTCCATGACGTCGGCGAAGTAGAGGGGCTCCGCCTCCAGGGCCTGCTCGACGGTTTGATAGCGCGCCTGGCCCTCGAACTTTTTCGCCCGTGGCCGCTGTGCGGTCACCCGGTCCTTGGTTTCCATGGGACGGGTGCAGTCGAAACCGGCCTTGGCGCCCGTGCGTTCGCCCAACAGGGACGGGTCCATGGTCATGCCCTGCATGCCCTCGAAGACCATGATGTCGCGATGGGCCTGGAATCGGGTGCCGAACGCCCATTCCGTCTGACGGTCGTCGAAGATGTCGATGTCCTCGTCATAGACGAACAC
>CAZUGT010000012.1:0-8576 GCA_964620095.1 uncultured Rhodospirillaceae bacterium | reverse complement strand
ACCGACTACACGGCCTACGACACCACCCACGTGCTCGCGCAGCTCCAGATTCTCTTCTTCTCGGCGCTCGCGTTCGCGTGGCTCAAGCTCTCGGGGCTCTACCCGCCGGAGCTGCCGTCGGTGAACATCGATGTCGAGTGGGTCTACCGGCGAGGCGGGTGGCAGGCCGCGCTCCGCGCGCGCTCCGGCGCGCGGGCGGTGTACGCCGGTGTGGGCGATGTCAGTCTCCGAGTCGGACGCGAATTCGGGAAGTGGGCTCGACGCAGCTTCGGTCCCGGGGGAAGGCTCGCCGAGGCCTGGGACACGAGCCGGATGGCGATCGTGATGATCGTGGTGCTGTGCGTGTTCCTGGTGGCTCTTTGAACGTTCGGTCGGCTTCGTCGACCTCGTCCCCTCTTATCTTGCGGATCGCGGTCCAAACCGATCAGGCCTCGCTCAGCCACTGGTCGATGAGGTCGGTGAATCCAGGCGAAGGCGAAAGACGCCGTGAGTCTCGTAGCCGAGCATGTCGGCCTCCACCATCATCTGGGCGACCTCAGAGGCATCCTTTGCGGGCACGCCGAGCGAGTTGAACACGCGACGGATGAATGCTTCGAGCTCTTCGGCCTTGACGGGTTCGGCCATCAATCAGCCCTCGCCGCCGACCAGGCGATCCTTGTGCCAGAAGACGAAGCGGCGCTGCACCCAGACCACGAAGGCGAAGAGCGCCAGGCCGACGAGGCTGAGATAGAGGATCAGCGAGAAGACACGCGGCGTGTTCAGTTGCGAGGCGGCAATACGGATGAGCTCGCCGAACCCCTTGCCGCCGCCCAGGAACTCGCCGGTGATCGCACCCGCCATCACCCCGACCGCGCCGATCTTGAGACCGGTGAAAATATGCGGGAGGCCGGTCGGAAGCTTCATCTTCCACAAGGTCTGCCATCGGGTGGCGCCCATGGTCTTGAACAGCATGCGCGCATTCTCGTCCGCCGCGTGCAAGCCCGCAGCCGTCCCGACCACGATCGGAAAGGTCGCGATGAACGCGGCAAGCGCCACCTTCGAGGCGATGTCGAACCCGAGCCAGGCAACGAACAGCGGCGCGAACGCCACCTTCGGCATGGTGTCGACCGCCACCAGATAGGGCATGACGGCCCGCTCACCGAACACGGTCTCGCCCACGAGCACACCCAGGGAGAATCCGATGAAAATGGCCAGGGCGAAGCCGTAGATCACCTCCAGGACAGTGATCCAGAGTGCTTGCAGCATGTAGCCGCCGCCGATCAGATTGCCGCCGACCAGGATCAGGTCCTGAAGCGTTTCCCAAGGGGTCGGCAGAATGATGGCCGAGACCAGGCCAAGGTGGGTGATGAGCTCCCAGGAGGCAACGAAGACGACGAAGACGAACAGTATGGAGATGCTGCGCGGGACCCGGTCGACCCAATTGACCTGTTCGACCCAAACGGTATCGGACGTTGCGTCCGGCTCGGCGACACGTTCGAGGCTGCTCATAGTGGGCCCTCCCGTTCCAGACGATTGCGAATGCGCTCGACGAGAGCGCCGAATCGGGGCGTGGTGATCAGGTCCAGCGTGCGCGGCCGTGGCAGGTCGATCGGCACCTCCTCGGCGATGCGCCCCGGACGCGGCGCCAGGACGTAGACGACATCCGAGAGGATCACCGCCTCCGGGATGGAGTGGGTGACCAGGAAGGCCGTCGCATTCTGATCCATGCAGATCCGCTGCAGCTCCATGTTCATGAAATCGCGTGACAGCTCGTCCAGCGCGCTGAACGGCTCGTCGAGCAGCAGGACAGCGGGGTCCGTGACCAGCATCCGGCAGATCGCCGCGCGCTGCGCCATGCCGCCGGAGAGCTCGTTGGGATAAACGCCCTCGAACCCCTTCAGCCCCACCAGCTCCAGCAAGTCACGGGCCTTGTCGTAAACGGCGCGAGCCGCTGCCCGCCCGTCCCGGATTTCGATCGGCAGCACTACGTTCTCGATGGTCGTGCGCCACGGAAACAGGGTCGCGTGCTGGAACATCATGCCGATGTCGCGTCGCGGCCCCGTCACCGGGCGGCCGGTCAGCATGACGCTGCCGGCGGACGGCGGGATCAGGCCCGCCATGATCTTCAGCAAGGTGGATTTGCCGCAGCCGCTCGATCCGATCACCGAGGAAAAGCTGCCTTCATGGAGGTCGAGCGTGATGCCCTTCAGCGCTTCGACCGCATTGCTGGCATAGGTCTTGCGCACCTCCGACAAGGCGTAGACGGGCTCGGCCATCGATCGTTCAGGCGAAACGGCTGCGGCAAATTCCATTACCACTACTTCAGGCTTGCGTTCCAGATGGGCACGAAGTCGTTGGTGTAGGCCGCCTCAAGGTCGTCGAGAGGTGCGCCGAGATCACCGCCCTCGATCATACTGTCCTGCCATTCCACCCAAATCTCCGGCGGCAGGTAACCCATGCCGTTCGAGTCGTCGACCGGCACGGTCTTGGCGCGCACTGCATCGAACAGCGCCGACTGGAACCCGGCGTCCTCGCCCTCCTGCGGATTACCCTCCTTCAGGTGGGCAAGCACGGCCGCGCGATTGGCGTCATCGAGGGCAAAGGCGTGGCCGCGAGCGAAGGCGCGCCCGAACTTCTCGACCAGCTCCGGATTGTTGCGGATCGTGTCCCCCATGGTGGCAAGGCCGTTGCCGAAGAAGCGCTGATATTCAGGTGGCGTGATATCTCGCACCGGCAAGCCGCGCTGAGTCAGGATCGCGGCATCCGCGACCGAGGCCGAATAGGCCGCGATGTCGCCACGCGTGAATGCGGCCGTCGCCGGCCCGCCGTCACCCACGGTCAGGAACGTGTAGTCCGTGCCCTCGACCATGCCGGCACCGGTCAGGACGTTGCGCGCGAAGCCGACCTCGGCACCATCCGCCGTGCCGGTACCGATGGTCGTGCCCTTCAGATCCTCGATGGCCTGGTAGTCGGAGTCTTCCGCGACAACGATACCGAAATTGGTGCGCGCCGCGACATTGTAGATGAACACCGCGTCCACGCCGCGCGAGCGCGCCCCGAGAACGGGGGCAGGCCCCGGACGTCCGAAATGCGCCTGGCCGGCCGAGAGCGCCTGGAGCACGGCGGCTGAGCCATTGACCGCTTCGACCGTGACCTCGAGCCCCTCTTCCGCGAAGTAGCCTTCGCCGATGGCCACGAACACCGGGAAGGAGTTGATCGCCGACGGGCTCGGCTGGACGAAGGTGATCTTCTCGAGATCCTGGGCCGCGGCGGTGGTCGCCGCGAGGGTCATCGCCAAGGCAGCACCGGCGAGGGAACGGAGTTTGCTGGTGGTAGACATGCGGTTTTCTCCCTTGTTGACAAACGTCGGTGATTACGGACGGCGTGCTGATACCCGCCCGATCCTTTCTATGGCCTCACTGGCTCCATGCTGCGGTCGTCATCCGGTTCTCCAGCTTGCCAATCCCATCGATTTCACAGACGACCACATCGCCGTCCTCGAGGAACATCGGTGGATCCATGGCGTAGCCGACGCCCGAAGGCGTGCCGGTAGCGATCACGTCGCCCGGATCCAGGGTCATCCCTTCCGACAGCGAGGCGATCAGCGTGGGGATGTCGAAGATCATGTCAGCCGTGTTGCCATCCTGGCGGAGCTCGCCATTGACGCTCAGGCGAAGGCCGATCCTGGCCGGATCGCCGATGGCGTCCGCCGTCACGATCACGGGGCCCATTGGGCAGGACCCATCCAGACCCTTGCCCTTGAAGAACTGCCCGCCATGGCGGCGCTGCACGTCGCGGGCGGTCACGTCGTTCACGATGGTGTAGCCAAAGACGTGCGCCATCGCCTGATCCGGCGCAATGTCGCGCCCGGTCTTGCCGATCACCACCGCAAGCTCGACCTCATAGTCGATCCTGGTCGAAAGCTTCGGGAAAATCGGGATCGATGCACCGGTTCCGACCACGGCGGTCCGTGGCTTGGTAAAGAACACGGGATGCTCGGTCACTCCGATTTTCAGGTTCTGCGCGCGTTCGCCCTCGGCGATATGTTCAAGATAGTTGCGGCCGACGCAAAAGACGTTCTTGGCGGGATGGGGCAAGGGCGCCAGCAGATGAACATCCGAAGCCGGCACCACCGCATCCGAAAGGCGTCCTGCCGCCACGGCCACTTCGATCGTCCTGCCGGTTTCCGCCGCGATCGTGCCCGAGGCGATGACCTCTTGCAGGTCGCCGGTCGCCAGGGCGGCGATCGTCTCCGCCGACAAGTCCCCCTTCAGCTCAGGTGCCGCCCGCTCCAGCACAATGGCCGATCCATCCAACACAATCATCGCTGCGGTCGGCAGTCCTCCAAGTTCGATTGTCGCAAGTTTCATGCAGTCCCCCCGTTCGTTGATTCCAATCAAGACCCAACCAGCCCCGGCAGCGTCAACGAGATCGCCGGAACGAACGTAATCATCATCAGCGCGGCGAAGATCGCCAGATAGAATGGCCAGATCGTCCGAACCGCCTCTTCGATCGGCAGCCTGCCGACGGCGCAGCCGACGAACAGGCAGGATCCCACCGGCGGCGTGCACAGACCCAAGCCCAGGTTCACCATCAGCATCATGCCGAATTGCAGCGGGTCCATGCCGAGGCTGCTGGCGACCGGCAGGAAGATCGGGGTGCAGATGAGGATCAGGGCGGCCATGTCCATGATCATCCCCAGCACCAGCAGGACCGCGTTGATCATCAGCAGGATCAGGATCGGATTGTCGGTAACCCCGGTCAGCAACTCCACCATCCTGTCCGGCACCCTGTAGAACGTCAGCATGTATGCGAATGCGCCGGCGCAGGCGATCAGTATCATCACCATTGCCGTCGTCCGGACCGCCTGCCTGACGGCGATGCAGAAGTTCTTCCAGCTCAGGCTGCGATAGACCAGCACCGTCACGAGGAATGCGTAGATTGTCCCGAAGGCCCCGGATTCGGTTACCGTGAACACCCCGGAAAGCACGCCTCCGACAATGATGACGGCGGTCAGCAGGCCGGCAATCGTGCTGAGGAAACTCAGGCCGAGCGCGGTCCAGCCGGGGAACCGTTCGGCGGGGTAGCCGCGCCGAACCGCCACCAGATACGCCGCCACCGCCAGGCACAGGCACATCAATACGCCGGGCACGACCCCGGCAAGGAACAGCTTGGAGATCGAGACGCCTCCGCCCGCGGCGATGGCGAAGATGATCATGTTGTGGCTCGGCGGGATGATGATTCCAGCGATCGACGAGGTGACGGTGACGTTCACGGCGTAGTCGGCGTCGTATCCCTTCTCCTTCATCACCGGGACCAGGATCGAACCCAGCGCTGAAATGTCGGCCACCGCCGACCCGGAGATGCCACCGAACAGCATGGACGAAAATACGTTGACGATACCGAGCCCGCCCCGGACGGCCCCGACAGCGGCCGAAGCGAACTTGACCAGGCGCATGGCAATGCCGCCATGGAACATCAGCTCTCCGGCGAAGATGAAGAACGGGATCGCCATCAGTGAGAAAACATTGATTCCGCTGACGATTCTCTGAAACCCGATCATCAGCGGCAGTCCCTCGTTCCAGAACGCCGCTATGGCCGATATGCCGAGGGCGAATGCGACCGGCACGCCGATGACGACGCAGAACGCAAACAGGCCGAGAAGAAAGAACAGCCCCATCGAGATTTCCTACTGAATGGTGTCGCTGCGCAGGTCGCGCCCCAGCGCGAATCGCAGGAGATGGCCCAGCGAGAAGAGCAGGATCAACCCGCCGCCGACGGTCAGAGGCAGCGACCGCAGGCCCTCGGGCAACTGGATGAGCGGGATGCTCGAACCCCACTTGAACATCGTGAGCTGCGCCCCGTACGACAGCATCAGCACTCCGAAACCCGCCAGCAGCAGGTCGGTCATGGCCACGAAGACCGATCGCACGCGCGGCGCCACCGATCTTCGCAGAATCGTCACGGAAAGATGCGAGTGCTCGTGAATGCCGACGGCCGCACCGAAGAAGGCGATGACCATGATCAGCAGCAGGGCGGCCTGCTCGACCCAGGTCGGCGTCGCGTTCAGGACGTAGCGGCCGAATACGAGCCAGCCGAAGATGACGGTGAGCACAACGAGGGACACGCCGGTCAGCAGACGGCATGTCGCGGCGATACCGTCCAGAACAGCGTCGATGACTCCGATGAAGGATGACGAGAGCCGGTGGACTTGCTGTTCGGTCACGCCGATCCTTCCAATGGGCTGCGCCCGGCGTCAGGCCGGGCGCAGCGGCGGCCAACGGTGCCATCCTTGCCAATCTTATTCGGTCGCCTGGATCAACTCCACCAGCGGCCGCAGATCGGGGTTCTCCGAGAGATAGGCTTCGTAGACGGGCGCCATCGCCGCCTGGAAGGGCGCCTTGTCCGCGACCTCGTTGGTGACGACGCCGGCTGCCTCGACCTTCTTGCGACTTGCGGTCTCACGCTCGGCCCAGAGCTCGCGCTGCAACTGCGCAGATTCGACGGCCGCCTCCGTCACCGCCGCCTTCAGCTCGTCCGACAACCCGTTGTAGACATCGGCGTTGATGCAGAGGCATTCGGGGATGATCAGGTGCTGGCTGAGCGAGTAGTACCCGGCCACCTCGAAATGCCCGGTCGATTCGTAGGACGGCCAGTTGTTCTCCGCGCCGTCGACCACTCCGGTCTTGAGCGCCTGGTAGACCTCGGCGAAGGCCATCGGGGACGGGTTGCCTCCGAGCTGGGAGATCATGCCCGAGTAGAGGTCGTTGTTCATGACCCGCACCTTCATTCCGGATACATCCGCCGGCTCGTTGATCGGCTTTTCCGCATTGTAGAAGGAGCGCGCACCGGCGTCGTACCAACTCAGCACCACGAGGCCCTTGGCCGCCATGCCGTCGGCGATCATCCTGCCGCCTTCGCCTTCGAGAACGCGGAACATGTGCGGCACGTCCTTGAAGATGAAGGGAAGCGAAACGACGTTCGCCTCCGCCGCGATCGGGCCGACCGGGCCGAGGTTGAAGTTACCGATTTCCAGCCCGCCCAGACGCACCTGCTCGATCGCGTCGGGCTGGCTGCCGAGCGTGCCGCCGTGGAACATCTGCAGGGTGATCTCACCGCCAGTCTTCTCGGCCAGCAGCTCGGCGAACTTGTCCATCGCGATGGTATTCGGATAGCCCTCGACATGGATGTTCCATCCCCGCCATTCTGCCGCAGTGGCCGCGCCACTCAAAAGCGACAGGGCCATTACCGCGCCAAGCGCCAGCTTGGCAAATTTCTGGTACATGCTGCTCTCCTTCGGTTTGATGAGATTGGTGACGCCAGCGGAGGCCGGTCAGGAAAAGAGCAGGCCTCCGTTGATGTCGATGTTGGCGCCGGTGATGAACGCCGCCTCGTCCGACGCCAGATAGGCAACCAGGTTCGCCACGTCCTGTGGAGTGCCCTCGCGTTTCAGCGGCGTGATGTTCGCAACATGGCTGCGCACCTCGGGCTTGGTGAAGGTGTTGTGGAAGTCGGTGTCGATCATTCCGGGGCAGACCGAGTTGACGCGGATGTTCGGTCCCAGCTCCTTGGCCAGTCCGCGGGTCATCGTCATCACCGCGCCTTTCGAGGCGGCGTAGGCGATCGCTCCCGGCCCGCCACCGTCGCGCCCGGCCTGGCTGGCGAGCGCGACGATCGAGCCCCCGTTCCCGATGTGCGGAAGGACGGCCTTGATCGCACGCACGAAGGAAGTGGCGTTCAGGTCCATCACGCGATTCCAGTGGCCGATGTCCATTTCGGCCATCGTCTTGCGAGCCAACAGCCCTCCCGTCACATGGACGAGGACGTCGATCGTCTCGCCCAATGTACCCACGGCTTCGGCGGCAAGCGCCGACACGTCCTCGTCGGAAGTCATGTCGCCCTGTTTCGCAAGCGCCCGGCCGCCCCCGGCAACGATCTCGTCAACGGCGCTGTCGGCCCCCGCCCTGGAGCTGCGATAGTTGATCGCGACCGCCGCTCCGGCCGAGGCCAGCCGCAAGGCGCAGGCCCGGCCGATGTCGCGCCCGCCGCCGGTAACAATGGCGACCTTGCCAGCCAGCGCCGGTGCAACGTCGTCTCCCGCTGAATCAGTCATCGCTTCCCTCTTCTCGTTCTGGCGTCGCCCGATGGCGCTGTTGGAACTGTGATGTTCGAATCCGTCTCGTATGGAATACTAGTATGCTAGTATTGTCAACCCTCAACGATCGAGAGGCGTGCGACACGCTCGCGACAAAGGCGATTTCGTCGTCGACGAGAAGAGCACTCGAAGCCGTTTACACGCCCTCCCGGTTTGGCGAAAATTGTCGAAAAATGAAAGCCGGAAATGCTGGAAACCGCTGACATACTTGAACGCCACACGACCACGGACAGGGTTTTCGACCGGCTGCACGAAGAAATCGTGACGCTGAAGCTTCTGCCGGGCACCAAGCTGTCAGAGGTCGAGGTCGCCCGCCGCTTCGGCGTCTCGCGCCAGCCCGTCCGCGACGCGTTCAACCGGCTGAGCAATCAGGACCTGCTTCTGATCCGGCCCCAGAAGGCAACCAAGGTGCGCGGCTTTTCGATCGAGCGTATCGCCCATG
>CAZUGT010000011.1:0-13321 GCA_964620095.1 uncultured Rhodospirillaceae bacterium | reverse complement strand
GCGGCCAGGGCGAGGAACAGGTTGTTTTCGGCGATCCCCAATTCGATATGCTGACCGCCGGGATCGAAACTCCACTTTTGGCCGCTGACCACCTGTTCCTGGCGGAAGGTATCGCCGATGGTCTCCGCGGCGAACAGATTCCGCCGGTTGATCCACGGCCCGAGGTTGGTCGATACGCTGACATCCGGCGACAGGGTCACGATCCGGTCCGCATAAGGCTCATCGGAACGGCCGATTTCGTTGAGGATCTTGCCGAACCCTTCCTGGGTCGAGGCGGCGCCGGCCGCGGTTTCGGGCAGCGCGGGGACCGGAACGGGTTTTGCCGATGTGCGGCGGTTGCCGCCCGCGTTGAACGGCACCGCGTCGAGGAAGGCCTCGAAATCAGGCGCCGAAATGTCGATCCCCTCGCGGGGTTCCCATTCATGCCCGGGACGAATGCCCATGGTCTTCCGGAAGCCGGCCATCTGATCCGGCGTGAGAATGCCGGCATGGTTGTCCTTGTGGCCGGCGAGCGGCAGCCCCCATCCCTTGATGGTATAGGCAATGACGCACACCGGACGGTCGTGGTCGATGGCGGCGAAGGTATCGATCAGGGTCGGCAGGCAGTGGCCGCCGAGGTTCCCCATGAGTTCGGCCAATTCCTCGTCGGACCGGCGGGCAACGACGGCGAGGGCATCCTCATCGTTCGAGAAATCGTCAAGCAGCCGCTCCCGCCATGCGGCGCCTCCCTGATAGGTCAGCGCCGAATAGAGGGGATTGGGGCAGTCGTCGATCCACCGGCGCAGCGTTCCGCCGCCCGGCTCGGCGAAGGCGGCCCGCTGCAATACCCCGTATTTCAGGGTGACCACGTCCCAGTCGAACGCGGCGAAAGTCTTCTCGATCCGGCTGTAGAGCCCGTCGTGAACGATTCCGTCCAGGCTCTGGCGGTTATAGTCGATGACCCACCAGGTGTTGCGGAGCCCGTGTTTCCATCCTTCGAGCAGGCACTCGTAGATATTGCCCTCGTCCAACTCCGCATCGCCCACCAGGGCGATCATCCGGCCCGGTTTCAGCGTGCGGCCCCAGTCCTTGGCCCGGATGTAATCCCGGATCATGGAGGCGAACGCGGTCATCGCCGCCCCAAGGCCCACCGACCCGGTTGAGAAGTCCACGTCGTCGGTGTCCTTGGTCCGGGACGGATATGCCTGGGCGCCGCGGAAGGCGCGGAAGTTCTCCAGTTTGTCCAGGCTCTGATTGCCGAGCAGGTGTTGGATGGCATGAAACACCGGCGCGGCGTGGGGCTTCACGGCGACCCGGTCCTCGGGCCGGAGCACGGAGAAATAGAGCGCGGTCATAATCGACACCATGGACGCGCAGGACGCCTGGTGACCGCCGACCTTGAGGCCGTCCTCGCTGGGTCGAAGGTGATTGGCGTTGTGGATCATCCAGGCGGAGAGCCACAGAATCTTGCGCTGAAGCTCCTCCAGGACGATCTCCGGGCTCGGTTGGCCGGTGCGGGTCCGGCTGGGACCGATCATCTGCATGACCTGATCAAATTGCCAGGATTCGCAAAAAATATCCTTGCGAACGATGCCCTTGGAAATGCTAAAATTGAAATTTTCGACTAGCAATAGATATAACTACGGCATAAAATGCCAAACATGGACCTGGATGCGATCGATGCACGAATTCTCACCGAGCTTCAATCCGACGGCGGCCTGACCAACGCGGAACTGGCCGAACGGGTGGGATTGTCGCCGTCACCCTGCCTTCGCCGAGTGAAACTTCTTACCGATGCGGGGGTCATCAAGAAGCGGGTTGCGCTGGTGGACGGCAACGCCATCGATCTGAAGGTCAGCGTCTTCATTCACGTCACCCTGGAAAAGCAGATCGAAGAGAACCTGTCCGAGTTCGAGGCGGCCATCGAGACGCGGCCCGAGGTGGTCGAGTGCTATCTCATGACCGGCGAGTCCGATTACCTCCTGCGGGTGGTCGTCCCCGACCTCGAGGCTTACGAGCGGTTTCTGATGGAGCATTTGACCCGCATACCCGGCGTATCCAACATCAAATCCTCCTTCGCCCTCAATCAGGTGAAATATTCCACCGCCCTGCCCCTCGATCATCTGTCTTGATCCCCGGTCTTGAACATTCGGCGAATCTCGGGCGTATAGAGCCGTGACCTCACGGGGGAGAAACACATGACGGCAAAGGCAAAGCCCGGCGACAAGGCGCCCGACTTCACGCTGCCCAGCGACGGCGGCGGGTCGGTGAAGCTGTCGGAACTCCGCGGCAGGAAGGTGGTGCTCTACTTCTATCCCAAGGACGATACGCCCGGCTGAACCCGGGAAGCCTCAGAGTTCCGTGACGGACTCCAAGCATTCTCCGAGGCGGGCGCCGAGATCATCGGTATCTCCAAGGACAGCGTCGCCAAGCACGACAAGTTCAAGGCCGGGCACAAGTTGAATTTCACCCTGCTCTCGGACGAAGACGGCAGGGTGTGCGACGCCTACGGCGCCTGGATCGAGAAGTCCATGTACGGCAGGAAGTACATGGGGATCGACCGGTCCACCTTCCTGATCGACGAGACCGGGACCCTCAAATCCGAGTGGCGGAAGGTCAAGGTGAAGGGGCACGTGGCCGAAGTGCTGGCCGCCGTCCAGGCCCCATGACCCGCGCGACCGTCGTGGCTGTCGGGCCCGGCGACGGCGGGTTCCTGACGGGGAAAGGCGCCGGGATCATTGCCGGAGCGGACGTGATTGCCGGTTTCGAGACCGTGCTCGTGACCGCCCGGCCTCACGCCAAGCCGGAGGCCGAGATTCTCTCCATGAACTACCCCAACCAGGAGGCTCAGCTCGATCTGGCGGCGGCGCGCGCCGCGGACGGAAAGACCGTCGTGGTCTGTGCCTGGGGGGATCTCAACGTATCGTGCAACGAACTCCTCGACCGGGTTCGCCAACGCATCGACGAGGTCGAACTGGTCCCCGGCATCAGTTGCATTCAGATCGCCGCGGTGCGCTCGGCGATCGCCATGGAGCAATCCATCTTCGTCACTCTGCACCGGCGCTACGACCACGAAGAACAGCTCGACGATTTGATCCACTACCTCAAGGAGGCGCGGCGGAACGTCATCTGCCTGCCGCGCCCCTTCGACATCATGCCGGCCACCTTGTGCCGGCGGCTGATGAAAGCGGGTATCGACGGGGCCCGCGCCGTGACCGTGCATCAGCGCCTCACCTTCGACGATGAGAGCTCCGCCCATACCGACATCGCGGATTGCGCGGAAACCGGCGACGAGGATTACAGCGACCTCACCGTGATGGTGTTCCCCAAGCCCTGAGCGGTTTTCCGCCTACTCCCGCCAATGCACCATGGGCAGGCCGGCGACCGGGCTTTCGAAGTAGGGGATCCGGGTGCCGCGCAGGCTGCCGATATAGCAGGTCTTGAGGCCGGTTCCGCCGAAGGTGACGCTGGCGAACCAAGGCGCGATGGTGCCGGACGCGGCCAGCATATCGTCGGCCGTGACCTCATCGGCGCGGAACCTGGCCTCCAGCCGGGCGGTGGCCGCTTCGTCGCAATCGTTGAGGATCTCCAGGTACTCGCCGTCCGGGGTGATGGCGAAGATGATGTCGGCCATGATCAGCGTGCCCCAGAGATTGCCGAAGGCATCGAAGGCGATTCCGTCGATGAACCCGCCGGGGCCCAGTTTCGACGGACCGAACACCTCCCGGCCGGAGAGCGATCCATCCGCCGCCACCTTCATCCTGGAGACCCGCTGGCCCGTGGTCTCGGCGATGTAGAGATATTCCTCGTTCGCATCCAGGCGGATTTCGTTGGTAAAGGCGAGCCCGTCGGTGACGATGCGAAGGCCGTTCTCGTCGGCCAGCGCCACGAAGCCGTCGGATACATTGGGGCTAATGGCCTCCATCCAGTTCTTGATCCGGGTCGACACGGTGAGCCACAAACGGTCCTTGGAATCCCGCAACACGAAGTTCACCTTGCCGATGGGCGCGCCGTCGATGGAGTCGTAGAGAAGTTTGGTCTCGCCGGTGTCCCGGTCCATCACTTCCAGCACATCGGTGCCGAAATTGGAGATGTAAATTTCCTTGCTCTTCCCGAAGGCGAGGCCGTTGGGAAGAGTGCCCTCGGTGAACCGGGTTGCGTCGTCGCCGGCCCCCTCGAAGGCCGCCGCCTGGGTCTGGGTGACGATGGCCTGCGACCCGTCGGGCGCTATCCGCACCACTCCGCCCCGGGCGTCCGCCGACCAGAGCGTACCGTCCGGCTCGGCCAGGATGCATTCCGGGCGCTGCAAATCCTCGCCGATATAATTGAGGTCCGCCGGGTCGACCTGAAAACCGGCAAGGGGGTTATCCGTCACGCTTCGTCTCCCTGAGAATCCAGGTGAACACTAGCACGGCGATCACCGCGCCGACGATCTGGGCAATGATGAAGGCCGGCGCGTCGACGGGACGGATACCGGAGAAGGTATCGGTGAACGACCGGGCGACGGTCACCGCCGGGTTGGCGAACGAGGTGGAGGCGGTAAACCAATAGGCGGCCGTGATATAGAGACCGACCGCCCAAGCGACGGCCTCGGGCCGGAACTTGACCGTGCCGAAAATGGCGGCCAGCAATCCGAACGCCGCGACCGCTTCCGCGAACCACTGGTCCGGGCCGGTGCGCGCTGTCCGGGAGACCTGCCACAGCGCCTCGTCGAACATGGCGTGGGCCGCCAGCATCCCCGCGAGTCCGCCAAGCAGTTGGACGAGGATATAGGCGGCCGCCAAACCGGCGCCAATTTCGCGGCGCAGCCAAAACGCGATGGTCACGGCCGGGTTGAAGTGTGCGCCGGAGACGGGTCCGAAGACGAGAATGATCACCACCAGGATGGCGCCGGTGGGAATGGTGTTGCCCAGCAACGCGAGCGCGGCGTTCCCGCCGGCCAGCCGCTCGGCCATGATGCCCGACCCGATTACGGCCGCCAGCAGAAAGGCGGTGCCCAGCCACTCGGCTGCGAGGCGTCGGGAGGCGGAGTAGGCGTTCACTATTCGGCCAGCGCCTGCTCAGGGGTCGCGGTATTTTCGACCGGCAGCAGGAAGGTGATGATCGAACACGCCGCGAGCATCGCGGCCGACCCGATCAGGCAGGCCGTCACCCCGCCCCATTGATAGAGAAGACCCGACAGCAGCGTCCCCATCAGCCGCCCGCCCGCATTGGCCGCGTAGTAGAAGCCTACATCCTCGGCGGCCTTCCTCGATCCCGCATAGGCCAGGATCAGATAGGAATGGAGCGACGAGTTGACGGCGAACGGCAGCCCGAAAATGGCGAGCCCGACGACGATCACCCAGGTGGGCGGGATCGGCAGCGCATCCGGCATGGCGGCCAGGATGGCGAGGATCACCGGCACCGCGGCGAGAAGTATCGCCCAGCGCCGGGCTTCGGGGACCTCGCGGGAGAGGCCGTCCTCGCTCCGCCGGATCAGCGACGGGGCAGCCGCCTGAACGGCGCCGTAGACGATGGTCCAAACGGCGAGGTAGCCGCCCACCTCCCAGAAACTCCAGCCGCCGGCGTAGAGGAACACCGGCACCCCGACGACGAACCACACGTCCCGGGCGCCGAACAGGAAGATCCGCGCCCCGGCGAGGATGTTGACCCCGGCGGACTTGGAGAACAGTTCCTTGACGCTCCCGGATGAGCCCGCCATGCCGAGGTGGGCGGGGAGCGAGATGAAAGCGGCGATCAGGATGATCCCCAGCATGGCCGCCATGGCCCACAGCGCCGGTTGGAAGCCGATGACCTCCAGCGACAGGCCGCCGATGAAAAAGCCGGCGCCCTTCATGGCGTTCTTGGAGCCGGTGAACCACGCCACCCATCTGAACAGCTGGCCGCTGCCCTCGGCGGAGGTGATCTTGATCGCCGATTTGGAGGCGGTCTTGGTGATGTCCTTGGCGACACCGGCGATGCCCTGTGCCGCCACCACCCAGATGACGCTCGCCGCCGCGCCCCAGCCGGGGTCGAGCGCCGAGAGGAACAGCAGGCCGCCGATCTGCAGCGCCAGTCCCGCCGACAGCATCCGGGTGATTCCAAACCGGGACGCGAGCCACCCGCCGCCGAGATTGGCGAAGATGCCGGCGGCTTCGTAGAGCAGGAACAGGAAGGCGAGGGTGAAGGGCGAGTAGCCGAGATGGAAGAAGTGCAGCAGGACCAGCATCCGGAGCGCCCCGTCCGTCAGGGTGAACCCCCAGTAGGACGCGGTGACGATCAGGTAGTTGCGAACGCCGCTCATCGGTTCAGCGACTCCTGGACGATATTGGCGAGATCGATCATCCGGCACGCATAGCCCATCTCGTTGTCGTACCACGCATAGACCTTGAGAAGCGTGCCGTCGGTGACCATGGTGGACGGGGCATCGACGATGGCGCTTCGCGTGTCGTTGGCGTAGTCCGCCGACACCAGGGGCCGCCGCTCGATGCCGAGCACCCCGGCGAGCGGCCCGGCGGCGGCCTCTTCGAACAGCGCGTTCACGTCGTCTTCGGTGGCCGGATTCTCCACCTCGAAGACGCAGTCGGTCAGGCTGGCATTCAGCACGGGCGCGCGCACCGCGTGGCCGTTGAGCCTGCCCTCGAGCTCCGGGTAGATCAGCGCGATGGCGATGGCGCTTCCGGTGGTGGTCGGCTGCAGGGACAGCATGGCGGCGCGCGCCCGGCGCAGGTCTTCGTGCGGCGCGTCGGTGACCACATTGGTGTTGGTCGGGTCGTGGATGGTGGTGATCTGGCCGTGCCTGATGCCGAGATTTTCGTGCACCACCTTGACCACCGGGGCCAGGCAATTGGTGGTGCACGACGCCGCGGTCAGCAGGTCGTGTTGGTCCGGCTCATAGAGGCCGTCATTGACCCCGACGACGATATTGAGGGCCTTTGCGTCCTTTATCGGCGCGGCGACGATCACCTTCTTCACGCCCTGGTCGAAATAGGGCTGCAGCAGCTCCGGCGTGCGGAACCTGCCGGTGCACTCCAGAACGATATCGCAGCCCAAATCCCCCCAGGGCACGGCGGCCGGGTCGGCCTCCTCGGTGAAGCCCATGCGGTGATTGTCGACGGTGATTGCGTCCCCGGCGGCATCGAAGCTGGCCCGCCAGCGGCTGTGGACACTGTCGAACTCCAACAGATGCGCCGTCGTTTCCGCGCCGCCCTTCACCTCGTTCAAGTGGGCGACTTCAATCCCGTTCGGGCCTCGGGTGTCGGAAGCGTCGCGGATCACGCCGCCCAGGGCGTCGCGCAGGGCAAGACGCCCGATCCGTCCCATGCCGTTGATGCCGAGCGCCATATCCGTTTCTCCCTCTCCCCGGCCCCTACGCGGCGCCCAGGACCTCGTCCAGCAGCGGCGCGCACAGTTCCGGACGGCCGCCGCAGCAATCCTCCATCAGGAATCCGACCACGTCCCGAAGGCTGTCGAGGGAGGCGAAGTAGCGGACGCTTCGTCCCTCGCGCCTCGAGGTGACCAGTCCCGCCCGGTCGAGGATGGCGAGGTTGGTCGACATGGTGTTCTGGCGCACCGCCAGCCGTTCGGCGATTTCACCGGCCGGGAGTCCCTTGGGCCCGGCGGCGACCAGCAGCCGGAGCGCGTCCAAGCGGGTTTCCTGTGACAGCGCCGCGAAGGCGCCGAGAGCCTGATTTTTATCCATAGTTCATGATATCCCGATATATTAGACAATCAAAGGGGGTTTTCGCGGCATGGACATTCATGGACGAAAATAGACATTTGGCTGCCATTTTCGGACATTTCGATCCGCCGGGACCGTCGGTCTTTGCGCTCCCTCCTTTCAAGTGTTCCGAAAAAGCGCGGGAGCAATCCACCCTCTCGTCCGGCAATTCCGGTGGCCGAACACCAAAATCAAAACTAAAAAAATCCCACAATATGAGATTTTGTGATAACCTCATATCAAGCGATTGCCGTCACATAAGAGCACGCACCCAATTTCAACAGGACAACACGTTGTCGATGGAGGCATGAATGGCCAGACTATTCGTTCGCACAATTCTAGGTGCCGGCGCGGTTGCCGGCGCCGTCTTCGCCGCTTCGGCGCCCGCCGAGGCACAACAGAATCTTCGTTACGCCACCTGGGATCCGCCCCACCATGAGATGCGTAAGTTCGGCGTCGATCTCTGGGTAAAGAGCATCGGCAAGGCCACCGAAGGCCGGGTCAATGTCCGCATGCTGGCGAAGGGCCTGGGCGCGCCGCCCGCCTATCACGACTTTATCAAGGAAGGCGCCATCGATGTCGCCCACATCATTCCCGCCTACACGCCGGGCCGGTTCCTGCTCCACAAGATGGCCGAATTCCCGTTTCTCACCAACAGCGCCAAGGCGCGGACCGTCGGCTACTGGCGGGTCTATGCCAAGCATTTCAAGCAGGCCAACGAGGCGGCCGGCATGAAGCTGATGACCGTCTGGGTCCACGGCCCCGGTCTGATCCACAATTCCAAGCGTCCGGTGCAGGCAATGGGCGACTTGAGGGGGCTGAAGCTCCGGGTCAGCGGTGACAACATCTCGGCGCTCGCCAAGAGCATGGGGGCCACGCCCATCTTCGCGCCCATCACCAAGGTGCACAACATGCTCTCCAAGGGCGTCATCGACGGCGTCTTCCTGACCTATGAGGGCATCAAGAACTTCAAGCTCGGAAAGCTGGTGAAGTACACCACCGTGCCGCCCGGGGGCCTCTATGCCACCGTTTTCCAGATGTACATGAACCAGAAGGTCTGGGACGGCATCTCGGCCAAGGATCAGCGCCTGATCGAAGGCGTCTCCGGTGAGCACGCCGCCGACTATATCGGCGATGCGTGGGATCTGGCCGACAAGAACGGCATCGCGCACATGAAAGAGAACGGCATCAAGATCGTTCCCATGCCCGCCGAATTCACCGCCAAGGCCAAGGAGCTGTGGAAGCCGATCCAGGCCGATTGGATGAAGAAGGCGAAGGCCAAGGGCGTCGACGGCGAGGCGGCGCTCGCCATGTACAAATCGGAGATCAAGAAGATCGAAGCGGCGACCATGAAAAAATAGGTCGTTTATCGGCTAGGCAGTCAGGCCCCAGAGCAGAGCAAATGACCTTCGCCGAAAACTATGCCCGGTTCCGCAAACCCGCGGGCCGGGCATTGGCCCTGTTTGCCGCGGTCACCTTGTTCGTGATCATGTGGCTGACGGTGATCGATGTGGTCACCCGCGGGGTGTTCAACATCTCCATCGTCGGACTGTTCGAGGTGGTCGAAATCCTGATGGGTATCCTGGTGTTCGCCGGGGTGCCCATCATCACCGCCAACGACGGACATGTCTCGGTGACGCTGCTGGACAACGTGATCCCGCCGTTCTGGCGGGTGGTCCAGCGGGTGGCGGTGAACAGCGTCTGCACGGTCATTCTTGCGATCTTCGCCTGGCGGCTTTGGGACGTGGCCGGCAAGCTGGCGGGCTACAACGACGTGACCCTGTTCCTCAACGTCCCCCTGGCGCCGGTGGCATACTTCATGGCGGTGATGACGGCCTTGAGCGTCCCCATTCAGGGCGCCTATATCCTGGTGCCGCCGCCCCAACACGACAATCAGCCGGAGAGCATCTGATCCATGGTCGACGCGCTGGTCATCTTCGCCATCCTGATCGGGCTCTTGTTCCTGCGGCTGCCCGTGGCGTTCGCCATGGCCGGGGTCGGCATCGTCGGCTTCGCCTACTACGTCAGCTGGCCGGGCACGCTGTCGATGATCGGACGGCTCGCCTTCGATACCGCCCAATCGTCGGAACTGTCGGTGATCCCCCTGTTCGTGCTGATGGGCAATTTCATCACCCGGGCCGGACTGGCGGACGAACTCTACACCGCCGCCTATTCGTGGATCGGCCACAAGCGGGGCGGGCTCGCCATGGCGACCATCATTTCCTGCGGCGGGTTCTCGGCGGTGTGCGGCTCATCGGTGGCGACGGCGGCCACCATGGCCAAGGTGGCCATGCCGCCCATGCGCCGGTTCCGCTATGCCGATACGCTGGCGACGGGCGCCATCGCCGCCGGCGGCACACTGGGGATATTGATCCCGCCCAGCGTCATCCTGGTGCTCTACGGCATCATGACGTCCACGGATATCGGGGCGCTGTTCATCGCCGGCATCATCCCCGGCATCCTGGGCATCATCGGTTACAACATCGCCATCGCCATCACCACGCGGCTAAAGCCCGAGATCGGCCCCCCCGGCGAGGTGACGCCCTGGGCTATCCGCTGGAAGGCGCTCTCCCATGTGTGGGGCGTGCTGCTGCTTTTCCTGTTGGTCATCGGCGGCATCTATGTGGGCTTCTTCACGCCGACCGAGGCGGCCGGCGTCGGCGCTGCCGGCGCGTTTTTCTTCGCCTGGGCGCGGGGCAGACTCACCTGGAAGTCGCTGTTTCAGCAATTGTCCGACGCCGCCCAAACCACCGCCATGCTGTTCTTCATTCTCATCGGGGCCCTGATCTTCTCCAATTTAATGAACGAGACCGGCATGCCCGAAACGCTGGGCGGCTGGGTCACCAGCCTCGATACCCATCCGCTGGTGGTCGTTTTCGCCATCATGCTGATCTATATTGGCCTCGGCGCCGTGCTCGACAGCATCGCCATGATCCTGCTGACCATCCCGCTGTTCTTCCCGGTGGTGCTGTCTCTCGAGCTCGATCCCGTCTGGTTCGGCATCATCGTCGTCGTGGTGACCGAGATCAGCCTGATCACGCCGCCGGTGGGCATGAACATATTCGTCTTGAATACCGTGCTCCGGGATGTGGGCACCGGAACCATCTTCCGCGGCGTCACGCCGTTCTGGATGGCCGACATGGTGCGGCTCACGGTGCTGGTGCTGTTTCCGGCGATTACGCTCATACTGCCCTCGCTGATGGGCTAACATGGGAACAAACGCCTTAGGAGAAGGGAGGTCTTCTATGCCGACACTCAATGACATCTTCATCATCGACTCCAACACGGCCGACGCCGTCGAGGTGCCGTCGGGCAGGGAACGGACGCTCTGCGGCGACGCGCTCTGCGGCTCCAAGAACCTGACGGTCATCCGGCGCACCGTATCGGACGGCCGGACCTTTCAGGTGGAGGCGGGCGGCGACGTTCACCTGCTCTATGTGATGGATGGTTCCGGAACCATTGCCCTCGGCAGCGAATCGGTGGCCGCCGAAGGGGGCGCAGGGGCCATGGTGACGCCCGGCGAGACGGCGGATTTCGCGGCCTCGGGGGGCGATCTCGAAATCCTCCACATGATCACGCCCAAGGCGCCAGCGGGGGTCGACGGTGATCTGCCCGGCGGGCCGGGCTACGTGTTCAACCGCGGCAAGCTCCGCCGCTTGAGCGATGCCAGCGGCGGGCGGGTGCGCCACTTCTGCGCCGAGAGCACCGTGCGCCTGGGGGACGGCAGCCGCTTGACGCCAACCAACGCCATCCAGGCGGGCGAGATGCACTATCGCGACGGCGGCTCGTCGCCCTACCACCGGCACGTGGGCACCGAGGCCAATCCGCGCGGGCCCGACCACTGCTACATGACCTTCAAGGGCCGGGGCAAGGTGGAGGTCGGCGAGGAGTCCCAGGAGCTCGAACCGGGCACCCTGGTCTATTTCCCGCCGAGCGTCCCGCATCGCCTGAGGGCGCTGGACGGTCCGCTCGACTATTTCGAGATCCAGGCCTGGCGGAGCTTCAAGACCAATGTTTTGAGCGAGGAGGAGCTTGGCTTGAAGTGGTACTACGACCCCGAGACGGAGGGCGGCGAGCGGGCCGAGTGGGATCAGAGTTGACCTCTGTATTCTCTGCCTCCCGGGGAGACGAAGAAATTTGTGAACGATGGCGGCTCACGGGCGTATAACGCTCCCATGACGCCTGAATTCCTAATCACCTCGATGATCGTCATCCTGCTGCCCGGGACCGGCGTGATCTACACCTTGGCCTACGGGCTGGGGCAGGGCTTGCGCGCCAGCGTGATCGCGGCTTTCGGCTGCACGCTTGGGATCGTGCCCCATATCGCGGCGGGCATCTTGGGGCTGGCCGCGTTGCTGCACGCATCCGCCGTCGCCTTCCAGGCGGTCAAGATTCTGGGCGTGCTCTACCTGCTCTATATGGCCTGGGGAATTTTGCGCGAAGGGGGCGCGCTATCCGTCCCTGAGAACAAGACCTCGACCCCGGCCCTCAGGATCGTCACCTCTGGCATCCTGGTGAACCTGCTGAACCCGAAGCTGTCGCTGTTTTTCCTCGCCTTCCTGCCTCAGTTCGTGCCCGCCGGAACGGCCAGCCCGGCGCCGTTGATGCTCTGGCTCGGCGCCGTGTTCATGTTTCTTACCTTCGTGGTGTTCGCCGTCTATGGCGCCTTCGCCAGCGCGGCGCGCACTTACGTGATCTCGAAACCGGGCGTCATGAAGTGGCTGCGGGGCGGGTTCGCCGCCGCGTTCGCCATGCTCGGCCTGCGTCTCGCGTTGTCGGATGGATAAATAACGGGGAGTGACCCATGCACGTCATCGTCAGAGTTCAGATCAAGCCCGAACATATCGCCGCCTACGAGGCCGGCATGGCTACCCTGCTTGAGCACGGGCGCCAGGAGGAGGGGTGCCTGATGCTCGATGTCTATAAGGACGATGACAATCCCGGCGCCTATGTCCTTGTCGAGGAATGGACGAGCGAAGAGGCGCTGCAGTCCCACTTCGGGCAGCCCTACGTCACCGCGGTGCGGGACAATTATCCCGAATGGACGGCGGCCCCGCCCGTGGTGATGCACGTCTCGCCGATTTCCTAGATCGGCTCTAGGCCAAGTGCTGCTTGAACCAGGCGACGGTCCGGTCCCAGGCGATCTTGGCCTGCGCCTCGACGTAGCGGGGCGTCGAGTTGTTGTGGAAGCCGTGCCGGGTGCCAGGATAGACGTGGCTCACGAAGGTCTTGTTGTTGGCCTTCAGGGCCGCCTCGAAATCCGCCTTCATGGCGTTGATCCGGGGATCGTTCTCGGCGTACTGGATCATCAGCGGCGCCTGGATTTTCGGCACGTCCGCCGTGTTGGCGGCCCGGCCGTAGAACGGCACGCCGGCCTGCAGATCCTTGCCCAACCGCACAGCCATGTTGTTGACCACGCCGCCGCCGTAGCAGAAGCCCGTCGCGCCCAGCTTACCGGTCGACAGGGAATGGGTCTTGAGGAACCTGGCGCTGTTCAACATATCGGTCATCAGCTTGCCCCGGTCGAGGGAGCGCTGCATGACCTTGCCGTCATCGTCGTTGCCCGGATAGCCGCCGATGGGGGAGAGCCCGTCGGGCGCCAGGGCGACGAAGCCGGCGACGGCCGCGCGGCGCGCGACGTCT
>CAZUGT010000010.1:0-5429 GCA_964620095.1 uncultured Rhodospirillaceae bacterium | reverse complement strand
TTCATTGGGGTCGATGCCGGTCTCGGTCCGCTTGATGTCGATGCGGTCGTAATCCACGTCGAGCTCTTCCGCGGCGATCATGGCAAGCGCCGTGGAAATCCGCTGGCCGATTTCGACCTTGCCGGTGTGGACGAGGATGCGCTCGTCTTCGGTCATCTCGATCCATTGATCGAGGCCGGGGTGGGTCTCGAGGGATGCGCTGCCGGCCATGTCACGCCCCTCCGGCAATCAGATTGTCGATGGCGGCGAGCACCCGGCGGTGGGATCCGCAACGGCACAGGTGCTGGTGCAGGGCTTCGATGATTTCGTCCTCGCCGGGCCTTGGGTTGGAATTCAGCAGCGCCGTGGCGGCGATGACGATGCCGGGCGTACAGTACCCGCACTGGGCGGCGCCCATTTCGGCGAAAGCTTGCTGGATCGGGCTCAATTCGCCGCCGGCGGAGAGACCTTCAACGGTGGTGATTTCGTTGCCCTCGAACTCGGACGCCGCGCGGACACAGCTCAAGGTACGCTCGCCGTCGACGATGATCGCGCAGGCCCCGCACTGCTCTTGTGCGCAGCCGAGCTTCGGCCCGGTAAGACCCAGCTGATCGCGGAGAACGAATATCAGCGGCGCGGCGGGGTCGGCGTCCACCTCCCTCCGCTCACCGTTCACGGACAACGAAATTTTCGCCATATGCGGCACCCCTCCTTGGCGGACGTCGGCCATAGACTATTGATCGGACCCGGTGGTGCAAGCGTCTGCGGACCGTCAAGGATTAGCGGTTGCGTTCGGGGAAACGGGTTCGCACCATAGGGACCGATCGGCGGAGGACACTATGGACGATACACCTGAACGGCTCACCTATATCCGGCCGACGCTGCAGAATATGGGGAGTTGGAATCCGACCCGGCTGCTGCCCGGCGAGCGGAGCGGCAACGTGCACCGGATGGATCTCAATGAATGTCCGCTGCCGCCGTCACCGAAAGTCATCGAGGCCATCCGCGACCACGCGCACATGGTGAACCGCTATGCCGATGGTGGCTGTCCCGAGCTCACCAAAAAAATTTCGGCCGCAACCGGGGTGCCCGTCGATCTCATCTGCTGGGGAACCGGCAGCGCGGAGTTGCTGGCCAATATCGTCCGTCTGGCCATCGCGCCGGGCGACGGCGTAGTGGCGCCGACCCCGGTCTGGCGCCGGTTCCACGGCGTCTTCAGCTCACTCGAGGCGGATGTGGCGCACGTGGATATTCGGGACGACGGATCCGTCGACCCGGAGGGGATGATCGCGGCCTGCGGCGACAAGACCAAGATCATGGTCTGTGTCACGCCGAACAACCCGTCCGGCGCGATGCTGTCCGAGGCCGAAGTCCGGAAAGTGGCCGAGGAAACCCCGGACGACGTGCTGCTGTACCTGGATGAGGCCTACTACGAATTTGCCCGGTTCGCCGGCGGACCCGACGGGTTGGCGATCCTGCAGGAGCACCGCAAGGGGCCGTGGATCGTTACCCGGACCTTCTCCAAGGCCTATGCGATGGCGGGGCTGCGCATGGGCTACGCCATGGCGAGCAATGAACAAATCATCAATGCGCTGCGTTCGCTGACCGGAACGTTCAACGTGTCCGCCATGTCCGAAGCCGCGGCCTTGGCGGCCTGGGAGGACCAGGATCATGCCTTGCGCATCCAGGAGACCACCGCAACGGAACGCGGGCGGATCGTCGATGGCCTTGAGGAGATGGGGTTCGAGGCGCTGCCCTCGGTGACCAACTTCGTGTCGGCGCCCCTCGACCGGCCTGCCGGACCCGTCATTCAGGCAATGAAGGAGCGAAACATCCGGATCGCCGGCTGGGCCGAGGAAGGGTACGGCCACATGATCCGCGTCAGCATCGGCCTGCCGGAGGATACGGACGCCTTTCTGGCCGCGCTGAGGGAAATCCTGGACGCCGGCTAGGCCGCCCGGGGGCCGAAAATGATGATCCCGGCGCCCACCAGACAAACGAGACTGCCGGCCACGTCCCACCGGTCGGGACGCATGCCCTCGATCAACCACAGCCAGACCAGGGACGACGCGATATAGACGCCGCCATAGGCGGCGTAGGCGCGCCCGGCGAACGCCGCATCGATCCGGGTGAGGATGACCGCGAAGGCAATCAGCAGGACGATGCCGGGTGCAATCCAGAGAATGCTCTTGCCCAGCCGCAGCCAGGACCAGAATGCGAAGCTGCCGCCGATTTCCGCCGCCGCGGCGGCCACGTAAAGACCGGCGGTGAGAACAAAGGACATGGATGCCTCCTTGGAAGGTGGGGCAGGGGAGTCTAGACGCCGCCGGTATCGCGCTGGGCGAATGGCCCGGATCTCAAGGCGGCTTCCCGGCGGGCGACATAGGTCGTCGAAGCGATGATCAGCAGCCCGCCGATCAGCGTCCAGATGCTGGGCGTTTCGGCGAAGAAGAAGAAACCCAGAACGGCGGCAAACAACAGCCGGGTGAAGTTGACCGGCTCCAGGGCGCTGACGTCCGCCAGGGTAATGGAATGCATGAAGGTGAAATGAGCGCCCGTCAGCAGCGCGCCAACGGCGATGACACCGGCCAGCGCGCTCAAGCTGGGGGTGGTCCACACCGACATCGCCGGCAACAGCGTAACCGGCACCATCAGCCCCATCAGGTAGAGCACGCTCGTCGTGCTGGATTCGGTGCGGGTCAGGGACTTGGCGATGACCCGCTGGCTGGCGGCGCAGACCACCGTGCCAAGCACCAGCCAGACCCCGAGACCGACTTCCTGGAAACCCGGACGGACGATTATCAGGGCCCCGCATATTCCGACCGCCAAGGCCGCCCAACGTCGCGGGCCGACCTTTTCGCCGAGGAAAATCATCGCGAAGATGGCCACCACCACCGGCATCAGCAGATTGAGCGCCGCCGCATCCGCCAGCTGCATGAGCGTAAGCGCCCAGAACCAGGCCATGACGCCGAGGCCGTTGAAGGCAGCGCGAATAAAATGGGTGATGAATCTCCGCGTCTTGAAGACGGCCACACCCTGTTTCAAGCCGACCGGCAGGAACATTAGAAAGCCGAACAGGGTCGCCATGAAGGTGATCTGAAAGGAGTCGAGCTCGTGCGAGACGTTCCGGACAATGACCCAGAGGCAGGCAAGCATGAACGCGGAGGACGCCGCCCAGAAGACCGCCATGGCGCCCGACGTCGATACCAAGCCCGCCGCGACGGCCTCTCCCAGAGTAGGCTTTTGGTCCATGGCGCCAGCCTACGCCCGGGCGGCGGCTTGGCAAGCATTTGGGCTAATTGCGGACACCCACCAGACCGGCAAGTTCGTCACATAGTGCTGAAAGTCGATCCGGAGACGCCCCGCCGGCAGCGTAACGGTCGGGCCGAAGAAATCCGTGCCGGCACCATCCAGGACGATGGCCGGGACCTCTGCCGGACGGTGAGTCTGCGCCATGGCGGTGCGGGGTCTCGTTAAATCGGCGTGCGGCCTGTACGATATCCGCTGGGCGGGAAAAGCGGAGCCAAAAAATGCGAATTGCATCCTTCACGGCGGATGGCCGGGAGAGCTACGGGATCGTTTCCGGCGACGGAATCGTCGATGCCGAACGTCATTTGGGCAGCGAATACCCCTCCGTGGCCGCGCTTTTGGAAGCGGTGGCCCTGGACCGGCTGTTCGAGATCGAGGCCGCCGCCCCGGACTACACACTGGACGACGTGCAGCTCCTGCCGCCTGTCACCGGCCGCAATCCGGTCCTCTGCGTCGGCCGCAACTACCCGGAAGTCAGTGAGCAGGCGGGCTATGAGGCCGCGCCCTATCCGTCCATCTTTCAGCGCCGAAACGCCGCCCAGGTCGGACATGGCGCGCCGATCATCAAGCCCAGGGAGTCCGATCAGTTCGACTGCGAGGCCGAGCTCGCGGTGGTGATCGGACGGGGCGGGCGGCGGATTCCGGAGGACCGGGCCCTCGAATTCATCGCCGGCTACACGATCCTCAACGAGGCTTCGATGGTTGATTGGATGAACCACACCAGCCGCAACGTCACGCCGGGCAAGAACTTCGACGGCTCCGGCGCCTTGGGTCCCTGGATGGTGACAGCGGACGAGATCGCCGATCCGCAGGACCTGACGATCACCCACAGGCTCAACGGCGAGGAAATCCAGCACGGTTCGACCGGCGAGATGATGTATCCCGTGGCCAGGGTCATTGCCTATCTCTCGACCTTCACCCAGCTGATCCCGGGTGACGTCATCGCCACCGGCACCCCGGGCGGTATCCACGCACGCCGGCAGTCCCGGATTTTTCTCAAGGCCGGTGACGTGGTGGAGATGGAAATCAGCGGCATCGGCCGGCTGCGCAACGAAGTGGCCGAGGGCTAGGCGCGATCCCCGGTTATTCGGAACACGGTTCCGTAGTGATAGGGCGGCAATTCGATCACGTCTTCCTGGGTGAAACCGGCGGGCGCGACCAATCCTTCCAGCACGGTCGGGCTCAGCCGCAAGCCTGTCGCCGGTCCACGGGGTTCCCCAAGTACCGGCGTTTCCTCGCGGGGCCGGGCATGCCAGTTGACGATGATGAACCGACCATCTGGCGCCAGCGCGCGGGCGACGGCCCCGCTCAGTTCGGCGGGCTCGGGCACGCCATGGAAGGTATTAGCCATCAGCACCACGTCTACCGGTTCCGGCAGCAGTACGTCGATTTCCCGGGCGTCTCCCAGCAGCCAGGTTATGCGCTCAGCGATTCCGCGCGATTGGGCGGCGGCCAATTGATCCGGATCCAGGTCGACCGCGAAGGTTTCGGCGCCGGTGAGTTTTGCCAGGGCACCGGTGAAATAGCCGTCTCCGCAGCACAAATCCGCGGCGACATCCCCTTCCTCGATACCCAGTTTTCGCAGCACGTCCCGCGGGCTCGGCCACAATGCCTGCCACCAATCCGAGTCGGGCATCCCCGTCGCGGGAAAAAACTGGTCACGGCTTGGCAAGTGGGTTCAGCCTCCATAGAGTGGCGGCGCCGATCCGGCGCAGCCTAATTCGCGAGCATTTCGGTTTCGTGTCGCAGACATTCACCATATCCCGGGCCGTATTCGCCGCCGCCGCGGCGGCCGCGGTCATCGTGGCCTTCCTGCCCCCGCCCGCGGGCGCTCAAGACGGCATCATGCCGGCCGCCGCCATTATCATACTGGCTATCGGATTGTGGTCGACCTCGGTCGTTCCTCCCTATGTGGGCGCGCTGGTGTTTCTGTTTGCCGCCATGGTCGCCGGGATCGCACCCGCCGATATCGTGTTTTCGGGATTTCATGCCGGCGCCATGTGGTTGGTCTTCGGCGGCCTCGTCATCGGACTGGCGGTGCGTCAAGTCGGTGTCGACAAGCGCCTGGTCAATGCCATCCTGACCCGCTTTCCGCCCCATTACCTGGCGCTGCTCTACGGCGTGGCGCTCGGGGCCGGGTC
>CAZUGT010000009.1:0-5082 GCA_964620095.1 uncultured Rhodospirillaceae bacterium | reverse complement strand
TCTCAAATCCATCGGGAATCCCCTTTCGCAGAGGAATCCTCAAGGGAGAGGGAACGCACACAAAATTCCCCTCTCCCCCTTCTTTCCAGCCTTCGTAGCCGAAGGCTACTTCGGCGGAGTAGGCCAGGGGGAGAGGTCGGTCATTTCCCACAGGGAATTGACCAGGGTGAGGGGGTCGCAAAAAAAGGGAGTGAGGGGGTCATAAGAGATGGGGTGATATGGAAATTCCCTTCACCCGACCTCGTTCTACTCGGCGGCGTGCTTGCCCACGTTCCAGCCGTTCTGCGCCAGGTGGTCGTCTCCGTACTTGATCGGGAGGGCTTCCAGTTCCGTCGCCATGGTGTCGTTCCACCGGTTCAGGAAGCCGAACACGGCGACCTGGCCGACCAGTTCGACGATCTGCCGGTCGGTGAAGTGCTTCTTGAGTTCCTCCATATCCTCGTCGGTGACCATGTTGGGCACCGAGGCGGCGGACTGGGCCACCCGAAGCGCCGCCCGCTCGGCGTCGGTGAACAGCGGGCTGGTCTCGTACTCGAAGGCCGCCTCGATCTTCTCGGCCGGAATGCCGCCCGACCGGGTCGCCTGAAAGCCCGTATGGGCGGCGCAGTACTGGCAGCCGGCCGAGGCGCTGGCCACATAGCTGACCAGCCGCTTGATGCCCACCGGCAGGTCCGTGTCGCCGAAGTTCACCGTGCGCGCGAGCTGCAGGAAGGCCTGGGCGAGTTCCGGCCAATGGGCCATGGTCAGGAAACTGTTGGCCGGAAAACCCATGTTTTCCGTCGTCTTGGCGATCAAATCCTTGACGAAATCGTTGGCGTCCGGATCGAGGGGTTGGATACGAGGCATGCCGCCGCTCCCTGGGATTATTGGTTTGTCGGGCGCAGAATATGGCAGGCCCCGAAGGCCCACAAACGGCAAAAGGCCGATTTTCCGCCTGGCGGAATGCCCTGGAGCCGATCTACGGCATCAGGATGGACGAGCCGGCGGTCCTGCCGGCTTCCGTGTCCTCGTGCACCCGCACCGCGTCGTCGAGGGCGTACCGCTGGCCGATATTCACCCGGATGCCGCCGGAGCGGATCATGTCGAAGACCGAGTTCGCCGACATCACCAGATCCTCGCGCTTGGCCGTATAGGTGGCGACGGTGGGCCGGGTGAAGTACAGCGAATCCCGTTTCTGCAGGATCGGCGGGTCGACCGCCGGCATGGGCCCGCCGGTGGTGCCGAAGGAGATGAAGAAGCCCCGGGGTCCCAGGCAGTCGAGGGTCTGCTCGTAGGTCGGGCCGCCGATGGGGTCGTAGGCCACCGGCACGCCTTCGCCGCCGGTGATCTCCCTGACCCGGCCCGCCACGTCCTCCCGGGTGAAGTCGATGACCTCCGAATAGCCGTTGGCGCGGGCGAGTTCGCATTTCTCGTCCCCGCCGTCGACGCCGATCATGTAGGCGCCCTTGGCGGCGCCCCACTGGCCGGCCAGCGTGCCGACCCCGCCGCCGGAGCCCAGGAACAGGACCTTCTCGTCCTTCTTGATATCGTAGCAGCGGTTCAGGAGGTACTCGACGGTCATGCCCTTGAACAGGGTCGCCGCGCACTGTTCGTCGGAGATGTCGTCGGGCAGCGCCACCACGCGGACCGCCGGGAAGTTGCGGTATTCGGCGTAGGCGCCGCAGGGCGCGGTGGCGTACGCCACCCGCTGGCCGGCCTCGAACCCGGTAACGTTTGCGCCCACCGCAGACACCGTGCCCGCCGCTTCGAGGCCGATGCCGCTCGGCAGTTCGAGGGGATAGAGGCCCGAGCGCTGATAGATGTCCATGAAATTGAAGCCGATGACGTTCTGCTTGATCTGCACCTCATCGGCGCCCGGGCCGCCGATATCCCGGGTTTCGACGGACATCACCGAGGGCGCGCCCTGTTCGGCAAGCATGACAACGCGGTTCTGCACTGAAATCTCTCCCTTGCGAAAATACGATTAGCCGTTCCGGCAGCGGCTCGGCCGGGGCATGATTATCGCGGCAATTTCGGCGGGTCAAACAGGGAGGCGGGAGAGGCGTGCGCATCACCGGAATTCGCGAGAAGGCGGTCAAGCTGGATGTGAATATCCGCAACGCGGTGTTCTCGTTCGACGACATGACCACGTCCATCGTCGCGGTGATCACCGATGTCGTTCGGGACGGCGCGCCGGTCGTCGGATTCGCGTTCAACTCCACGGGGCGCTATGCCTGCGGCGCGCAGATGCGGGACCGGTTCATTCCCCGGATTCTGCGCCAGGACCCGGACAGTCTGGTGGACGAGGCGCGGGGCAACTTCGATCCGGATGCCGTGCTGCGGGCCATGATGTTCGGCGAGAAGCCGGCCGGCGATCTGGAGCGCTCGGTGGGGATCGGCACCATCGAGGTGGCGCTCTGGGATGCGATGGCGAAGATCGAGGCCGTCCCGCTCCACCGGCTGATTGCCGAACGCTATGGCGACGGCGCGGCTGCCGATAGTGTTTTCTGCTATGTGGGCGGCGGGTGGTACTCCCCCGGCGAGACGCCGGAAAGCCTGATGGATGAAATGCGCGGCTATCTCGACCAGGGCTATACCCTGGTGAAGGCCAAGGTCGGCGGGCTCTCCATCGACGACGACGTGCGCCGCATCGAGACCATTCTCTCGGTCCTCGACGGCGGCCACCAGCTGGCTGTCGACGCCAATTGCGGGCTCAGCCCGGCGCGCGCCCTCGAATACGCGGAGCGCCTGAAGCCGTTCGGTCTCCGCTGGTTCGAGGAGCCGGTCCACCCAACCGATTTCGACGCCATGGCCGGGTTCGTCGCGGCCTACGGCAATCCGGCGGCGGCCGGGGAAAACCTGTTCAGCGTCGAGGATTTCCGCAACCTGTTCCGCTACGCCGGGTTCCGGCCCGGCGCCGACGTGGTCAATATCGACGTGCCGCAGAGCTACGGGATCGGGACCTGCGCGAAGATATTGGAGACCGGCCGGCCGTTCGGCTGGGCGCCGGCTTCGTTCATTCCCCACGGCGGCAATCAGATGTCGCTCGCCTGCGCGCTCGGTTTCGGCATGGGCATCTGCGAATCCTACCCCCACGTCTTCGGCGCGTTCTCCGGCTATGCGGACGACGCGCGGGTCCGGGACGGATACCTTCCCGCGCCCCAATTGCCGGGCATCGGATTCGAGGGGCAGAACGAGCTCTATTCGCTGTTCCGGGAACTGGCCGCATAGAGGGGTTCGCCATGGCCGCCGCCACCGGATATAAACGGCGGACACGGAAGGAGACGGAATGGCCGAGACCTCCAAGGACGAGTCGGATATCGTTGCCGTCATCGAGGGATACATCGAGGGCTACATCAACGCGGATCTTCCCGCTCTTCGCGGCGCATTCGCGGACGATGCAGTCATGAACGGATATGTCGACGAAAGGCTCGTCACCGGAACGCCCGAGCCTTTTTTCAGGCAGGTCGAGTCGAACCCGCCCCTCGGATCATCCGGTTCCGGCCTCGACTACGACATCGAGCACCTCTCGGTCACGAACAATGCGGCATCGGTGGTGTTGAGGGAAACCGGCTTCGGGCGGCACAACTTCACCGACTACATGCACTTGCTGAAACGGGACGGGGTCTGGAAGATCGTCAGCAAGACCTTTTCGACCTGGTAGGGCCGGAGGCCGCGGACTTGACCATGCCGAAACCGGCGACCGGCGAAGAGTGGACCGAACGGGACCGCAACGCCGTGCAGCATCCGGGCGGAGGCGGGGGCGCCGACACGGTGGTGCTCAGCCATGGCAAGGGATCGACGGTTTGGGATGTCGATGGCCGGGAGTACCTGGACGCCCAGGGAGGCGCGTGGTTCAACCTGGTGGGCCATGGCCGCACCGAACTTGCCGAGGTTGCCGCCCGGCAAATGGAGCGGCTGGCCCACTTCTCCATCGGCTTCGACTTTTCCAGCATGCCGGCGACGGAGTTGGCCGAGAAACTGATCGAACCGGCGCCCGGCAATATCCGGCGGGCGCGGTTCATGAGCGGCGGCGGCGAGGCGGACGATCACGCGCTGCAGCTCGTGCGCCTTTATCATCATCGGAACGGCGATCCCCAACGGCGCAAGGTGCTGGTCCATCAGGGCGCCTACCATGGCGGAACGTCCGGGGGCGTGGAGCTTGCCGGCGGCGTTCCGGGCGTGGCCGGAGCGCCGGAGGAGGTCATACAGCTCACCGCGCCCCGTCCCTACCACCCGGAGCTCTATGGCAACCGCGACATGACGGGGTTCTGCGTCGAGGAGCTGCAATCGGTCATCGCCGAGCACGGGCCTGAGAACATCGCCGCCATGTTCGGCGAATTGGTGATCGGCCCGGGCGGCATGATTCCGCTCCCCGACGACTACTGGCCTCGAATGACGGCCGTCCTCGAACGGCACGGCATACTCTTCGTCGCGGACGAGGTCGTGACGGCGTTCGGCCGTGCCGGGGCGTGGTTTACGTCCAACGATTACGGCCTGGAGCCGGACATTATCGTCTTGGCCAAGGGCATCGCCAGCGGCTATGTGCCCATCGCCGCCCTGCTGCTGGATGGCCGGCTCGCGGACGCGGTCAACGGTCTCGGTCCGGGCAATTCCTATGCCGGTCACAATGTCGGGTGTGCCGTTGCGTCCGCCCATATGGACATCATCGAGCGCGAGAACCTCCTGGAAAACAGCCGGGCCCGGGGCGCGCAATTTCTCTACGAACTGTCGCAACTGGCATCGCACCCGTTGGTTGGAGACATCCGGGGGCGGGGTCTGATGATCGGTGTCGAACTGGTCGCCGACAAGGACAGCCGCCGGCCCCTATCCGATATCGCGCCGGCGCTGCACCGGGAGCTTCCGCGCTATGTCCGGCGCGAGCACGCAGTTCTCCTGGGGATGCGCGCCGGCGCCATCGTGCTCACCCCGCCGCTGATCATAACCGAACCGGAAGTAAGCAGGATTTGCCGGGCGGTGACCGATGCCGTCGAGCGAATCGATCCCGAGACCTTTGCGCTGCCCGCCTGAAGTCGAGTGCGGGCATGACGGCTGGAGTGTGCCCCCCCAAGTCCCCTCTCCCCCTTCTTTCCAGCCTTCGTA
>CAZUGT010000008.1:0-2744 GCA_964620095.1 uncultured Rhodospirillaceae bacterium | reverse complement strand
AGGGGGGGCTGCTTCGGCGGCGTAGGGTGGAGACAGTAATTAAGCCGCCTTCTCCGCGAAATATTCCTGCGTGCCCCGGTGGAGAACCGTGTCCGCGTCTTCCACCGCCGCCGGCGTCAGATCGGCGGCGGTTTCAAGGCGCGCGTAAAGCGGCGCGAAGTCCTGGTAGCACTCGTCGAGCAGCGCCTCGAAGCCGTCGATGACGAAGTAGGTCTGCTGGTAGTCGTCGATCCTGTAGTCGGTGCGCATGACCCGCTCGGCGTCGAAGGCGATGCGGTTGGGGGACGCATCGTCGAGGGCGAAAATGCTCTCGCCCTTGGACGACAGGATGCCGGCGCCGTAGATGCGCAAGCCCTCATCTCCGCCCCGCGGGCCCTTCATCAGGCCGAACTCCACCGTGTACCAGTAAAGCCGCGCCAGATGATCGAGGGCGCCGAACTCGAGGGAGCGCAGGCCCCCCTCGCCATAGGCCGCCATGAAATCGGCGAACGCCGGATGGGTGAGCATGGGCACATGGCCGAAGACGTCGTGGAAGACGTCGGGCTCTTCCAGGTAGTCCATCTCTTCGGGCTTGCGGATGAAACGCCCGGCCGGGAAGCGGCGCCCGGCCAGCATGCGGAAAAACGCCGCATCGGGCACCAGGTCGGGCACCGCCTCGACGGTCCAGCCGGTAAGCCCGTGGAGCTTTTCGTTGAGGCGCCGGAAATCGGGGATGCCGCCCTCGTTGAGATCCAGCTTGGTCAGCCCGTCCATGAACGCATCCGCCGCGCGTCCGGGCAGCATCTCCGCCTGGCGGCGGTAGAGCCGGCGCCACATCTCGTGCTCGGCCTCGGTATAGCGCTCCCAATCCTGGGGAATGGTGTAGTCCCGGTCCGGATCGGTGGTGTGTTTCGGCGATCCCATGGAGCAGTCTCCCGCGTTCGGTCGGTTCGGTCACTTTCGGTCAGGATACGGAAGAACCGTGGTCAGGTGTGACCTGATTTGGACCGAATATCGTAATAATAAGTCATAAATTGATTTATTCGTTCAGAATTAGGCGATAATATGACCCAATGGACCTTTCGGCCACCGACCTGAAGATCATCGGCGTGCTCCAGACCGACGGGCGGATCAGCAACGTGGACCTCGCCGAACGGGTGGGCATGTCGCCGTCCCCCTGCCTTCGCCGGGTCAAGGCGCTCAGGGACGCGGGCGTGATTTCGGGATTTGCCGGCCTGGTGGACCGGCGGGCCATCGGCCTCGGGGTGCGGGCGGCCTGCCACGTGAAGCTCCGCGACCACGCCGAGGACAAGGTGGGCGCGTTCGTCGCCGAGGTGATGGCCATGGAGGAGGTGACGGCCTTCTTCTCGCTCACCGGCAAATCCGATTTCCTGCTGATGGTGATGGCGACCGACCTCGACGCCTACGGCCGTTTCGCCACCCATCGCCTGCTGCGCCTCGCCAACGTGCAGGAGGTGGAATCCTCGCTGGTGCTCGAAACCTACAAGAACTCGACGGCGCTGCCCCTTTCGCACCTAAAATAGCCCCGAAATAGCAGTGGCGCGCTTGCCCGTCCGGCCGGGCTCCCCGATACTTCCGGAAACACTGATCCAGGGAAGGAAGCCCGATGACCGACCGTTATCCCGCCATGCCGCCGCGCGACCCCAATCCGCCCTACAAGCGGATCGCCACCGAGGAGGCGTGGCTGCCCCCCGACATGATGCGGATGTATCTGAAGGAGCTCGCCGACAAGAGCATCGACGATCCCGGCTTCCACAGCCTGTGGGGTTTCTTCACCGGCTCGACCCAGAAGGCCAAGGATCACTCCCGGCGCATCCAGAGCCTGGGCGAGGAGCGCATTTCCGACATGGATAATTCCGGTATCGACATCGCGGTGGTGTCGCTGACCGCGCCCGGCGTCCAGCTGTTCGATCCGGAAACCGCCACCTCGCTCGCCGTCAGCGCCAACGACCAGCTGGCCGAGGGCATCGCCCGATATCCGGACCGCTATGTCGGCCTCGCCGCGTTCAGTCCGCTGGACCCGGCCAATGCCGCCAAGGAGCTGGAGCGCGGCGTCAGCAAGCTGGGACTCCGGGGCGGCATCTTCAACTCCCACACCCTCGGCACCTACCTGGACGACGAGCAGTACTGGGAGATCTTCGAGGCGGCCGAGGCGCTGGACGTCCCCATCTACCTCCACCCCCAGACCCCGTCGGCGCAGATGATCGAGCCGTTCCTGAAGCGCGGCCTGGATGCGGCGGTCTACGGTTTCGCCTGCGAGACCGGGCTGCACGCCCTCAGGCTGATGGCCGCCGGGCTGTTCGACAGGTTCCCCGGGCTGCAGATCGTCCTCGGCCATTGCGGCGAGGCGCTGCCCTACTGGCTCTACCGCATCGACTTCATGCACGGCCACATTTCCGTCAGTGCCCGGTATGAAGATGTGGGCCCGCTGAAGCGCCGGGCCTGGGACTACCTGATCGACAACTTCCACTACACCTCCTCGGGCGTCGGCTGGGGACCGCCGATCAAGTTCTGCCAGGAGGTGATCGGCGTCGACCGGATGATGTACGCCATGGACTACCCCTGGCAGTTCGTTCCGGAAGAGGTCGGGGCGCTGGATGCCATGGACATCGGCGATGCCGCCAAGAAGGCGTTCTTCGAGGACAACGCCCGCAAGCTGTTCAGGATCGAATAGCCCCCGTCGCCTCTCATGGGCGATCCCCCCCTCCCTGACGGGCGAGGGAACACTTGTCCCCTCTCCCCCT
>CAZUGT010000007.1:0-22279 GCA_964620095.1 uncultured Rhodospirillaceae bacterium | reverse complement strand
GAAGTCATAGAGGGCGACGATGCCGCCGGTCCACATGGTGCGGATCATGTGCATCTTGGCGCGCGACGCGCGAAGCTCGAACAGGTCCGCGTTTTCGTGGGTGTGGTAGGTCTCCCGGTCGTTCAGCACCTCGCGCACCTTTTCGGGCGTCGCCCAGTTGCAGCGGTAGTGAACGGTGCCGTCGGGCCGGATCACGTAGAGCACGTTGGGCATGGCGCCGTATCCGCGATGGAAATCGCCGGCCAGGTTGTCGACCAGGACCCGGCGGTGCTCGCCGTAGCGGGGCGCCACCAGCTTGGCCGCCGCCATCTTCTCTTCCATGGTTGCATGGGGTCCCAGGCGCTCGCCGGGATGGGCCTCGCGGACATAGATCAGCAGGAAGGTGACATCCGGATACTCGCCGGTGATGTCCTTCATGGTCGGGATATTCTTGGTGTACATGGAGCAGGTGGACGACCCGGTCTCCAGCACCACCCACCGGCCTTCGAAATCGGAAAGTTTGACCTCGTTGCCGGTCTCGAGTTCGGTGAAGGTGTGATCGATAAACCTTTCACCGGCCCGCGGGCCGATGAACATGTCGAAATTGTAGTCGTTGGGCTTGAACCGCTTGTTGTTGTAGACGGGGCCTTTCGGTTGCTCGCTCATCACACGTCCTCGTTCAAATTCCCTGTATCGGCTGCCGAGAGGGCGCTCCATCGCCCTTTCACGCCGCGGAGGGCAGGGAATCTAGCCCCAAAGCCGAAACCGTTCAACAGAACCAAAAGGTGCGTCGCTCGCATATTGGTGTGAGTAGCCTACGCGGCGTCCGCCGTGCGGAGGCTTCGGGCAATATCGTCGGCGATGGTCTCGATGCGCCGGCGAATCCAGATATGGGCCGGATCGTTGTTGCTGCGCTCGTGCCATACCAGATAGAGGGAAATGCCGTCGCTCCTGAAGGGCAGCGGCGCCATCGCCAGGTCCCGCAGCGGTCCGATGTGCATGGACGACATTTCGGTGGCGATCAGGTCGGTCCCCTTCACGAACGAGGGAATGGCGTTGAAGTTCGAGACGGTGAGGGTCGGCTCGGGCAGTTCGGGAATGTCGGCCCCGCGCAGCGCCACACTGCTCCCCAGGCCGCCGGCGAAGCGCACGGTTATATGGTTCGAGTTGAGATACTCGACGGACGTTTTCGGCGCCTCCCGCACACTCCCATCGTAGAAGCACATCATTGCGCCGCTGATCAGCCGGCGCTGGAAAATATCCGGCGCGTCCGGCGGGAGGGGCGTCAGAATCAGTTGGCACCGGGCGTCCCGGAGCATGGAAATACTGGGCACCCCTGACGGCATGAACTCGAGCCGGAGCCGGATTCCGTCTTCGTGAGCCTCACGCCACAACCGGGGAAAGATCAACTCCCGCTGGAGGTCGTTGGCCGCGACCACGAATTCCATCTCTTCGGTGCGCGGATCGAAGGGCCGCTGGTCGGTGAGGCTGGAGAGGCCGTCGAGCACGCGCAGCACCGGTTCCTTCAGCGAAATCGCCGTTTCCGTCGGCGTCAGGCCCTGGCCCGAGCGGACGAAAAGCGGGTCCCTCAGCACGGTGCGCAGCTTTGCCAGGGAATGGCTGACGGCCGATTGGGTCACGTTCAGCCGGACGGCCGCCTTGGAGACCGAGGATTCCTCGAGAATGACCAGGAATGTCCTCAGAATCTTGCCATCGAACTCATCTATATGAGAAATTTTCATATGGTTTATAAAATAACATGAATAGATTTTATGTCCAGGAGCCAATAGCTTTCCCGGTCTCAACTTCCAGAGAAGTTTGCAGTCCGAGGAGGCTTCAATGAAGCGATCACTTATTCTTGCAGGTATGGCGCTGGCGGTGTCGACACCGTTCGCCGCGGAGGTAAAAGCCGAAGAGCTGACCGTCGCGACCTTCATGCCGCCCCAGCATCACATCAACCGCAACCTGTTCGGCTGGTTCGGCAAGGAAATCAAGGCACGCTCCGGCGGTTCCCTGACCATGAAACTGTTTCCGGCAGGTCAGCTCGGCGCCGGCCCCGTCCAGCAGTACAAGCGCGTGGTCGAGGGCGTTGCCGACATCACCTTCGGGGTCAGCGCCTACACCGCGGCGGTGTTTCCGCGCACCATGCTGATCATCCCGCCCGGCAAGTCGAAGAATGCGAAGGAGTCGACGGTCCGGATGTGGAACGTCTTCGACAAATACATGGCCGGCGAATACAAGGCGGTCAAGAATCTCGGCGTATTCACCGTTGCCGGCAGCCTGTGGGCGTCGACCAGGGACATGAGCACCATGGGCGGGCTCAAGGGCGCCAAGCTGGTGCCGTATGCCGCCATGACCACGCCGATCATGAAGGCAATGGGGGCGGTGCCCGTACAGATGCCGGTGACCCAGATGTACACCGGTCTCTCCACCGGGACCATCGACGGCACCTACGCGTCCTACAACAACATCACGCCGCCGTGGAACTTTTGGGACGTCGCCAAATATGTGGTCGACAATATTCCGGTGCAGTTCGCCGCGACCTTCGTCGCCATGAACAAGGAGCGCTACCAGGGCCTGTCGCCGGCGCACCGGAAGATCATCGACGAGCTTTCCGGCAAGACGCTCTCCATGGAGGGCGCGGCTACGTTCGACGGGGCCGACAATCGCTCCGAGAAGATGATGCGGTCGTCGGACAAGATGAAGAAGGTGAAGTGGGTCAAGGTTTCCGGTGCCGAGCGCGCCAAGATGGATGCGGCGGTCAAAAAGGGCCTCGAGAGCATCTTCGCCGACTATGAGAAGCGCGGCATCAAGGACGCCCGGGAAATCTACAACGCCTTGAACCAATAGCGTTGCGATGGGGCCGGGGTCTCCCAATACCCGGCTCCATCTTTTTCCGAGCATCGGACAATGATCGACCGAGAGAAACCGCTGCCGTGGCTCGATACGCTGGACACGATCATCCTCCGTTTCACGGTGATCGCCGGGGGCCTCGGCCTGGCCTTCATGGTCCTGCTGACGTTCTTCAACGTCATCATCATGCGGAAGATGCTCAACAACCCGATCACCGGGGCCGAGGATGTGCTGATCCTCAATCTCGTCCTGATCGTCGCCATCGCCATCCCCTTCGGCGGCCGGGTCGGGGCGCACATCGAAATCGAGATATTCGAAACCCGGATGTCGCCCGGGTTCGCCCGCTGGTCGATGTTCGTCCTAAAGATTGTCGGGATCGGGCTGGTGGGACTGCTCTCCTGGCGGCTGTTCGAGGCCGGCGTTTCGGCGAGCACGTTCGGCGAGGCAACCCAGCAGCTGCTGATCTCCTACGAGCCCTACTACTACGTCATGAGCGTGCTGGTCGGGTTCTACGGGCTTATTTTGGTGACCGACGCCGTTCAGCTGATGGTCCGCGGCGCCATCCGCGAAATCGGCGGGATCCAGGACGAATAGATGATCAGCATGTCGCTCATCGGCGTCGCGGGGCTGCTGGTGCTGTTCGCCCTGCTGGCGCTCCGGTTTCCGGTTGCGCTGTCGATGATTTTCGTCGGCACCGCCGGCACCATCGTCGCCACCGCCAACCGGTTTCTCGGCCTCGGCATGTCGCCCGAACAGGCGTGGGAGCGGGGCTGGAAGACGGCCATGTCGAACCTGTCCGGCGAAGCGTTCGAGGCGGCGTCCAATTTCAACCTGCTGGTCATCCCCATGTTCATCCTGATGGGCAATTTGGCGGGCGCATCGGGCATGTCCCGCGATCTGTTTACGGCGGCCTACCGGTGGATCGGCCATTACAAGGGCGGGCTCGCCTCGGCGACGATCACCGCGTGCGCCGGGTTTGCGGCGCTGTCCGGCTCGTCGCTCGCCTCCGCCGTCACCATGGGCCGGGTGGCGCTGCCCGAGATGAAACGCTTCAAATACGCGCCGGAGCTCTCGACGGGCTCGGTGGCGGCCGGCGGCACCCTCGGATTTCTGATTCCGCCGTCCGGCGGCATGATCATCTACGCCGTCCTGACCGATCAATCCATCGGCCGCCTGTTCATGGCCGGCGTGGTCCCCGGCATCATTCTGACCCTGCTGTTCGTCGGCACCATCTGGCTGCTGGTGCGCATGAAGCCCGAACGCGGACCGGCCGGAGAGCGGGCGAGTGCCCTGGACCGGCGGGAGTCCCTGATCTCGGCGGTGCCGATCGTCGTGGTGGTCGGCATCACCATCGGCGGCATGTACACCGGCTTCTTCACGCCGGTGGAGGCGTCCGCCGTCGGCGCGTTCCTGACGTTCGTCGTCGGCGCGGCGCGCCGGTCGCTCAGGTGGTCCATGGCCCGCGAGATTATCCTTCAAACCATGAAGGCGACGGCGACCGTGTTCCTGATCATCATCGGCGCCTTCATCTTCATCCCGTTCATGTCGCTCACCGGTCTCGCCGCCGACATGGTCACCTTCCTCACTTCGCTGCCCATCGGCGAGGTGGGCATCCTGATCGTGGTGATCCTGATCTATATGTTCCTGGGCACGTTCCTCGAGAGCATCGCCATGCTGGTGCTGACCATACCGGTGGTGGTGGCGCTCGCGACCCAGCTCGGCTGGGACCTGATTTGGTTCGGCATCATCGTCGTGATCGTTCTGGAGATGGGGATGATTTCGCCGCCGGTCGGCATCAACGTGTTCGTGGTCAAATCCATCGCCCCGGAAGTTCCCATGCGAACCATCTTCAAGGGGATTTGGCCGTTCTGGTTTGCGATGGCGGTGATGATCGCGCTATTGGTCGCGTTTCCGCCCATCGCCATGTTCCTGCCCGAAACCATGCTCGGGCAATAGCGGGAGGCAATTGCAATGGTTGTGATCACACCGAAGGATAAATCCGTCGCCGCGCTGAGCGGCATCCACCTCTACCACGGAGACATTTCCAATTGCTCCATGCGGGTCCGGATGGCCCTGGAGGAGAAAGGGCTGGATTGGGAAAGCCACCACATCGACCTGAAGAAGAAGGAAAATCTCGACGAGGGCTACTTCGCCATCAATCCCAACGGCCTGGTGCCGACGATGATCCACGAGGGCGCGGTTCATATCGAATCCAACGAGATCATCGCCTATTTGGACGAGACCTATCCCGAGCCGCCCCTCAGGCCGGCGGCCCATGCCGGCGCCATCGATACCTGGCTCGCGCGGGCGGCCGATCTCCATGTCAAGGCGATCAAGCCCTATGTCTATGCGACGAAGATGGCGCCCAAGCTGCACAAGACGGCCGAGGAGCAGGAACTCTACGATTCGCTCCAGACCAACGAGGAGCTGATCGAGTTCCATGCCAAGCACGCGGGCGACTCGCAGTTTTCGGCGGACGACGTCAGGACCGCCGTCGAGCTGCTGGACGCGGCATTCTCCGATGCCGAAGAGGTCTTGAATACCTACGACTGGCTGTCCGGGGAAAAATTCGGCTTGGCCGATATCTCCTGGTTGCCCATACATTTCGTTCTAGTGGGCTGCGGCTATGACTTCGACCGGTTCCCCAAGGTGATGGGGTGGATCGAGGCGGCCCGGCAACGGCGGAGCTATCAGAAGGGCATTCTCGAGTGGTGTCAGGATTTCGCAGACGTTTAAGTGAACAGAGTCTAGGGAGACATTGAAATGAGCAGACTGAAAGACAAGGTGGCCATCGTCACCGGCGCCGCCCAGGGGATCGGCGAGACCTACGCCAAGGCCTTGGCCGCCGAAGGCGCCAAGGTGGTGGTTTCGGATATCGCGGATCCGAGCCGGGTGGCGGACGAAATCAACGCCGGCGGAGGGACGGCGATCGCCGTTACCGCCGACGTCACCAGCGACGACAGCATCGCCGACCTGGTGGCCGAAACCGACAAGCAGTTCGGCCCCATCGAGATCCTGGTCAATAACGCGGCGCTGTTCGCCGAGCTGCGCCTGACGCCGATCATGGAGATGTCCAACGAGGAGTGGGACCGGGTGATGACGGTCAACGCCCGCGGCTCGTTCCAATGCATCAAGGGCGTCGTTCCGTCGATGCTCACCAACGGGCGCGGCAAGATAATCAACATCTCGTCCGGCACCTTCTATTACGGAGGCCCCGGCTTCGCCAACTACGTGAGCTCCAAGGGTGCGATCCTGGGCCTGACGCGGTCAGCGGCGCGGGAATTCGGCGACAAGAACATTTTCGTCAATTGCATCGTTCCCGGATTCACCGAGAGCGAGGGCGTCGCCAACCACCCGCAGCTTCACGTCGCCCGCGCGCCCACCCTCGCGTCCCGCATCATCAAGCGCGACATGATGCCCGAGGATCTGGTCGGCACGCTGATATTCCTGGCCTCCGAGGACAGCGATTTCCTCTCCGGCCAGAGCATCAACGTGGATGGCGGCAGATACTGCCAATAGAGCCGCCGCGGGCACTTTCCGTTTTGCGGACAGTAAGCGGGTTGTCCGTCATCTGGACTGACAACCCGACTGGGCGTGATACTGTGCGCCGGCAATGGTCGAATGACGAAACGCGCCGGGTGTCATAAGGCGCAATCAAGGCAGAACCCAGGGCAGAACCATGTTTGAAAAAGACTACGACGATATTCCGGGCACCTACGTCTATGACGGGCGGATGGCCAAGAAGGGCTACATGCTCAACAAGATGTTCATGTCGTTCATCGACCCGGCGAACCGGGAGCGCTTCGAGGCCGACGAGCGGGCGTACATGAAGGAGTACGGCCTTTCGGACGAGCAGTGTCAGGCGGTCATTGACCGGGATCTGCTGCGCATCCTCCAGCTCGGCGGCAATGTCTATTACGTCTGGAAAATCGCCGCCATCGCCAAATGGAACATGCGGATGGTGTGCGCCAATCAGGCGGGCATGGAGTACGAGGACTTCCTCGAAAACCGTCTCGGCCTGGAACCGGCGGGAGACGGATAATGGCGCAAATGATCGGCGGCGTCGGTGTGTCGCACATTCCGGCCCTGGTGCCGTACCAGGATCAGGGCAAGGAAAACGAGGGCGAGTATGCGCCGTTTTTCGAGGGCGCCCAACCGGTCCGCGACTGGGTCCGGGAGAACCGGCCGGACACGGCGATCGTCATCTACAACGATCACGGCTTGAGCTTCTTCCTGGATGCAATGCCGACCTTCGCGCTCGGCGCGGCGCCCGGTTACGTGTGCGGGGACGAAGGCTGGGGCGCCCGGCCGCTGCCCCCGGTGCCGGGGCACCAGGACCTGTCGTGGCATATCATCGATACGCTGATTGAGGACGAGTTCGATCCCGCCATCTGCCAGGAGCTGGAGCTCGACCACGGCGCATCCATGCCCATCCGCCTGTTGTGGAAGCCGGAGCCCGACTGGGAGATCAAAATCGTGCCGGTGGCGGTCAACGTCATCCAGCATCCGATCCCCAAGGCCAAGCGCTGCCACGATCTCGGCAAGGCCATCCGCCGCGCCGTCGACAGCTTCCCCGGCAACGAGAAGGTGATGATGCTGGGCACCGGCGGTCTGTCCCACCAACTCAGCGGCGAGCGCGCCGGGTTCAACAATCCGGAGTTCGACCAGTCCTTCATGGATCGCCTCGCCAATGATCCCGAGGCCCTGACCCGGCTCAGCTCCGGGGACATCATGCGCGAAGCGGGCGCCGAGGGCGTCGAGGTGGTCATGTGGCTGACCATGCGCGGCGCCCTGGACGAGCATGTGAACGAGCTCTATCGGAACTACTACTCCCCGGTGTCTGTGACCGCCTCCGGTCTCCAACTGCTCGTCAACGCCTGAACCAGCCGGATATTACACCCATGAACGAGATCAAACCTTCCGTCCATCCGGACCTGAAAGCTCACCAGGACGGCATGAAGCCCAAGATCTACAAGCTGCGGGACCATATCTACTGCGCTTTCGGCTTCACGGTGGTGAACTGCACCCTGATCGAGGGTGAGGATTCCTGCATCCTCGTCGACACGATGACCGGCATGGACAATGCCGCGGTGGTCGCCGAGGAGTTCAAGAAGATCACCGACAAGCCGATCAAGACGGTGATCTACACCCACTTCCATGCCGACCATGTGAGCGGGACCCGCGCCTTTCTCACCGACGAGGAGATTTCGTCCGGCGAGGTGAAGATCATCGGCCAGGAAGAACTCGCCGACCACGTGATGCGCGACGTCGGGCTGGTCGGACCGATCATCGGCCGGCGCGCCATGTATCAGTTCGGTATGCGGTTGCCGGTAAGCGAGGAAGGCACCGTCGGCGCCGGGCTGGGTCCGCCCCAACGGCCCGGTCCTCGCAGTTTCGTCCCGCCCAACACCACCTTCGAAAGCGTCTACAAGGACGAGGTCGGCGGCATCAGGTTCGAGGTTCACCTCAATCCCTCGGAAACCGAGGACCAATGCTGCGTCTGGCTGCCGGATGAAAAGGTGCTGTTGTCGGCCGACGCCATTTACGAATCGTTTCCCAACGTCTATGCGCTCCGCGGCACCCGGTTCCGCAACCCCATGGTCTGGGCTCAGGGAATCGATCACCTGCGGGAGTTCGGGGCCGATCTGCTGATTCCGCATCACGGCCGGCCGGTCGAAGGCGCGGACGAGATCGACGCCTTGATGACCGATTACCGGGACGCCATTCAGTTCGTCCACGATCAGACGCTTCGCTACATGAACAAGGGCTACCGGCCGGACGAGATCAAGGAAGTCGTCGAAATGCCGGACCGGCTCAAGGACCATCCCTGGCTCGGCGAGTATTACGGCTCGTACAAGCATTCGATCCCGGCGATCTATGCCGGTTATCTCGGCTGGTATCAGGGCGATCCGGTGGCCCTGAGTCCGACGCCGTGGCGGGAAAAGGCGAAGCGCTACGTGGTGATGATGGGCGGCCGGAGCACGGTTCTCGCCAAAGCGAGGGAAGCCATCGACAGCGGCGACGATCAGTGGGGGGCGGAGCTCCTGACGTGGCTGATCCAGGCCGACGTCGAAGACCGGGAGGCGCGCAACCTGAAAGCCCGGGCATTGCGCGCCTGGGGCTACCGGCAGAAGAACGCCACCTGGCGGAACTGGGGCCTGACCAGCGCCCTGGAGCTTGAGGGCGAACTCGATTTGGCGGGCGGCGGCATGGTGCTGGGATCGCCCGATCAGGTCCGCGGGTTCCCGCTCGCCGCCATCCTCCAGGTCATGACCGTACGGCTGAAGGCCGAGGAGGCCTGGGACACCAATCTGCGCGTGGCGTTCGAGACCACCGACACCAGCGAGGCCTGCGCATTGGAGATCCGGCGCGGCGTTTGCCAGTTCTTCCGCGACCCGCCGGCCGAACGGGACGCGGCGATGAAGTTCTCCCGCGAGTTCCTGCTCAAGTGGGTGTTCGGTCAGACCACCCTCGAAGAAGCGATCGCCGCCGGCGACGTGACCATCGACGGCGAGGCGGCGACGGTGACCGAATTCATCTCCAAGTTCGAGGCATTCAACGAGGCGGCCGACATTTCGGTCGCGGCGCGCTAGAGGATCAGGAGGAAGACATGGCAGAACCTGCTCAGGCGGCAAACCCAAGACCCAGGAAAAAGCGTCCGCCTCCCAAGCGCGCCGAGGTCATCAAGGTCGAGCGGATCGTCCCGCGGCTCACGCGGGTGACCTTCGGCGGCGGGGACATGGCGGCCTTCTCGATGCCCAAACCCGGCGCGCATATCAAACTTCTGTTTCCGGAGCCGGGCGGCACCTGGTCGCCGGACGACACGGATGCCCCTCGGCCGCCGAGCCGCACCTATACGCCCCGGTGGTTCGATGCCGATACCCATGAACTGGACGTGGAGGTGGTTCACCACGGCGACGGGCTCGCGGCCAATTGGGTGCGGACCGCCAAGCCGGGAGACGAGTTGTTCATCGGCGGCCCGGGCGGGGGGCTGGATATCCCGGACGGCACGACCCACGCCGTGTTGCTGGCCGACGAAACGGCCATGCCGGCAGCCGGGATGATCATCGAGGCGCTGCCGGAGGGCTGCGATGCGGTCGTCTTCTGCGACGTGGCGGATGCGGACGACGAACGGCCGCTGAGCGCGGTTCGGGAGGTTTCGCCCACGTGGCTGCATCGCGCGGAAACCGGTGCGGTCCAGGGAAGCCTCCTGGAGCATGCCGCTACGACCCTCGGCGACATGCCGGAGACGACGCTCTGGTGGATTGCCTGCGAAGCGGGCGCCATGCGCCGGGTCCGCAAGCACCTGATGGACGACCGGGGCGTTGAGAAAGCCTGGATGAACACCCGGGGATATTGGCGGCTGGGAGAGACCAACTACCCGGATCACGATTACGGCGAAGACTAGGCGGAAGCGTAACCGTCCGTAACGCGGGCGGTCGGGCGGGAAAAATTGCGGCCGGCTGCGGAACTCGGCCATAAACCAACGAGAGCGGGTCAATCCGCCGAGCAAACTGACTGACAGGGACATGCGGGAGACGGGCGATCGGTAACGGGTCCCCTTCGTACGACTACATCATCGTTGGCGCCGGATCGGCGGGCTGTGTGCTGGCCAACCGGTTGAGCGCCGACGGGGCCAGCATATTGCTGCTCGAAGCCGGCAAGATGGATCGAAACTGGCTGATCCATGTTCCCCTCGGCGTCGGCAAGGTCTGGCAGTCGCCCGAGTACAATTGGAAGTACAACTCGGAGCCCGAGCCGGGGCTCGACAACCGCTCGGTTTGGCACCCGCGAGGCCGGGTGGTGGGCGGATCATCGTCGATCAACATGATGGCCTATGTCCGGGGCAATCGCGCGGACTACGACCGCTGGCGGCAGAAGGGACTCGAAGGCTGGTCCTACGCCGACGTGCTGCCCTACTTCAAGCGCATGGAATCCTATGACGGCGGGGCTGACGACTACCGCGGCGATTCCGGGCCGCTGCGCTGCGTCGAGCATTGGGGGCAGGACCCCCTGTTCGATGCCTTCGTCGAAGCGGGCAAGGAGGCCGGATTCGGCTACACCGAGGATTTCAACGGCGCCGAGCAGGAAGGCGTCTGCCGGATGCAGTTTTCCATCGGCGGCGGCAAGCGATTTTCGTCCGCGACCGCCTATCTGCGACCGGCGCTCAAACGGGGCAATATCACGCTCAGGACCGGCGCCCAGGCCGCCCGGGTGGTGTTCGACGGCAACAGGGCGACGGGCATCGCCTACAAGGACCGAAGCGGCGAGGTCCGGGCGCATGCCGAGCGGGATGTGATCCTCTGCGGCGGTGCGTACAACTCTCCCCATTTGCTGATGCTGTCCGGCATCGGGCCCGCCGGCCATCTCCGGGAGATGGGCATAGAGGTGCGGGCAGACCGCGGGAATGTCGGCGAGAACCTGCAGGATCATACATCGGTCGGCGTCGACTATGCCTATGCCAGGCCGTCCCCCTATTACAAGTCGCTGCGACTCGATCGGCTGGCGGTCAACATGATCCGCGCCTACGTCTTCCACCAGGGACCCGCCACGCTGCCGCCGGGCGCCGGCACGGCCTTCCTGAAAAGCCGCCCCGAGGCCGATATTCCCGACGTCCAGATGTTCTTCCGTCCGGTGAACATGTTCGCCAAGGAATGGTTCCCGGTGATCATGCCGCCGCCGCCGGAGGGCTTCTCGCTTCGGGCCTGCGATCTGCGGCCGGAGAGCCGGGGCTGGGTCAGGCTGCGGTCCGCCGATCCCTTCGATCACGCGCGGGTCTTCAACGATTTTCTGTCAACCGAAGCCGACCGCCGGACGCTCCGGGACTGCATCCGGATGATGCGGGAGATCGCCCGTCAACCGGCCCTCGACGTCTATCGGGGCGAGGAGTTGGCGCCCGGCGAGGATGTTACGAGCCAGGACGACATCGACGCCTTCATCCGCCAGACCATGATGACCGTGTTCCATCCCATCGGCACATGCCGCATGGGACCCGATGACGACTCCGTGGTTGATCTGGAATTCCGCGTCCGCGGGGTCGAGGGCCTACGGGTGGTCGATGCCTCGGTGATGCCCGATCTGGTGGGCGGCAATATCAATATTCCGGTGATGATGGTTGCCGAGAAAGCGTCCGATGTGATTTTAGGAAATCCGCCTTTGCCCGCGGCGGAATTACAGGTGTGAAAATGGGCAAACCGAGACCGCATTTCGCCGAAGTCGGCTGCCCGGGGTGGGTGCAGGCCTATGAAAGTCGACCGGCTTGTGGTCTCTTGCACGTAGACTTGGATACACGGGTGTGCTGGCGCAGGCCGGCGGACCATGAGAATCATCTCAAACAGGAGCTTTTAACATGAAGAAAGTACTGGCAGTAACCGCGCTCGCTGTGGGCGCCTCGGCCATGTTCGGCGCGACGCAAGCGCAAGCAGCGGAACGTTGGACCTGTAACGTCTTTACCGGTCCGAAGCATTACGTGAACAAGGGCCTGAAGCCCTGGGGCAAGGAGGTCGGTCAAGTCACCAATGGCGAGGTCAAAATCAACTTCCTGCCGGCCAATGCCGCTCCGCCGCCGAAGCAGTTGAACGGCATCGTCGCCGGTACATTCGATTGCGCGTTCATCTTCCATGCGTTTACCGCGAAGCAGGCCGCCGGTCCCGCCTTCGGCATCCTGCCGTTCCTGAACTCCGGTGGCGCCGAGTTGGGCGGCGCGGCCTATTGGCGGACGTGGAAGGGCAACTTCGAAGACAAGAAAGAGTTCGACAAGCTGGGCATCAAGATTCTCAGCATGTTCCAATTCTCCCCCGTCCATTTCTTCACCGCGACGGACACGCCGATCAACTCCATCGCCGACATGAAGAGCCAGAAGATGTGGGCGCTCGCGGGCACATCTTCCAAGACCATGAAGGTTGCCGGCGTGAGCCACGTCTCGGGCCCGGCGGCGCGTCTCGGTGAGTTTACCCAGACCAAGGTCGTTCAAGGCCTCGCCGGCATCACCCGCGGCGGCATCGTCAACTTCGCCGGCGAGCAGTTCGCGAAACACGGGACGTTTACGTCCAACTCGATCATGATGCCGTCCTTTGCCTGGATGGTCTCGAAAAAGAAGTGGGAGTCGCTGAACGGCGGCCAGAAAAAGGCGATCGCGGCGATCTCCGGTGAAAAGCTGGCCCGCAGCATCGGCCGGGCCTCCGACGCATTCGAGGATGTCGCCAAAAAGAGGCTCGCCAAGGTCGGCATGAAGGAGCACAAGGCGACCGCGGCTTTCGAAGCGGAGCTGGAGAAAGCCGGCAAGCCGCAATATGACGCGTGGTTCAAGCGCGTCAAAGCCCTGGGTGTCGATGGCCCGAAGGTGATCGAACAGTACCAGAGCATCGTCCGGGCCGGTTCGTAGACGGCACGGGAAAGCGGGCGAATAAGACCTGCGCAAAATTGGCTGACGGCGGCGCCGGAAAACCAGTTCTTCGGCGCCGCCCTTAGCATCGGGGCGGGGACAATCAACAGACCTGTGAGAGGCGGGTAATCCACATGATCGGGCTAACTGATTTTCTGCACAAAATCATCAAGGTGCTCGCGGCGGTAGCGCTTCTGGTGATGATGGTTCTCACGTTCAGTGACGTGAACCTCCGCTATTGGCTCGGCGAGCCCATCCTCGGCAGCAACGAGATGACCGAATTTCTGCTCGGGACGATCGTCTTCTCCGGCCTCGTCATCGTTTCCGGTGAGCGCTCGCACATCATGGTGACCCTGTTCGAGCCGTTCCTGATGAAGAAGATTCCCTACCTCTACAGGCTGCTTGGCCTGTTCACGAACATCGCCGGCATTATCGCGGTCACGCTGCTGATCGCGAACTACACCCGATTCATGCACAGCCAAGGAAACGAGACCGAAATCCGCGAATGGGAGTGGTGGTGGCTGGGCACGCTCCTGACCGCTCTGGCCGTGATCGCCATTCTCATGGCGATCCGATCCATACGGAAACCGATCAGGCAGATGGGCGCCGAGGACTTCGGCGCCGTCGACACCGGGGACGACGGCCAACGGCCCGAACAGGGAGGCCAGGCGTAGTCATGACAATCTCGCTTTTAGCATTCGCCGTTCTCCTGGGCCTGAGCTTCGTCGGCATCCCGCTGGCCTATGCGACCCTCGCGGTCGGGTTCTTCGGTTTCTGGTACGTACGGGGCGATTTCTTCGGCGCGGTCATCCTTTCGGGCCAGGAGATATTCGATTTTTCGACCTTGTTCGGCCTGTCCGTGGTGCCCCTCTTTATCATGATGGGAACCCTCATCCAGCGGGCCAACATTTCGGATGAACTTTTCGAGGCCGGCTATGCCTGGGTCGGAAAGTACAAGGGCGGGCTCGCCATGGCGACCGTCCTGTCCTGCGCCGGCTTCTCGGCGGTTTCCGGCAGTTCGCTGGCGACGGCCGCCACCATGGCGCGGGTCGCCATGCCGCCCATGCGGAAGTACAAGTACAAGGACTCCCTGGCGTCCGGGACGCTGGCCGCCGGCGGGACACTCGGGATCATGATCCCGCCCAGCGTGCCGATGATCATCTACGGCATCGTCACGGAAACCAATATCGGGCTGATGTTCATCGCCGGTGTGATACCGGGCATCCTGCTGACCCTCTCCTACATGGGGGCCGTGTACGGCAGCGTGCTGGTCAAGCCCGAACTCGGACCGCCCGGGGACCCGGTCGGTTGGGCCGAACGGCGCCGGACCCTCTACAAGACCTGGCCGATCTTCGTCCTGTTCCTGCTCGTGCTGGGCGGCATCTATCTCGGCGTGTTTACGCCGACCGAGGCGGGCGCCGTCGGTTGTGTCGGCGCGTTCCTGTTTGCCCTGTCGCGGGGCCGAATGCGGACCATTCGGGAGATAATCGATGTGGCGGCCGATGCGAGCATCGTAACGGCGCGGATTTTCATTATCGGCGGCGCGGCATTGATTTTCGGCCAATTCCTGAATTTCGCCGGCCTCTCCGGGGCTTTGGTCGAGTTCACCGACGCGCTCAACCTAGGTCCGTTCACCCTGCCGCTGATGATCTGCGTGATTTGCGTCATTTTGGGCATGATCTTCGAGAGCATCGGTATTCTGCTGCTGATCGTTCCGGTGTTCCTGCCGTCCCTCGAGGCGGTCGCCGGCGCATCCGGCCTCCCGCAGGAGTTTTACCTGGTCTGGTTCGGGATCATCGTGATCATCGTCGTCGAGCTCGGCTTGATCACGCCGCCCATCGGAATCAACGTGTTCACGGTTAAGTCGGTGATTCCGGATGTGGACCTGACGAAGATCTTTATCGGAGTCGTACCGTTCGTGATTGCCGATCTCGTCGTCCTGGCGCTGATATTCCTGGTCCCGGGCCTGGCGATTTTCCTGCCGTCGGTGATGCCGACGTTTTAACTTCCGGACCGCATCGGCGCGCCGGTGATGATGGTTGCCGGGAGTGCGTCTGATGCTATTCTCGGAAGTCCGCCTTTGCCCGCGGCGGAAATAAATAAGGGAGACAGGGCGTTATGGGAGTGGACAGCATCGTCCGGTATAGCCGGGTGGTCGGCGACCTGTTGGCATTGGGGTTGGCGGGGTTCGCCATTTACGTTGCCGGTTTCGGCGTGTTCGACGAGGTTTGGGTGCGCGCCGGGACGACGGGCCTGCCCATCCTGATCTCCATACTTTATTTCTCGTCCGAAAGCCTGGATGTGAAGCGCGAGGATGTCCGCGTTGGTTCGGTCGTGCTCAACGCAATCTTCTTTGCCGGGTTCTTCCTGATCTACTACCTGTGGATCACGTTGATGACCGAGCAGATGGACTTCTTCGTCGAGTTCACGACCTTCGACTATGCGGTGGGGTTCATGGGCGTCGGCCTCATTTTCTATCTGACGCTCCGGCATTTCGGCGTTCCCCTCTTCCTGGTCTGCCTTCTGTCGCTGCTGATCCTGTTTTTCGGCAATTTGATTCCGGGCACGCTGAATATCCCCGAGGTCAAATGGTTTTTGATTTCGGAGAAGCTCTGGTACTCCACCGATGGCGTCTTCGGCCGCCCGGTGGCGGTGGTCGGGCAGATCGTCTTGGTTTTTATTCTGTTCGGCGCCATCCTGGAAGCCAGCGGCGCCGGGGCGACGTTGCTGAAATTCGCCTTTGCCGTCACCGGTCGGCTGCGCGGCGGCCCGGCTCATGCCGCCATCGTCGGCAGTGCCAGCTTCGGGACCATGAACGGCGCAGCCGTCGCAAACGTGGTAACCACGGGCGTCTTCACCATCCCGATGATCAAGCGCACCGGGTTCCAGCCGAAATTCGCCGGCGCCGTCGAGGCGACCGCCTCGTCCGGCGGCCAGATCATGCCGCCGGTGATGGGCGCCGTCGCCTTCCTGATGGCGGACATCACCGGCATCCCCTACCTCGACATCATCGTTGCCGCGGCCATCCCGGCGCTGATGTACTACTTCAGCCTGTTTACCGTCGTGTGGCTCGAAGCCCGGAAAATGGGCCTGGAGCCGACCCCCAAATCCGAGCGCGTCAGCCTGACCGGCACCGACTGGATCCGCTCGATTTCCTTCTTCGTGCCGCTGGGCGTCATCGTTGCCGTCCTGCTGACCGGCCGGACGGCGCAAAACGCCGGATTCTACGGGCTGATCACCGCGTTCGTTCTGTCCCTGGTGCTGTATCCGGAATTCCGGTCCATCCGGGTGATTCTGCAGGCGCTGATGCGAGGCGGAAGGACATGCGCCACCATCATGATCGTCGTCGCGGCCATCGGCTTCGTCGTCGGCATGGTCAACATGTCGGGCCTCGGCATCAAATTCGCCGCCGCCATACTGACCATCGCCGGGGACAGTCTGTTCCTGTCGCTGGTCGTCGTGGCGATTGGCTGCCTGCTGTTGGGCATGGGCGTGCCGGTCGGCGCGGCCTACCTGATCATCGTGCTGATCATCGGTCCGGCCATCGGCAAGCTCGGCCTGTCCTTGATGCTCACTCACCTGTTCGTCATCTATTACGCGGTGTTGTCCGCCATTACCCCGCCGGTTGCGGTGGCCGCGTTCGCGGCGGCGCCGATCGCGGGCTCCAGGCCCATCGAGACCGGCGTGGTCGCGGTGCGTCTCGCCATCGCCGGCTTCCTGATTCCTTTCATCTTCGTCTACCACCCCAGTGTCGTGTTGCTGGAGGAAGGCTTCAGCTACGTCGGCTTGGCCTGGGGGGTGGGCGCTTTTATTTTCTCCACTGCGGCAATTGCGACGTCCCTTGGCGGATTTTCGCGGGCGGATATCGGCATTGTCCAGCGGACGGTCAGATTAATCGCGGGGGTTACCGTTTTGGTCCCCGTTCCTATGGTCGCGGCGATAAGCGCCGCGGTTATACTCGGGGCGTTCGTAGTGGAACGCATGATGGGCGCAATGCCGGTTGAGCGGCGCGCCGATAGCTAAGCAAAACGGAGGTAAACGACCAATGTTGAAACGTCTGGGACTATTTGCTGTTGCGGGTCTGCTTGCGGTGTCCATGGCCACCGCGGCGCAGGCCCAGAAGAAGCAGCTCAAGATGTCGACCATCGCGCCGGGTTCATCCATGTACCTGGTGATGACGACATTCGCCAATCTGGTAAATCAAAACCGCAAGGATATCGAGATCACCGTCGATGCCACCGGCACGGCGACCAAGCACATGGTCGACGTGGCCCGGGAGTCCATCGACATGTCGATGACCGCGCCCACGGCTTATGCCTGGATGAGGGACGGCACGCGAGTCTACAAGAAGCTGAAGGGCGTCAAGGAGCTCGCCAAGAATCTGAGAATGGTGTTCTGGTTCCCGTTGGGCGGTTACCACTATGTCACCTACGCCGATTCCGGCATCAAGACCTTGGCCGACTTGAAGGGCAAGAAGGCGTTCATCGGACCGCCGTCGGGCGGGCAATTGGTGACAGGCCTCGGCTTCATCAAAGCAGCCGTGGGTCTTACGCCGAAGGACTTCAAGAGCGTCAATTTGAACTTTGCGTCGGCGCTGCAGGCCTTCCAGGACCGGCAATTGGACGTCTACACGATCGGCTGCCTGGACCCATGCGCGCAGCTACAGCAATTGACCGCGACGTCGAAGATCAGGTTCCTCGGCCTGCCCAACGAGTCCGACCTTTTGGCCTCGCCCGCGTTGCAGAAATTCTTCGGCACTCCGGGACGTGTGAAGGGCAAGATCAGCAAGGGCGTTTACGGCGCCAATCAGGTGAACGAAGCTGACATCTGGGTCAACGATTCGGTCCTTGGCGTAACGGCGCGTTCCACGTTGAGCACCGACATCGTCTACAATATGACCAAGGTGTTCTGGGACAATTTGGGGACCATTCGGGAAAGCGTGCCTTACATGCGTCAAGTGAGCATCGATTTCGCGTCGGCCAAACAGAACATGCAGTTTCATCCCGGCGCGGAGAAGTACTACCGCGAGGCGGGTGTTTGGAAGCGGTAAACCAAAACCGTGTTGAAATTATCGGAGGCGGTCGTCGGGCCGCCTCTTTTTTGTTTGGCTTAGCCCATAGCGGGCGCGCCGCCCGCTCGGCGGTCGCCGGGTTCCTTATCCCATTTTTTTCATCTATCATCCGAGCATTGTTCATCCCGACGAACCCTTTGCCCGGGCCGGGTTCGCGCGGGGGGTGGAGGCGTTCTTCGTTTCCACGGTCGCGGCGGTTTCCGCCGCGGTCATACCAGCGTCGCTCGTCTTCGAGCGCATGACGGGTGCGGTGCAGGTCAAGCAGCGCGCCGAAGGTTAACAAAACAGTGGAGGTAACTTGCCAATGTTGAAACGTCTGGGACTATTTGCTGTCGCCGGTCTGCTTGCGGTGTCCATGACCACCGCGGCCCAGGCCCAGAAGAAGCAGCTCAAGATGTCGACCATCGCGCCGGGCTCGTCCATGTACCTGGTGATGACGACATTCGCCAACATCGTGAACCAAAACGTCAAGACGGTCGAAATCACCGTCGACGCGACCGGCACGGCGACCAAGCACATGGTCGACGTGGCCCGGGAGTCCATCGACATGTCGATGACAGCGCCGTCGGTCTACGGCTGGATGAAAAACGGTTCGCGGATTTACAAGAAGCTGAAGGGCGTCAAGGAACTCGCCAAGAACCTGAATATGGTATTCTGGTTCCCGCTCGGCGGCTATCACTACGTGACCTATGCCGATTCCGGCATCAAGACCTTGGCTGACTTGAAGGGCAAGAAGGCGTTCATCGGCCCGCCGTCGGGCGGTCAGCTGGTCAACGGTCTGGCGTTCATCGCGGCCGCGACCGGCCTGTCACCCAAGAAGGGCGACTTCAAGAGCGTCAATCTGAACTTCTCCTCGGCGTTCCAGGCCTTCCAGGACCGTCAGCTCGACGTCTACACCATCGGCTGCCTGGACCCGTGCGCCCAGCTTCAGCAGATCTCGGCCACTTCCAAGATTCGCATCCTCGGCCTTCCGAAGGAGGGCGATCTGATGGGCAACGACAGGCTGAAGAAGTTCTTCGCCGCTCCCGGCCGGCTTCCCGGCTCGATCAGCAAGGACGCCTATGGCGCCCAGCAGGTCAATGAGCACGACGTGTGGATCAACGACGCGATTCTCGGCGTCACCGTCCGCTCCACCCTCGACGCGCCGACCGTCTACAACATGGTCAAGGCGTTCTGGACGAACGTCGAGGATATCCGGAAGAGCGCGCCGTACATGAAGCAGGTCAACCTCAAGTACGCCGCCCGTCAGGAAAACATGGATTTCCATCCGGGTGCGCTGAAATTTTACAAGGAGGCCGGTGTCATCAAGTAGCCGGCCGACAGGGACCCGAATTGGAGGCGGTCTTCGGGCCGCCTCTTTTTTGGTTTGGCCTGGGGTCTGTAATCAATTGGGGATTCCCGGTTTCGCGGATTTGCGATTGCGGCTCGATGGAGGCCGGACCCCGGTCTCCCGTCCTCGTTCGTCCCGCCGACCCCGGAAAGACCGATTACCATAATATTATAAATACCTTCCGAGTTTGTGTCATTTTTGCCGCAATAGACAAAATACGACCATGGCCGACATTTGAGATCGTGCCGCATGGTTCGTTTTTCTTATATTTTTCAATCTGTTATCTTTGATGATTGTAAAATACCGAATTTGTATGAAAAAAAATAAAAAAAGGCTTGCGACATGTGCGACGGATATGGTAATAAATATTCCCAGGATCGGGAGCCGTGCGCGACGATCCGATTGACTGAACCCCGGCCGCCGTTTTCGGCGGCTTTTTTGCGCCCGGTCTAACCGCCACGACCCTTACCCCAACTCTCTCCCCCTGGCCTGCTCCGCCGAAGTAGCCTTCGGCTACGATGGCTGGAACGAAGGCGGAGAGGGGACGCAACGAATATCCCTCTCCCTCCCGATGGGAGAGAACCGGGATGAGGGTGAGCCCGGCCCTCGCGGGGCGGCTCGACCGAGACCGGAGACTAGTCCGCCGCGACCACGCGGGCCGCCATCTTTTCCTTGAGATCGTCGGGGATTGCCACGGCCTTCCGCGCCTTGGTGTCGAAGAACACCTCGACCGAGGTCTGGGTGGCGCAGTGGGTCATGGTGTCGGCTTCGTAGAGCCGGAGCTCGTGATGGAAACTCTTGGTGCCCACCCGCGTATAGCCGCCGCGGATGATGAACAGCTTCCCCTGCACCAGTTCATGGTGGAAATCGATGGACAGGTTGGCGACCACGGTGCCGAGGCCCCGGTCCTGAATATCCTCGAAGGCGATACCGGCCAGGTTGAGGATGTGCCAGCCCGCATCATCGAAGAATTGCGCGTAGTAACGGACGTTCATGTGTCCGTAGTGATCGCAATAGCGGGGGAGCGCGATCCCCCGCGTCAAATCAACCCAGTCGGCCATGGATGCTTCTCCCCGGTCTGATGGCCTCACGATAGCGTGCCGGAAATTCGGACACCAAGGGGAAATGTCTGGCCAGCCGGGACGGGAGGCATAGAGTCCGAGCCAAGAACGAGAATGTGTGGGGACGTCCGAGCCGCAATTCATGAATTGGATCGAGAATTTTTCGCCGCGCCCCGCGCTGGCGTATGTCCTGTTGACGCTCGCGGCCTTCATTTGGGCGGTCAACACGGTCATCAGCCGCGCCTTCTATGAGACCATTCCGCCGTTCGGGATGAATTTTTGGCGTGTCCTGGTCGCGGTTCTGGTGCTCCTGCCCATCGCCCTCCCGGAACTTCGGCGCGCTTGGCCTGTCTTGCGGCGGCACCTCAAGATGCTGGTTTTTCTCGGATTTCTCATGACCGGCTCCCAGGCCATGATCATCGTCGCGGTGAATTTCACCACCGCCATCAATGCGACCGTCGCCAACGCCACCCAACCGGCGATCACCGCCATCATGGCGGCCATTCTCGTCGGCACCCGGATACGGGGACTGCAGGGCGCCGGAATCGTAGCGGCATTGGCCGGCATCGCGGTGATGGTCGTCCGGGCCGATCTGTCCGTTTTGCAGGCGCTTGCCTTCAATCCTGGAGACTTCATCGCCTTGATCGCGGTGGTCGGCTGGGCGTCCTATGCCATTTATTTCCCGCGCCTTCCCCACGATCTTGGTCTGTCGGCGATGCTGTTCCTCATCATGGCCAGCGGGCTTGTCGTCATGCTGCCGACCTTTGTGCTGGAAACCGCGTTCCATAGAACAACGCCGGCATCGGCGGAGACCTTCTGGGTTTCGGTCGTGCTGGGCCTGTGCAGTGTGGTGTCGATCTACGTCTGGAACGCGGGCTTGAGGGCGGTGGGCGCCATTCATGCGACCATGTTCATCAACTTGATCCCGATCTTCGGCGCGGCGGTGGCCATCACGTTCCTCGGCGAGCAGCTGTTTCTGTTCCACGTCATCGGCGCGGCGCTGGTCTGCCTCGGCATTTCCACCGTTGTCCTGACCGGACGGCGGAAGGAGGAGAGCTAGGTGCGATCGGCATTCGTGCGCACCATCGAGGAATACGCGCCGTCCACCCGAGCCGCCTTTCTGATGCTGGCCTTCACCGTATTTCTGTGGGCCATCGGGGTTGTTTTCGCCCGCGGTATGCGCGTCGATCTGCCGGGCGTCGGCCTGACCTTCTGGCGTTGGAGCATTGCCGCCCTGATCATGCTGCCCTTCGTCTGGCGGGACCTGATCGATCGCTGGCCGCTGATCCGGTCCAGGATCGGTTTGTTTCTGTTGCTGGCTTTTTTGCAGATGTTCGGGAGCGTCATGCTGTATGCCGGGGTCAACTTCACCACCGCCATCAGCGGCACCCTGGTCAATTCCAGCCAGCCCGCGATGACCGCCCTCGTTGCGCTTCTCATTCTTCGCCACCGGCTGTCCTGGGTCCAATCCATCGGGCTCGCCGCCGCCTTCTTCGGGGTCCTGATCAGCGTCTCGAAAGCGGACCTGACGGTACTCGCGGCGTTCCGGTTCAATATCGGCGATATCATGGTGATCGCCGGGACGGTGGCTTACGCCGCCT
>CAZUGT010000006.1:0-13898 GCA_964620095.1 uncultured Rhodospirillaceae bacterium | reverse complement strand
GAAGAACGCCGCGTCGTTTCTGGTGTACTGAAGCTCCACCAGCTCCCTGAGCAGCGCCTTGCGGTCCATGGCCCCGCCGGCGGTCAGCTTGACCGTCATCTGGGCATAGGTCTCCACCGCGCCGATACCGTAGATGCAGGATACCGAGGCGACGATCACCACGTCATTGCGCTCCAGCAGCGCGCGGGTCGCCGCATGCCGCATCCGGTCGATCTGCTCGTTGATCGACGCGTCCTTCTCGATATAGGTGTCCGAGCGCGGCACGTAGGCCTCCGGCTGGTAGTAGTCGTAATAGGAGACGAAATACTCGACCGCGTTGTCGGGGAAAAACTCCTTCATTTCGCCGTAAAGCTGGGCCGCCAAAGTCTTGTTCGGGGCCAGCACCAGGGTCGGCCGGTTCAGTTCCTGAATGACGTGGGCCATGGTGAAGGTCTTGCCCGATCCGGTAACGCCCAGCAGCACCTGGTCCTTGTCGCCGTCGCGGATGCTGGCCGTCAACTCGCCGATGGCCTCGGGCTGGTCGCCGGCCGGCTCGAATTCCGAGACCACGCGCAGCGCTTCGCCGCCCTCGATAAGGGGGCGTTTTTCGGGGATGAAATCGATCCCGGTATGGTCAAGCAGCGGCATGTCGGATCCTTTGGTCCGCCGATTATATCACGCCCAATTGGCAGATCACTTGCGCCTATGGAATATGGGTGCCAGCAGCATCACCGCAAGCACCGCGAAAGCGATGGCGGCGGCGGTGACATAGGTCGATTGGAACCCGGCGTCGAACCCGTCGGCCGCCGATCGGGCGCGGAAAATTTCGAACATCAGGGTCGCCGCGCCGACGTTGCCCATGGACCGGGTAACCTCGGCGAGGCTGCCGGCGACGCCCCGGTCTTCGGGCGGCAGGGTGCCGGTGACCAGATAGAGGAACGATGCCTGATAGAGCCCCAGCCCGGCCCCGGCAAGGCCGATGGCCGCCGCGACGGCCAGCAGGGACTGGCCCGGCCCGAGACCGGAAACCAGCCACAGGCCGGCGCCGATGCCGATGGCGCCGAGGCGCATCAATCGGGGGGCCGCGGACGAGCCGGCCGCCGCCCGGTTGAGAATTTGTCCGGCAATCCACGCCGTCACCGCCACGCCGCCGGCATAGGCGGCGAGAACCCAGCCGGCGTCACCGGCATCCATGTCGGCCGTCCGGCCGAGATAGAACGGCACCACCATCATGACCGAGAAGCTCGCCAGGTTGAGCAGCACGTTGGAGAGCGTCAGGCCGGAAAACGGCCAGGAGCGGAAATAGCGAAGCTCGATGATCGGAGAAGCGCTTCTTAGCTGGTGGGCGGCGAAGACGCCGCCGGTCAGGACCGCCAGACCTCCGAGGGCGGCGCCCGCGGCCGCGGACGCGCTCAGCGTATTCAGCGAGACGAAGATCAGGGCCAGGGCGGAGCCCAGCAGAACGGCGCCGGTGAGATCGAAGGTCCTGCCGGGTTCGGCCGCGCGCGCGCCCGAGAGAAATACGGACCCGAGCAGCGCCGCCGCGGCCAAGGGCGCCCGGTACCAGAATACCGCCCGCCAATCCCATGTCTCGATCAGCCAGCCGCCGACGACCGGCCCCAAGGCCATGGATCCGGCGAATATCATTGCATAAGCCCCGATGGCCTTGCCGCGATCGGCTTCGGGGAACAGTCCGAGGGTGAGCGCCGGCGCACAGGAGAGGGTCAGGGCCGCACCGATGCCCTGCCCGACCCGCGCAAGCAGGAGGGCGAGGTAGGATGGCGCCGCGGCGTCCAGGAGCAGCGCGGCAATGCTGACGACCAGTCCGATTCGGAAAATCCGCCGGTAGCCGTGGAGATCGCCAAGGCGTCCGCCGATCAACAACAGGGCGGCGGAACTCAATATGAAGGTGACGACCACCAGCCGGAGATCCGGGGCCGGCCGGCCGAAGCCGTCGGCGATGTACGGAAACGCCACGTTGACCGAGGAATCCAGCGGTACGATGACCGTTCCGGCGGCGATGATCCAAAGGCGCGGATTGAGAAGCGGCGACATGGTCCGGTCCACTATCTCCCCGCCGCTTCAGCCGCACAATCTGTTATTGCAGCGGCGCGATGGCGGGCGTAGTTTGCCGCCGGTTTTTTGACAGGTGTTTGCGGCCGGTATTCGTGGCCCGAAGTCCGGGGAGTACTCCAATATGTCCATCTTGGCATCCCGCCTCGACCGAATTCAGCCATCGCCCACCATGGCGGTGACGGCGCGCGCGCGCGCGCTCAAGGCGGAGGGCCGCGACGTTATCGGCCTGGGCGCCGGCGAGCCTGATTTCGACACCCCGGACCACGTCAAGGAGGCCGCGGCGAAGGCCATGGCCGACGGCTATACCAAATACACCGACGTGCCGGGCTCCATCGAGCTTCGCACCGCGGTGGCGGCGAAATTTCAGCGCGAGAACGATCTGACATACGAGCCCGGTCAGATTCAGGTGGCCTGCGGCGGCAAGCAAAGCATCTACAACGGCATCATGGCGACGGTGGAGGCGGGCGACGAGGTCATCATCCCGGCGCCCTATTGGGTGAGCTATCCGGACATCGTCCTCCTGGCCGAAGGCACGCCGGTGTTCGTCGACTGCCCGGCGGAGAGCCGGTTCAAGATGACCCCGGACCAGTTGGAGGCCGCGATCACGCCCAAGACCAAATGGGTGATGCTCAATTCGCCCTCGAACCCGACGGGCGGGGCCTACACCCGGGCCGAATTGAAGGCGCTGGCCGACGTCCTGCTGCGCCACGAGCATGTCTGGGTGATGACGGACGATATCTACGAGCACGTCATCTATGACGATTTCGAGTTTTCGACCATCGCCCAGGTGGAGCCGGGATTGTACGACCGGACGCTGACCCTCAACGGCGTTTCCAAGGCCTATGCGATGACCGGCTGGCGGGTCGGCTATGCGGCGGGACCGCAGGACTTGATCTCGGCGATGAACAAGATCCAATCCCAGAGCACGTCCCATACCAGCTCCGTCTCGCAGGCCGCGGCCGTCGCGGCCCTGGAAGGACCGCAGGACTTTTCCGCCAACAACAAGATCTTCAAGGACCGCCGCGACATGGTGGTCTCCATGCTCAATCAGGCGACGGGGATCGATTGCCTGACGCCCGAGGGCGCCTTCTATGTCTACCCGTCCTGCGCCGCCAACATCGGCAAGACCGCCCCGGACGGGAAGACGATCGAGAGCGACGGTGATTTCTGCGCCTATCTGCTGGAGGCCGAAGGGGTCGCCGTGGTGCTCGGCACCGCCTTCGGTCTGGCGCCCCACTTCCGCATCTCGTACGCGACGGCCACCGAATTGCTGGAGGATGCCTGCCAGCGCATTCAGCGGGCCTGCGCCGCGCTGAGCTAGGCTCGATCCGTATCGTTTGGAGACCGGATTCTTCTTGAAGACTCCGGTTTCGGGCCGCTAACCTTTCCCCCAAGGGCGTGCCGCGGCGCCTCCACTCGTGTCTCGGCGAAAAGCGTCCGCCTGGAGCTTCAAAACGCCTAGACGGCTGGGAGGATCTACCCGTGGCAGACATATCTGAATTCGGTCCCCGTTGCGCGGCCCTTGTGGGTCCGTACCTGAGCGGCAAAACCTCATTGCTCGAAGCCATGCTGTTCAAGGCCGGTGCGACAAATCGCCTGGGCAGGATCGCCGAAGGCAATACGGTCGGTGATTCATCCCCCGAGGCGCGCTCGCGGACCATGAGCGTCGAAATGAATGTCGCCAGCTTCGACTACCTGGGCGATTCGTGGACTCTCATAGACTGTCCGGGGTCGGTCGAACTCGTCCAGGACACGATCAACGCCATGGCCGTATGTGATATTGCCGTGGTGGTGATCGAGCCCGGCGCGGACAAGGCCCTTGGGGCCGCGCGGCTGTTGCGCGAGCTCCACGGGCAAAGCGTGCCGCATATCATCTTTATCAACAAAATCCACGGCGCCGCGGCGAGCGTCGCCGAGAGCGTGGACGCGCTGCGCGGGGTCATAGACCAGCCATTGGTCTTGCGCGAAATTCCCATCAGGACAGGCGATGAGATCACCGGATATGTCGATCTCGCGAGCAAGCGGGCCTTCGAGTACACCGACGGCGACCTCAAGGAAATCACGGACATACCCGCCGACCTCAACGATCGCCTGGAAATCGAACGGACGGTAATGTTGGAGGCGCTCTCGGATTTCGACGACGGCCTGTTGGAGCAGCTGCTGGAAGACGAGGTGCCCGAGGTCGGCGAAACCTACGACCACCTCGCGGCGGCGACCAGGGCGGGAAATCTCGTTCCGGTGTTTTTCGGCTCGGCCGAATCCGATCACGGCATTACGCGGTTGTTGAAGGTGCTGCGCCATGAGGCGCCCGGCATTGCGGCGACTCGCGAGCGGACCGGCATCGACGCCGACGGCGAGGCGGTTGCCCGGGTCTTCAAGACTTCTCACGGTTCGCAGACCGGCAAGCGGTCCATCGCCCGGATTCTGCGCGGGGAGGTCGAGGACGGCGCGACGCTCGGCGGCTCCCGGGTGAGCGGCATCGTCAAGCTGCGGGGCGCCGACCAGGAGAAGGTCGCCAAACTCGCCGAGGGCGAGGCGGGCGCGCTCGGCCGGATGGAGGAGGTGCACACGGGAGATCTGCTGTCGCCGTCGGGCAGCGCCGAGGGTCCGGCGTGGCCGGCGCCGCCGAAGCCCGTCTATGCGCTGGCCATCCATGCGGGCAGGCGGGACGACGAGGTGAAGATGGCCGGCGCACTGGCGCGGCTCATCGAAGAGGACCCGTCACTGACCTACGGCCCGAATCCGGATACCGGCGAGTTCGTGCTGCGCGGCCAGGGTGAAACCCATCTCCGAATCGCGCTCGAGCGGATGCACAACCGAAACAAGCTCGAGGTCGATGGCGGCCTGCCTCAGGTGGCCTACAAGGAATCCATCAAGAAGCCCGTCTCGCAGCATGCGCGGCACAAGAAGCAGTCGGGAGGGCACGGCCAGTTCGGCGACGTTCATATCGAAATCAAACCGCTGCCGAGAGGTTCGGGGTTCCAGTTTACCGACTCGATCACCGGCGGCGTGGTGCCCAAGCAGTACATCCCGGCGGTCGAAAACGGGGTGAAGGAATATCTCTCCCAGGGACCGCTCGGATTTCCCGTGGTCGACGTCTCGGTCGAATTGACCGACGGACAGTTCCACGCCGTCGACAGTTCGGACCAGGCGTTCAAGACGGCCGGCAGCCTGGCCATGCGGGAAGGGATGCCGAAATGCGGCCCGGTCCTGCTGGAGCCGATTTTTACGGTCACCATTTCCGTTCCGACGGAATTCATGTCGCGGGTTCAAAGTCTGGTATCCGGGCGCCGCGGCCAAATCCTCGGGTTCGAGCCCAAGGAAGGCTGGAAGGGCTGGGACGAGGTGAACGCCCACATGCCGGAATCGGAAATTCTCGACCTGATCAACGAGTTGCGCTCGTCGACCCAGGGCGTGGGCACCTTTGAATTCGAGTTCGACCGGCTGCAGGAAATAACCGGCAAGGAAGCCGATCAGGTGGTGAAGGCCCGGCAATCGGAACTCGGCATCGCCGCCGAATAACGGCGTCAAACCGCGCGCAAGGAGCAAAAAAAGACCGGGAAAGTAAACTTTCCCGGTGAGTTTAACAGGGAGGCTTCACGTCTGGGAGACGTAGGGTCCGAAGACCCTTGGAAATCCGGGCCGGGGGGCCCGGAGAGCGTCGGCTCACGCCGTCGCTGTCAAGGTATGTAGTTGTTGCATCGCAAAATCGCCAGTGTGATTACCACACATTTGCTATGCAATTTTTGCATAGCTCGTCATATTCCAGGAAAAGTTCCCTGAATTGGGATTCCAATCAGCGGGATTCCATGACCTTCCGGATCAAGAAATCGCGGAATACCGCGATTCTGGCCGACTGGCGCAGTTCCTCGGGATAGACGAAATAGGCCTCGGTCGCCGGGCTTTGCAGTTCCGGCAGCACCCGGACCAGATTGGCCGAGCCTTCATCGAAGTAGTTGGGCAGGGCGCCCATGCCGAGGCCCGACAGGACCGCCCGGTAGATTCCGTAGATATTGTTCACCTGCAGCACCGGGCGGCGCGGCTTTTTGGGGTTTGCACCGGCATCGAGGAGGAAATTGAGGGCCGGCAGCAGGTCGCGCTGGTCGCCGACCTCCTGGCCGAAGGTGATGAGTTTGTGGTCGTCGAGATCCTCCGGCGTCTGCGGCATCCCGTGGGCCTTGAGGTAGTCCGGCGTCGCGTAAACGTAGTAGTTGATGGTCATCAGATGGCGCTGGATGAGTTCGGTGTGGGTCGGCGGCGTGAGCTCGATGGCCACGTCCGCTTCGCGCATGGAGAGGTCGAATTCCGAGTAGGTCAGGACGATGCTGACTTCGATGTCCGGGTAGAGATCGACGAATTCCCGGATCCGCGGGGTCAGCCATACGGAGCCGAAGCCGACGGTCGTGGCGATCTTGAGAGTGCCCGCCGGCAGCTCCCGAGAGTCGGTCAGCCGGGCTTCCGACATGGCCAGCTTGTGGAACACGTCGTGGGCCGTCAGATAGAGATCCTCCCCCTGCTCGGTAAGGATCAGCCCCCGGGCGTGGCGATGGAACAACGGCACATTGAGGCCGCGTTCGAGGGTGCTGATGTGGCGGCTGATCGCCGATTGACTGAGATTCAGCGTTTCGCTGGCATTGGTGAAGCTGCCGGCTTCGGCCACCGCATGAAAAATCCGCAGCTTGTCCCAGTCCATCGACATGGCGTTGCGCCTCGTCCCGAGCGGTTGAGAATTGACGCTCAGGAATAGCGCTTATTCGGCGGCGTCGGCAACCGCTTCTTGTTCGGCGAGGAATTTTTCCGTCTCGAGGGCGGCCATGCAGCCCGTCCCGGCCGCGGTGACCGCCTGGCGATAGGTGTTGTCCTGCACGTCACCGGCGGCGAACACGCCGGGGATGTTGGTAGCGGTCGAATCGGGCGCCGTAATCAGGTAGCCCTCGCCGTCCATGTCCAACTGGCCGCCGAACAGATCGGTGTTCGGCTTGTGGCCGATGGCGATGAAGACGCCGTCGAGGGCAAGCTCGCTCACCTCGCCGGTCTTGACGTTTTTGACCTTCACCCCGGTGACTTCGGGCGCCACGCCGTCGGTGTTGCCGGTGATCTCGTCCAGCACCGTATCCCAGACGACCTCGATCTTGTCGTGGTTGAGCAGCCGGGTCTGGAGGATTTTCTCGGCGCGAAGCTCGTCGCGGCGGTGGATCAGGGTCACCTTGCCCGCCAGGTTGGCGAGATACAGCGCTTCCTCGACCGCGGTATTGCCGCCGCCGACCACCAGGACGTCCTTTTCCCTGAAGAAAAATCCGTCGCAGGTCGCGCAGGCCGAGACGCCAAATCCCATGAACGACTGCTCGCTGTCGAGCCCCAGCCATTTGGCTTGCGCCCCGGTGGAGACGATCAGCGCGTCGCACGTATAGACGGTGCCGGAATCGCCGGCCATGCGGAACGGCCGCCGGCCGAGATCGGCTTCGACGATCGTATCGGCCATCATCCGGGTGCCGACATTCTCGGCCTGGGCCTGCATCTGTTCCATCAGCCATGGGCCCTGGACGACATCGGCGAAGCCGGGATAGTTCTCCACGTCGGTGGTGATGGTCATCTGGCCGCCGGGCTGCATGCCGTGGATCAGCACCGGCTCCAAACTGGCCCGGGCGGTGTAGATGGCCGCGGTCAGGCCGGCGGCGCCGGAGCCCAGGATCATGACTTTGTTGTGGATGTTTTCGGACATGGCGGTTCCAATCAAACGGGGTTGTCCGGCGGCGAGGTTCCCCCGGACCTGAATTCCGGCCCTAAAATAGAAAGGGCCCCACCCGTCCGCAAGGGAGCGCGCCGGTAAAAAAGCGGCCGTCGGCGCACTGTCCGGTATGTGGCCGGTATGTGGCCGGCCGAACCGGCGCGCCGGCATATTTGAAATATTATTGCGCGGCGGCCCTGCGGGTAATAAAATTACTCTCACGTCACCGAGCCAAGATTTCCAATGAATTCCTCGACGGTGACCAGGGAGCTGCAGTAGATGTCGCGGGTCAAGCTCGACCAAGTCGACCGTAAAATACTCGGCGATCTACAGGCCGACGGCCGCATGACCAATGTCGAACTGGCCAAGCGGGTCGGGATTTCGGCGCCGCCGTGCCTGCGCCGTGTCCGGGCCCTGGAAGAAGCGGGTTACATCCGCGGTTATCACGCGGAGTTGGACCCGGCGCTGCTCGGCCTGAAGGAAATGTTCTTCGCCCTCGTCGGTCTCGACAGCCAGTCCCAGGACGTGCTGCGGGCGTTCGAGGAAATGACCGCCGGCTGGCCCGAAATCCGGGAGACCCACATGATCCGGGGCGGCGGCGATTTCCTGTTGAAGATCGTCGCCCGGGACAAGGAGCACCGGGACGACCTGACCATGCGGCTAACCTCCGCCGACCATGTCTCGACGGTCTCCACCTTCGAGACCATCCGCACCTCGAAGGACCTGCCGGGGGTGCCGGTCGAGGACGAAGCCGCGGGGGCCGCCGAAGCGGCCGGTTAGGCCATCGACGCGGCCTACTTGTATTCAACCTCGAGAATTTCGTAGGACTTGGAGCCGCCGGGCGCGGTAATTTCCGCCGAATCCCCCAGGCTCCTGCCGATCAGGCCGCGCGCCAATGGCGAGGTGATCGACAGCCGGCCGGCGGATGCATCCGCCTCATGGGTGCCGACGATCTGAAAGGTCTGCTCCTCGTCGGTATCCTCGTCGACGATGTGCACCGTGGCGCCGAAGCGCACCGTGTCGCCGGAGAGGGTCGCCGGATCGATCACGTCGGCCCGCGAAATGACGTCTTCCAGTTCGGCCAGCCGGCCCTCGACGAAGCTCTGGCGCTCGCGGGCGGCGTGATATTCCGCGTTCTCCGACAGATCGCCGTGTTCTCGCGCCGCTTCGATCGCCTTGATGATCGCCGGGCGCTCCTCGGACCGAAGCCGCCTGAGTTCGCCTTCCAGCGCATCCAGGCCGTTCCTGGTCATGGGTATCCTTTCCATCTTTCGTCTTCCGTCTCAACGCATGGAGGAGTCAAAACGCCTCTCTCCCCGCGGCCCCTCGCCACGGGCGGACACTACGAATGTCGGGAATGAGCGGCCATCAAGAATAGGATTGCAGGGGCGCGACTTCAAGCCCGCCCGACTTGTCGTCTCCCTGGCCGTCTTCCCGGCTCGCCTCGATGGCGTCGACCGCCGCCGCGGCGCCGGTCATGGTGGTGTAGTGCGGGACGTTGCAGAGCAGGGATTCACGGCGGATCGAAAAGGAATCCGCAATCGCCTGCGCCCCGGCGGTGGTGTTGATCACCAACTGCACGTCGCCGTTCATGATCGCATCGACGCAATGCGGCCTTCCCTGCAGCACCTTGTTGACGGCGGTGACCTCGAGCCCCGCCTCGGAGAGAAACTTCTGGGTGCCGCCGGTGGCGATGAGATCGAAGCCCGCGGCCCGGAGCCGTTTCGCCAGGCCCAGGGTCGCCGGCTTGTCGGAATCCTTGACCGAAATGAAAACGGTTCCCTCCTGGGGCAGGCGGACGCCCGCGCCCAACTGGGACTTGGCGAAGGCGCGGGGGAAGTCCCTGTCGATGCCCATCACTTCGCCGGTGGATTTCATCTCCGGGCCCAGCAGGATATCGACGCCGGGGAACCGGTCGAAGGGGAACACGGCCTCCTTGACCGCCACATGATCGAGGTCGAAGTCCTCCGGCACGCCGAGGCCGTCCAGGGTCTCGCCGGCCATCACCCGCGCCGCGATCTTCGCGATGGGCAGCCCGGTCGCCTTGGCGACGAAGGGCACCGTCCGGCTGGCCCGGGGGTTCACTTCCAGCAGGTAGATGGTGCCGTCCTGAATGGCGAATTGGACGTTCATCAGGCCGATCACGTCGAGCGCCTCGGCCAGCGCCCGGGTCTGGCGCTCGAGCTCCTCGATGGTTTCGCCGGAGAGCGAGTGCGGCGGCAGGGAACAGGCGGAATCGCCCGAGTGAATTCCCGCCTCCTCGATGTGCTCCATGATGCCGGCGACGTAGACCCGCTCGCCGTCGCGGACCGCATCCACGTCCACCTCGATGGCGTCCCGCAGGTAGAAGTCGATCAGCACCGGCGACGAGCCGGAAACCTGCACCGCCGTATCCATGTACCGGTTGAGCTGATCCTCGTCGTGGACGATCTCCATGGCCCGCCCGCCCAGGACGTAGGAGGGCCGGATGACCACGGGATAACCGATCTCCCGGGCCGCCTCTTGTGCCTGCTCCAGCGAGGTCGCGGTGCCGTTGGGCGGCTGCTTGAGGTCCAGTTCGGCGAGCAGTTTCTGGAACCGCTCCCGGTCCTCGGCGAGGTCGATGGCGTCGGGTGACGTGCCGAGGATGGGAATGCCCGCATCCTCCAGGGCTTGCGCCAGTTTGAGCGGCGTCTGGCCGCCGAACTGAACGATCACGCCCTTCACGTCGCCCCGTGCCTGCTCGCCCTGGATCAGTTCGATCACGTCCTCGGCGGTCAGCGGCTCGAAATACAGCCGGTCCGAGGTGTCGTAGTCGGTCGACACGGTCTCCGGGTTGCAGTTCACCATGATGGATTCGTAGCCCGCCTCCCGCATGGCGAAGGCGGCATGGACGCAGCAATAGTCGAACTCGATGCCCTGGCCGATCCGGTTGGGCCCGCCGCCGAGGATCACCACCTTGGTCCGGTCCGAGGGTTCGCTTTCGTTCTCGCCCGGCTGGGCCGCGTTCCCCTCATAGGCCGAATACATGTAGGAGGTCTGCGAGGCGAACTCGGCGGCGCAGGTGTCCACCCGCTTGTAGACCGGCCGGACGCCGGCCTCCCGCCGGGCTTTCGACGCCTCCCGCTCGGTCTCGCCGGCGAGCGCCGCGAGGCGCGCGTCCGCGAAGCCCATCTTCTTGAGTTTCAGCCAGCCGCCGCGATCCCCCGGCAGCCCCTGCGTCCGCACCTCTTCCTCGGCCGCGACGATGTCCTTGACCTGCTCCAGGAACCAGGGGTCGATCCTGCAGGCCCGATACACCTCGTCGACGGTCAGCCCGGCGCGGAAGGCCTGGGCGACCACCAGAATGCGGAACGGGCGGGGCTCCAGCAGCGCCGCCTGGATGGTCTGTTTCTCGGTCATGTCGAGATCGACCTCGTCGAGCCCGGACAGGCCGGTTTCCATGGAGCGCAGGCCCTTTTGCAGGCTTTCGGCGAAGCAGCGTCCGATGGACATGGCCTCGCCCACCGACTTCATCGACGTGGTGAGGGTCGGCTCCGCGTCCGGGAACTTCTCGAAGGTGAACCGCGGGATCTTGGTGACCACGTAGTCGATGGTCGGCTCGAAGCTCGCCGGCGTGACGCCGGTGATGTCGTTGTCGAGCTCATCCAGGGTGTAGCCGACGGCGAGCTTGGCCGCGACCTTGGCGATCGGGAAGCCGGTCGCTTTGGAGGCAAGCGCGGACGACCGCGACACCCGGGGGTTCATTTCGATGATCACGAGGCGGCCGGTCTCCGGGTTGACCGCGAACTGGACGTTGGAGCCGCCGGTCTCGACGCCGATCTCGCGCAGCACCGCCATCGAGGCGTTGCGCATGATCTGGTATTCCTTGTCGGTGAGGGTCAGGGCCGGGGCCACGGTGATGGAATCGCCGGTGTGGATGCCCATGGGGTCGACGTTCTCGATGGAGCAGATGATGATGCAGTTGTCCGCCTTGTCCCGCACCACCTCCATCTCGAACTCTTTCCAGCCGAGCACGCTCTCCTCGACCAGCACCTCGCCCACCGGGCTCGCCGCCAGGCCGCGGATCATGATCTCCTCGAACTCGGCCTTGTTGTAGGCGATGCCGCCCCCCCGCCCGCCGAGGGTGAACGACGGGCGCATGATCAAAGGCAGGCCGATCTCGTTCAGGGCCTCCCGGGCCTCCTCGATGGACTTGCAGAGCCGGCTCTTGGGGCTTTCGAGGCCGATGGAATCCATGGCTTCGCGGAACTTCAGCCGGTCCTCGGCCTTTTCGATGGCCTCGGCCCGGGCGCCGATCAGCTCGACCCCGTATCTGTCGAGCACGCCGGAGTCTGCCAGCGCCAGCGACGTGTTGAGGCCGGTCTGCCCGCCCATGGTCGGCAACAGGGCGTCCGGGCGCTCCTTGGCGATGATCCGCTCGACGATCTCCGGGACGATGGGCTCCACATAGGTGGCGTCGGCCATCTCCGGGTCGGTCATGATGGTCGCCGGATTGGAGTTCACCAGGATCACCCGGTAGCCCTCGTCCTTCAGCGCCTTGCAGGCCTGCGCGCCCGAATAGTCGAACTCGCACGCCTGGCCGATGACGATGGGCCCGGCGCCGATGATCATGATCGAGGAGATGTCAGTGCGTTTGGGCATCAAGGGTTCACCACCGGGAACACGGAGGATTTTTGAACCACAGAGGCAATGAGGCAGTGAGAAGGGTTTGCCGAAGAAGTATCCCCTCCCCCCTTGCGGCGAAAGGATGAGGTGGGCGTGTAAGGGTTATCTTTGAATCATAAGTCATCCCGATAATACCTCTACGAGTTTGTCGATCGCCTTGCCGATTAGCGCAACAATAGATCCGGAGGTGATTTGATCCTTATGTCGGTGGAGGAAATTCTTGAGTGGCTCGACCGTGAGCAAGAAGCCCATTTGTACGTTGATAGTCGAGTTGTCGAGAAGGTCGCGTCCCGCCTCCAATGTCTTAATTAATATCGTTTTCTCTTCACCGAGAATGTTCCCCAGCTTGTGATCATCTCGAAATTCCTTGAGAACTTCGTCCAGTGACTTGGCAGCATCGTCGAAAGCGTTAGCGTTGTCTGCCCGTGTGACAAATCTATCGGCAGCGGGAACTCTCGACTCATCGGCCCATTCCGCAACGTCCCACTCCGCAACGTCCCACTCCGCGTTATCCCACGGGCCCGACTGGCCAGAAAGCGCGGCGGCGATTGCGGCGACATTCGGCAATGGTTCGATTAGCTCTTTGACCTTTGCCCAATGTGGATTCGGGGCGTTTGCCAGACTATCTGCAGCATTCAAGATGGCTGTGGCTTGACTTTTTTCCTCGTCACTGAGATCCGATTGTTCGACCCCAACCAAAGCTTCTTTGATTAACTCACTAATTCTAGTTTCGGTTTCTGATGTAAATCGACCCAGCCTATCTGGCTTCATCCATTCCCCAGATTGAGGATATTGAGAGCCGCTGATCTCTTTGAACTCTTCACTGAAGATCGCATCTTCGAGCGACTCGAGAAGCTCGAACTGCTCGGGAATGAGATGATCCTCATATTTCTCAAGGATATTGTGGAATCCCTGGCGCACTATCTCCCGACTATTCTCCGGAGACTCGAATAGGCAACTGGTCGGATCAGTGCTTCGCTTCTCGACAAATCGCAAAGACTGGTTCGTGATCGTATAGGTTACACCTGAAAATCGGCTTTCTGAGACTCTGTAGAAATCCAGCTTCCCAAATTCATCGACAATGATTGATTTGAGCTTGGAGAACTTTCTGGTCAGGCCAAAAAACCAGCTAACTTTCGATTCAAATCTATCTCTTAAGATCGGTTCGGATAGATCGTCTTTGTTCAGGCCTAACCTCAGCGTGACAAAATCCATCTGAAATTGATCTGCAAGATAATCAAAGATGTATGTCCACTCCGTTTCGGGGACAAAGCTGGGTCGTGCCACTTACTTTTCCTCCATGAACTTCACGAAGCGGCCGAAGAGATGGTGGCTGTCCTGCGGTCCGGGCGAGGCTTCCGGGTGATGCTGGACGCTGAACACGGGCCTGCCGTCGAGGCGGATGCCTTCAATGGTGCCGTCGAACAGGGACGTGTGGGTCTCGATCACGCCCGCCGGGAGGGAGTCG
>CAZUGT010000005.1:0-35456 GCA_964620095.1 uncultured Rhodospirillaceae bacterium | reverse complement strand
CCTCCCCGGAAGTGTCCGTAGGGCGGTGAACCATCGAGGTGGTATGGGGGGAGCGTGGGGGAGTGTGGGGGCTGTGATCAAACAAATTTGGGCTGATCGTTGGCTACGCCCTTCTTCGATCCGGTCACCTTGGGTGGGCCTTGCAACGCGCCGGCAGCATCTAGTGTTGCGACGTCCACCAATGAACCCGCCAGAATTCGCTCTAGCAGATCGTTTTGTTTGGGTTCCAGCTTTACGATCCAGCCAAGTACATTTAGCAAATTTATCAGATCAGTATTGTACTCCGGCAACCAGTGGTCCGGCTGTATTTTATCCAGGGGAGATGGGGGTCTTCTATCGCCAATTATCGGCCTTGAGCGATCTCGACGGCGATAACTGAACCAATGTCTTAGGACATTCTTGCCTGAGACTTCGTACTCCCAACATTTAATTGGGACATTATCAACAAAGCCTTTTCCTACGTGGAGCCGGCGCTTGGAAGCGTCGTAGTACATCTCGTCTGGCAGCACCTCCCCCGCACCTGGAATTGTGCCGCCTTCCGGTATGATTGGACGTTCGTCCAGTGGTAGTCGCGGAGTTTGACGTGGGCGGTTTGCAGCGGGTTCAAACATCCGCTCTCCATAGCAGTGAAGCCATATTATCTCTCGCCCTAACATGCAGGCCTCGGCGAAGAGGTCCACGCTATTGCTAATTGGCACACGAAGCCCGGGCTGTTGTAGGTCATCGGAAAAGCGTGAGGTAAATCCCGGATGCGCAGTCACCGCAGCAACGTATGACATCATGTCTTCAGGAGACACCGGCTTGCCATACATCGATTCAAGGCGCTTAAGTAGTGCGGGTTTAATGTTTGAGTTGGAGGCCTCCGAATCAGCCCACAACGGAAAGACCTTTCCTGACCCTGATCCCTTGTAAAAGTTCAGATCGGGAGGAGAAGGAGCAAAGGTTACTGCCGGGCCGCCAGTCGGTGATGTTGTCATAAGGGCAGCCATGAACACCTGTCTGTCAGATATGGTTGTTTGGAGTTTCGGTCGCGGATCACCAACTAGCCGCAGGTCGGAGATGATCCACTGGCGATCAAACGATCTATACGAGTAGGGGATGGCCGGTAACATTGGAGCTGACCCCGTTGCTACACTACCCTTCCCCGGCAAAAATTCGCCAACTCCATCCGACAGAATCTTATGGATGTGCCTGTGTGACGGCTTGCCACTACGAAGAGTAGGATGAAATAGCGTCTGCTTCTTCTCAAGGTCGGGTTCTGCAACCAGGGCTTCCCATCTGGCGACCAAAGTCTCCTTATCTGGAGCTACTGGCCAAGTCCGACCCGGTAGGACACCGGAGCCGTTGTAGATGAACAGGTCGTCCAAACTCGGAAAGGTCGCCCATAGGCCCGCCGATTTGGCGAGAAATGGTTCGCGCCAACCAGCACAACCCTCCTCCCAACCATCTCCATCTAAAGTGAGACTGGTCAACTCTACAAACTTATCCTCTCGACGGCCTGGCTCTAGTGACCGAAACTTTAAGTCGGCAGGATTAGCCTCATCTTTCCCTTCCGGCCTAGCCGCGAGCACAATACAGACCGGCTGTTGTACCGCCTGGAAAATCCGAGTTCCAACTTCGGGCTGATGGCCCTCTGGAGTGCAATCCACCACCCAAATATTTGAGCATTCACGGCGAAGGTCTTCTCGCATCTTCTGAAATCCCGGCCCATTCAAAAATCCGGCCACAGTTATGAAACACACGATACCGATACGATCCTCTTCGTCGTTTCCGGTCGAAGCGCGGTAACCGGAACCAAACACCTTCCAGGTGGCCCATCGCCAAAAATAAACGTACAAATTCCTGAGGTGTTTCGCGTGGGCACCTGCTCCCCATTCGGGGGGTGGTATCCACCGAGCAAGCGGTGCTTCCCTTCCCTTGGTACCATCCTCAATCCAGCCACCAAGACCCGCCGCCTTGTGCTTGTATGGTGGATTACCCATCACCACCGTAATTTCCTCCTCCCTCTTTATTTTATTGGCGTCATTTCTTGATTTGCCGATCGGTGCCAGCATCGTTGGGAAATGGGTCTCGTGGAACGGATCACCCAAGGTGTCTGTAATGAATAGCTGTGGCTCTGGTAAAGCCTCACCCTTCCCCAAGCTGGTGAGGTCCATAATTTCGGCGATCAATCTCAGTTGCGCCACCGCAAATGGGCCGAACTGGAGTTCAAAACCGATGACCCTATTGATGGCTCCTTCGATTGCTCCGGGAACTGCCCCCGGCCCCATATCAGCCTCTACTGTCCGAGCGATCTGATGAAGAATGCCAAGCAAGAATGTCCCAGTACCAACTGCGGGATCAGCGATTCGGACACCATTATCGGCAAGGCCAGCGGATTTACCGAACAATGCCGGGTCTCTCAGCGCTTCGTCCACGAGTTTGATCATAGCGGCCACGACCTCAGGAGGCGTATAATATGAGCCGGTTCTCTTCCGGAGCTTGTTGTCGTAAACCTCCAAGAAGTCCTCGTAGAAATAAAGCCACGCATCGGCCTTGCCTTTGGACATCGCGGTCCAATCGACCACATCCAAAACGCGTACCAGCGTATCCAATGACGTTTCTAGGGACTTTCGCGTATCGGAATTGTCGGTAAGTAACCGTAGCGCCGACCCGATTAACGAATTGGACTTCAACAGTTCAAGGGCGGCATGATCGATTCCATCCGCCAGCGATAGTCCCTGGGATTTGGCCATCAACAATCCGAAGACCACAGCTTGCGCATACCCGTCGGCGAACTGTTGGTCACTTGCCTCGGGAAACAGCAGGTCCCGCCAGTCTTCGGCAAGTGCAGACAAGGAGGCACTTCCTTTATCGAGTTCCTCCTCAACTTCATCCCGAAGTAACCGACACAATCGTGCCGACATCGGGGCAAGCTCCTTCGCATCGCGTGGCGGGATTGGGTCCCAGGTGAAAAAATTCTCACACAGCGCCAACAAATCCGTGGATGCCTTGAGAGCCTTTCCGCTCGTTTCTACGTCGCCATCTAGATGAACGAGTTTGCCCCTCAGCTCGCCATTGTTCCAAACGCTGAACGAGTTACCATCGGTGTACATGATGTTGGGCAAGCACCGGAGCTTGGACCATTGCTCCTTGTCGTGCTTGTCCTTGAATTTTCTCGGATCAGCCCCTTTCCCAGGCGCCTTAACTTCTATGTGCCCAATCAGCGCCTTACTTTTGGTGATGGCAAAATCAGGCCGTGTAGATAGGTCCGCCAGCGTGACCTCGCCGACCAAATTGAACGTGCCAGCGGGATATCCATTGATTTCAGCTATGTCTCCGATCAGTTTTTCCAGTGGGCCACGCAGTTGGTCCTCCGGTGCGCCTTTGGCCGCCGGACTGGAGAATTTTGCCTTAGTGCTTGCCCCGTAGGCCGAGACTACCTCGGCCAGGGATTTGGTTCCGCTCAAGTGAGTCGCCCCTCAATATCAGGTGGGAAAAGCCATCGAGACAAACGTGTCTTAGTAGCAGATTCATTAACAACGAGCGAACCTGCAAGCGAGAAATTCATGGTACGATTTGTCTTGCATGCCCGCGCCCGAACGCAAATCACCGCCCCGGAAGTGTCCGTAGGGCAGTGAACCATTGAGATAGTACGGGGGGAGGATGGGTCAAGGCGGGGACGGCGTTTGGCCAGAAGCAAACATGCTCGCAAGAATAGTTCAGCGCATTGTTCGTTAATCAATAGATGGTTTTGGCAGATAGAAGCTCAACTGCTTCTTAATCCGCAAGGTATCCTCAAGTGAGATGGTGTGTGGAAACCGCCGTTGATAGCCCGAGTTTGTTATGACTTCGAGGTCGGTGTTCTCAAAGATTGCGGTGTGGATATCATCGCTATGGGCAGGCGTCTCATTGTAGATGCTGCGATAGAACTCTGAAATTCCGATGGTGTCACCAAATTCAGAAACCAATCTGGGAATATCGTTTGGCAACTGCTCTCGAGCTATCTCCCTCGCACCCTTGTCGAACAGGTAAAGAGAAGCGTTTTCATGAGTTGGATCGTACGAAAGCATCCGGAGTCCTGCTCGACCAAAATGGGCCTGCTCACTGCTATTCTCATGCAAGACATCGTTATAGACTTGACGAGCTCTATAACTATTTGCGAAGTGCATGAACCAATACCGCCAGCCTTCTGGGTTGTTGATCGAGAACGGGGTCACGAATGGGGCGCATTCTCCAAAGTGGTCGAATACCATTCGCTCAGCGGTACCGAGCCATTCGTTTTTGCTGACTAACTCGTCGGTAAACTCTAGGGCTTCCGCGCGAAGTTCTAAATGTTTTAGCCTTTTACGGATGATCTCTGGGTCGTTCCGATTAAGGAATGTCATCAAGGCTTCCACAGCAAAGGTAAGAAATACTTCGACTGACTTCTCCGAACGAACAAGTCGGGCAATGGTCTCTCGATTGACTTGGCTGTGTCCGCATTGATCCAGATTGTAGATGACATTCCGATATCGGCCGCTTTCAACACGATTGCGAATGTCGCCAACCAAATCTTCAAATTTATCCTGATGGAACTCGACCTGTAGTTCGACGTTCGAACCTTCTTCTCTAGAAACAGCAATGAGAGGAGCAATTGCTTCCCGAAGCCCGCGAATGGCTTCAGGGTCATCATCATTCAAGATCATCAAGCAGTCGACTTCGACTGTTGGCATCCCCGTGGCAGCTCTTTCTGCATTGATCTCCGCAACCGTGTCGACCAGGGAATTCACGAAAATTATCGGCGAGCCGGGGCTACCGTCTTCATATCTACCCCCGCCGGCAAAAGCATCAACAACAGCTAGCCTAAAGCGGCGACTGTTGGGATTTTTGCATCTCTCCAATAGATACCGACGAAAGTACTCACCCAGAATTCTGTGTTTTCGCTTCGAATGCTCTGCGAGGGTGGCTCCCTCATTCCATTGGTAAGGCTTCTCGACCAAACTGTTAGGCCCTCAAATTGAACCGACGGCTGGCATTTCATCCCAGGTTTGACCCCGATAGGTCCGCCCATTCAGCTTCTTTGATCGGCGCTTGTTGTCCTTCCCCCACGCGCCCCACTGCTTAAAGAAGAATTTGGTATTTAGACGTCGGCACGCATCGTGTATTTCGTCAATCCATTCCTCGCGAACTGGTCGAGCTCCAGGGCCACTTTCTCCTCCAACAATGGCCCAATCGACTCCCGTCAAATCAACAAATCCTACCGGGCCTATCAGCGGCTCAAATGAAATGAACCGGATCGCTGCCGGCACCTTACGAAGTTCATCAATCCGTTCGACGACGCTTTCATTCTCAACACTGGTTCCCAACCAAACATTGGGCAACTTCGAAAGTTGTCCCGACACCGATAGTTCGACCATACGATCCGGGCGTTTCGTCAAAATTTGGTAGCTATGACGAGGTGTCTGCTCCATCACTGACCAGACCCCGGAGATAAACTCAGTCGAAACCGAGGGATGAAACAGATCGCTCATTGAATTGACGAAAATCTTTCTGGGCTTCTTCCATCGAACAGGAATATCAAGCGAGCCGTGGTCCTCGTGCACAATGCCTTTCCAGACAGTCTTGGAACCAGATTTCCGTGTAAGGCCTCGGTATTTCTCAACGCCCATAGATTCTAAGCGTCGGGCCATCTGCATCGCGTAACAATTGGTGCAGCCGGCAGACATTACGCTGCAGCCAGCAACCGGGTTCCAAGTTGCGTCCGTCCACTCAATTGCAGATTCACTCATGCAGCACCTAAAAGGTTGTCAATCAAAATAGAACAAAAAGAGAACATTTGTCAATACTTTTTGTTGTCGCCAACGTAACATTTCAATCTGGCAGTTGCCCAGCAATGGTTGTTGACCTGCCTCCAAAACTAAACACAGGCCCAATGACGCGATTGAACTCTAACCATTTGTCCCCCTCACTTGGGCGGACTACCTTGTCGCTTGGACGGAAACATGAGTGGGGTAGGAGGCGGAAATGAGGCGGCAATCAATACTCTTTCACCCCGCAACAGCGGTTGCGCTGCTTCTGGCTGGCGTTGCGGTCGTGGTCGGATCGGCGTTCCTCAGCCTCACATCAGGGGTGGGAGAATGGTTCCAAAGGTCTGGTTCGCTGTTCGTACTGTTCTCGGTTCTCGTGGAGATTCAACAAACCGCAATAAAGCAACCAGCAGCCAGCAACTCCATAACCATAAGTGGTAATCCCGTTGCGATCAGGCAACCGATTTCGGCCCTGAGCAAGTGGCTTCACCGGCTTGCGTGGGGCGGCATTGTCACAGGCACAATTATCTGGGGATACGGTGATCTGCTTTTTTGACGGTTTCCGAGGAGCCAGATCTAACGATGTCTCTAGGCATCCAGGCGTCCCCGCGGGGAACGTCCGGATTCTTGGGGGGCGGCGTTCGGCAAATAGCCGCCCAAACCGATCCCGGCCGGAAGCGGCGGCTGTCGGGCGAATACCCTATCCGTGCAAATCGAAACCCGTTTCATTTGTCCGACAACAGGCTGCCGAATCCCTGAATGGGTTCGTTGACGCCGGCGGCGCGCAATCCGGCCCATAGAGTGACGATGTTGCTGGTTATCACCGGCTTTTCGAGCTTGCTTTCCAACGCCGCGGCAACGCCCGCCGAGGCAAAATTGGCGCAGCTGATCAAAATTGCCTCCGCCTCGGGGCGATCGGCGGAAAGCGCGTGTTCGAATATTCTTTTGGGAGGAACGGCGCCGAATTGCCGGCCCAGGGCGGCGCCCGTTTCATCGAAGTCCATCCCAACCATGTCCACCACTTCGATGCCGTGGCCGTCGAGATATGCCTTTTCGTGTTCGTTGACAGCCCGGGAATACGGGGTCGCCAACGCGATTCGCGAAACACCCAATGCATTCAGCGCCGCAAGGATCGATCCCGCCGTCGTGACCGCATTCACGCCGGACGTCTCCTCCAATTTGCCGATGAGAAGATCGGATGGACACGCCATGGAGCCGACGGTGCAATTGTAGGCGACCGTATCGACCGCGCAGTCGCGAAGCTCCAGCAGGCGCACCTCCAGGTCATCCATCAGGCCCGCATAGTTATCCTCCTCGGGATGAAAATGGATCGGCATACGGGTGAAATGAACGGTCACGCCGGGCGGTTTCATGGCGTTGAACTCCGGTTCGGTCACCGTATTCTCGGTCGGCGTGATGACGCCGATTTTCGCCCGCCAGCCCAGGGGGAGTTCCTGGTTTTCCATCTCCATGGCAATGTCCTCCGCGGTTGCGGCTACGCTTCCGGTGCCGTTCGGCGCAAACCCGCTCGTTCGAGCCGGGGCAGCACTTCATCGCGAAAGTAGGGGAACTCGTCGAGATAATTCACCAGACCCATGGCAATTCCGGCAAAACCGGCTTCGCTCAGCATTCGTATTTTCCCGGTTATGGTATCCGGATCGCCGATAAGCGGATAGGCGCTGTTGCCGCCCGCCATTCTCAGGCGAATATCGGCTTTCACCTCATCGGAGAGGTCCCGGTTGTCCCTGATGCCCCGCCCGACATACATGCTTTCGACCGCTTCTTCGTTGGCGTTTTCGACGGCATAGTAATGATGAAATTCCTCGGCTTCGCCGACGGTCGGACGGCACACGCAATAGGCATTGGTAAAAACACCGACGTTCCGGCCCAACGCCCTTGACCGGGCCTTGACCTGATCGATCTCGGCCTTCGCGGTATCCAGGCTCTGAATGCCCCGAAACAGGTAATCCGCGTTTCGAACGGCGAAATCCAGTCCGGGACCCGACTGACCGGCATTCATGACGAGGGGTCTCGGCCGGGAGACCGGCTTCGGATCGGCCTGGACGCCGGTCAACCGAAAAAACGTTCCATCGAAATCGAATGGATCGTTCTCCCGCCAGATTTTGCCGACGATATCCAGCCACTCCTGTCCAAGCTCATAGCGCCGGTCATGATCGTCGAGCGGAATGCCCATCATGCCGAACTCCTTGGCATTCCATCCGCAAACGATATTGAGGCCGAACCGGCCGGCGCCGATATGATCCGCGGTCACCATCTGTTTGGCCGCGAAGACCGGATTGATCATGGCGACGTGGAGCGTTGAAAACGCCATTATATTCTTGGTCGCGGCCAGCAGACCCGCCGCCCAGATGAGCGTTTCGTACGACAAACCGTTGTGGTCGTTTTCTCCCCCGTAACCGGCCCATCGGCCCAACGGCAGCATGAACTCCAAACCGGCCTTGTCCGCCATCTGGGCCAATTCGAGATTATTCTGCCATGTCGGCCGCCACCTCTCCTTTACGTTGGTCGCGGCAATTCCCCCGGAACAGTTAGCGGCGAACAAGCCTATCTTGAAAACGTTCTCCGGCGTTTGCGCTTTGTGCCTTTCCGTCACCTCGATCTCCCCAATGAATCAAGTTTGCCTTGGATGACGTTCGCCTCGCGGCAATCCATTCGAGGTTAAATCGATATCGGCCGACCGGCAAATTGGCGGGGCATCCACGCTTTTGAGGGGCAGCGCAACACATGGATGGCCGGGTCCGGGGCCCGGCCATGACGCACCCTTTTTTGGGGCACACTCCAGTCGTCATCACCGGGCTTGACCCGGTGATCCACGCTTGGCGGCCGGCGATACGCGTGGATGGCCGGGTCCGGGCCCGGCCCGCGCCGTCCGAAAGCCGGATTCGGCCTTCGCCAAGGCTTCGGTCGACAGGGCGGGGGCGCTCGGCCACGGGCGGACGGTCAAGGAGAACCCAGCCGGCCTCGGATTTCGGGCCCGTCGGCGGCGTAGCGGTAGGCCCGGAAGACGAAATTGACCTCGCCGGCGGACGGCCCGTTGTCGCGATGAAAGGTGTGGGGGCTGATATATTCCCAGACCACCTCGCCATCGGGCGTCACCTCGAAAATCCGCCCCCAGAGACCCTCGCAGATCAGCGTGTTGCCGGTACTCAGCCGCTGGCAGCCGCTGATGAAGTGGCTGTCGAAGGTATGGGTCGGGTTTCCGCGGTACGACCAGAATTCCTCGCCGGTTTGGTGATCGAACTCGATGATGGCCGAGCCCCTGGGCGATTTGTTGGCGCGGTTGGCGAAGATCAGCATATGGCCGTCGGGCAGGAACTGTGCGTCGTGGGGCCCGCCCAGTTCCGGGTCGTGGAGCCGCCAGGCGATCTCGCCGGTGGACCTGTCCACGACGATCAGCAGGTCGATGTGCCGGAAGCAGATGAGGTAGTTTCCGTCGTCCATGGGGAAGATGGTGTTGGGATGCGCCCATTCGTGGCGGTTCGAGTGGAGGTGCAGCGGATAGTCCTCGACGGCGAGGTGCTCCCACGCGCGCCACTCGAAGACCAGACTGCCGGACGGGTCGACTTCCCGGATGACGTCGCTCCAGATGCCCTGTTCATGCTCGCTGCCGGGCTTTCCCCCCTGGACCCGGGCCGCCACGTCGTCGGGCAGCAGCTCCCAGGCCAGATAGGCGGTGTTGCCGTTGGCCAGGCGGTGGAAATCATGGTGCTGATTGGGGTCTTCGTATTCCCAGACGACGCTGCCCTCCCAATCCAACTCGCGCATCATGCCGCCGGCCTGGAGGAGCGGGCCGCTGCGGTCCGTGCGGATCGGCGCCAGCAGGTTGCCGTTGTCCAGAAGCTTGGCGTAGTTGGTCACCTTGCCGCCGATGTCCCAGGAATGAACCTCTTCCCCGGCCATATCGAGAAGATAGGTGTCCGGCAGGTACAGCGGCGTGAAGAGGGTGAACCCGGGCGTCGCTTTGTCCGGATCGCGGCAAATCAGTCCAGTCTGCAAATATCGCACGGGTATTCCCCAAATTGTTGGCGCGGCGGCGGCTAGTTCCGGCCCTCCGGCGCGGTGATGTCCCGGATTCCGTCCCCCATCATGTTGATGGCGATGGCGACCAGGAAGATGGTGACGCCCGGGATGGTGACCAGGTACGGATTGAAGAACATCTGCTCCCTGCCCTCGGAGACGAGCAGCCCCCATGACGGCGTCGGCGGCTGGATACCGAGCCCCAGGAAGGACAGGGTCGCCTCGATCAGGATCGCCAGCGCGATTTCGAGGGTGAGGATAACGATCACCTGATTCATCAGGTTGGGCAGAATTTCGCTGAGAATGATCCGCCGGCGCGACGCGCCGACGGCTTCGGCCGCCGCCACGAAGTCCTGGGAGCGGATTTGCATGGTCACCGAGCGAAGCGCCACCGCGTAGTTGTCCCAGAACAGGAAGGCCAGCACCAGGACCAGCACCAGGACCGAGCCTCCGAACACCGAGACCAGCGACAGGGAAACGATGAGGCCCGGCAGCGAGAGCTTGGCGTTCACCAGGTACATGACGACCGCATCGATGCGGCCGCCGAAATAGCCGCCGATCATCCCGAGGATGGAGCCGATCACCGCGGCGAGGGAGGCGGCGAGAAAGCCGATCATCATCGAAACCTGCCCGCCGTAAATCAGGCGGGTCAGGTAGTCCCGGCCGAACTTGTCGGTGCCGAGCGGATGGGTCCAGGTGCCCTCGGGGTTCCAGATGGGCGGAACGAACCGGCGCGTCAGATCCTGGTCGAACGGGTCGAAGGCGGTGACCACCGGCGCGAATATGGCGAGCAGGGCGCAAATCAGGACGAACGTACCGCCGACCCAGAAGCCCGTATGATTGCGGGCGCGGCGCCTCATCAGCTGCCACGGGGTGGGCGGTTCGACGTGAAACGGATCCATGTCGCTGGCGGCTTTCGCGGCCGAGGCCGCCGCGGATGAATGATCGGATGCCATCCCGCCCTCCTCAGCTCAGCCTGATGCGCGGATCGAGCTGGGCGTTGATCAGATCGCTCAACAGGGTCAGCCCGATATAGACGAAAGCGACGAACGCCACGATGGATTGGACGACCGGGAAATCCTGGCGGGTAATGGCCTGAAGCGCCTCATAGCCGATCCCGTTGAGCGCGAAGATGCTCTCCACCACGACCGTTCCCCCGAGCAGGCGGCCGAAGGTGACCATCGTCACCGACACCACCGGCAGAATGGCGTTTCTCAGCGCATGCTTGAACAGAACGATGTTGGGATTGAGCCCCTTGGCCCGCGCGGTGCGAATGAAATCCGACTGAAGAACCTCGATCATGCCGGCGCGGGTCAGGCGCATCTTCACCGGCATCGCCGACAAGCCGACCGTCAGCGTCGGCAATATGAAATGGGCCCAGCTATCCTGGCCGGAAATTGGGAGCCATCCGAGCAGCACGCCGAAGAGCAGAATGAACATCAGGCCAAGCCAGAAATTGGGTATGGCCTGTCCCGACACGGCGAACACCAATGCGCCCCTGTCCAGCCAGCTGTTTTGCCTGACCGCCGCCAGCACGCCGAGGGGGATGGCGATGGCGAAACTGAGAATGAGCGAATAGGTCGCAAGCTGGAGGGTAACCGGCAACGCGTTGGTGATGATCTCGAACACCGGCTCGTTGGAGAAGATGGAGGCCCCGAGGTCGCCCGTGAGCGCGCTGCCGGCCCAGTCCAGGTACTGAATGTGGAACGGCCTGTCGAGACCGTAGGCCCTGGCCGTCTCGGCGATCTCGGCGGGGGTGGCGTCGTCTCCCGCCAGCTCGGCGGCCAGATCGCCCGACAGCCTGAGCAGGCTGAACGCGAAGACCGACACGGTGACCGCCACCAGAACGGCGACGATCAGCCGATTGACGAAGTAGTTGAGCACCAGAGAACCCCGCTGACGGCGATACATCCCCTCCGGCTGAAAGCGCCGGTTTTCTTATGGCCCCCGAAACCGAACCCGATTTCGGGGACAGCAACCTTAGCGGCCGGGCGCAAACTTGACTAGCGCACCCTTCGTCCGGGCCTCGCGGGCCGGCGAAACAACGCCGCTGTGGCCGAAGAATGTTCCGTTTACCTCCGTGGGCGAGTCGGGCTACGCTGAGCGCAACGAGAAACGACATCACCAGACAGGAGGCAACTCGATGATGAAACCGCTCATTTCAGGCGCCGGGGCCCTGGCGCTGATCGCCGTCGCGGGAACGGCCGAGGCGGGCAAGAAGGACAACACGCTCACCGTCGCCTTGCAGGAGGCGTTTGCGCACGTCAACCCGATTCTTGCGCCGGGCGCGGAGTTGCAGGTCATCGTCCGCGAGATTTTCGACACCCTCATGACCTTCGACAGGGATTCGGGAAAACTGCTGCCGTCGCTGGCGGAATCATGGAAGCGGGTGGATCCGAAGACGTGGGAATTCAAGCTCCGCAAGGGCGTTCTATGGTCCGACGGCCAGCCGTTCACGGCGAAGGACGTCGTCCATACGGTCAATTACGCCTCCGACCCCAAAGTGAAGCTCCGCCTCAAACCGCGGTTTTCATGGGTCAAGAACGCGGAGATGATCGACGATCATACCGTTCGGCTCGTTACCAAGCGTCCTTACGCGCCGACGCTGCGCCGGCTCGCCGTGACGTGGCCGATCTTTCCCGAGCACGCGCACGGACCCTACAAGAACAAGGCCGACTTCGGCCGCAAGCCGGTCGGAACGGGCGCCTATCGGGCGGTGCAGGTCGACAAGAACAAGGGGATCGTCCTGGTCCGCAACGAGAGATACCGGCACTCCAACAAGGTCCGCCCGGCGCCGTCGATCGACCGCGTCGTGTTCAAGATAATTCCGGACCAGCAGACGCAGGTTGCCAGTCTGATCACCGGCGAAATCGACGTGACCCGCGTATTCAGCAAGGACCTCGCCGACCAGTTGGCGAAGAATCCCAAGCTGCAGGCGACCGCGGTGAACAGTTTCCGCTACCACTACATGTCGCTGGACGCGGCCGACCGCAGCGGGATCAAGGCGCTCGCCGATATTCGCGTGCGGCGCGCAATCGCCCACGCCATCAACATTCCCCAGATGCGCAAGGAGGTTTTGGCGGGCGGCGACAGGGTCTTGCCGATGAATGCGCCCTGCCTGTCCGACCAGTTCGGCTGCGATGTATCGAATGCGCCGCCGGCCTACGACCCCGCCAAGGCCAAGGCGCTGTTGAAGGAGGCCGGCTGGGGACAGGGCTTCGACATGGAGCTCACGTCGCTGGGTGAATCCGTGACGGTCAACGAAGCCATCATCGGCTACCTGCGGCACGTCGGTATTCGCGCCACCCTGAAACGGGTGCCGATCAATACGCTGCGCAAGGTCCGGGCGCAGGGCAAACTGAATTCCCTCGTCGGCATATACGGTTCGGGCGGCATCCCCGACGCCGATCCGGTCCTGAGCTTCTTCTGGGCCGGCAAGGGCAAGCCGCGCGACTATTATTCCGACGACGTGATTACGAAACTGGGGATGCGGAGCCGTTCGCAATTCGACGAGACCAAGCGGCTCGCCCTCACCCGGCAGGCCTTCGACCGCAACAACGAGCAGGTCTATATCATTCCGTTCGGCTCGGCGCCGACGGTGCTGATCCACAGCAAGGACCTCAACGTGCCCCGCGATTTCTCCACCAACGCCTACGGACTGCCGCTTTCGACGGTGAGTTGGAAGAAATAGCCTCCGGCGGGGAACGCGGGTCAAATATGGGGGGGTAGAGAGAGAAAGTGAGGGGGTAATCAAGGTCCCTCCACCCTCACCCAGCTACGGTTAGGCTCGCAAGCTCGCCAACTCGGTCAATCCCCGGCGGGGAATGACCTTACCTTCGCATCCCTCTCCCTCCCCGGAGGGAGAGGAATCAGAGAGCAGTCCCCTCTCCCCCTTTTCAGGGGGAGAGGGTCAGGGTGAGGGGGTCGTAAGAGGCGCGAGGGAGAGTCAGGCCCGCCGGCGCCCATATGGGCCGCGCCGGAATCCAACAGACAACGCGCAAACAGGAGGCGTGAATGTCCGAAGACCTGCTGCTGGTGGGGAGCATTCCCCTCGATACGCCGGAAGAGGTGTTCCGCGCCTTCGGGCCCGGCATCGGCGAATGGCTTGCCTATCTGCCGGATGGCGAAGTCGGCGACCGGCGGTATTGGGTCGACGGTATCGCGCACCGGGTGCTCAACGGCCATCGCGATCTCGAAACCCTGCGCTATCCGGCCCTCAACGAGGACGGCGTGGAAACCTGGCACCCCCAAAGCCTCCACGACACCTATCAGTTTCGGGTCCGGGACGGCGTCGAGGAAGTCCGCTTCGGCGATCCCGGCTGGAAACTCGGCTACACCCGCGACGCCGTAAACGCCTTTTTCGTATTCCGCCAGCTCAAGAAGGACGGGATCATTCCAGGCCATGTCCGCTTTCAGGTCTGTATCCCGTTGACCTATAGCTGCATCGGCACGGTTTTTCCCGACCCCGCCCATAAGGAGATCGTCGCGCCGGGATTCACCGCCGCGCTCAAGGCCGAGGTCGAGGAGCTTGTCCGGCAGATTCCGCCGGCGGAGCTCGCCATCCAATGGGACCTCGCCATCGAGCACCGCGATGTCTGGTTCTATTTGAGGGACGGCGACATCGAGGGCGCGCGCCGCGAGGCCGCCCGCATCTGCGCCCCGGCGGCGGAGGTCTGCGCCGTCATTCCGCCCGAAACCGCGCTCGGCGCCCATTCCTGTTACGGCACGCTGGCCGGCTGGCCGGCCCAGCAGCCCCCCGACGTCATGGCGACGGTGCTGTTGCTCAACGGGTTTTGCGCCGCCGCCGGGCGCCCGGTCGACTTCGTCCATTTCCCGACGACGGACCGCACCGACGAGGCCCACTTCAAGCCGCTGGAAGACCTCGAGACCGGCGGCGCCCGCGCCTATGTGGGCGCCATCCACCACATGCACGGTCCGGGCGGCATGGCGGAGCAACTGGGAACGGTCAGGAAGTTCCTGCCCGACTTCGCCCTGGCCGCGCCCTGCGGGTTCGGCCGCACGCCGGAACGCCCCGGGCGCATGCTGACCGACGAGGGCGACGCCCCGCCCCCCGACATCGTCAAGGTCATCCTCGAGGACCACATCGCGGCGGTCGGCGTGCTGGCGGAGGTGATGGCGGGATAGGCGGCCCGGGTTCGCGGGGCAGTTCCCTCTCCCCCTTCTTTCCAGCCTTCGTAGCCGAAGGCTACTTCGGCGGAGTAGGCCAGGGGGAGAGAAATTGGTTTCGAGTGGCGCTACACCCTCCAGCCGTCATGCCCGTGCCCACCGGACCGGCTTCGCCGGCCGGAGGACAGGCTTTGACACGGGCATCCACGCTTTGGGGGGCGGTGCTGCACGTGGATGGCCGGGTCTAGGGCCCGGCCATGACGCACTCCAATTTGGGCACACTCCAATCGTCATGCCCGTGCTCGACACGGGCATCCACGAATTCACCACGGAGATCACCGAGATCACAGAGATGGGGCGTCGTACAGCCGAATACACCTTCTCCGTGATCTCTGTGTGCTCCGTGGTAATTTTGCACCCCCTCTCCCCCGAAGCGCGTGAGGGACTGGCATCTGGCGGCCGATCGCACATATGGGTAAGGGAACATGGTTCGCGGGTGCCGCCCCATGGGTTCCCAGGGGTTCCCGCGGACCAAAAAATGCCCAAAAAAACGCCAAGTTGGAATTTAAGCAGGCCATCAAATGTCCATTAATGTCCATTGCAGTCGACGCGATCAGGCCGGATTCGAAATTTCCGTTGGAAATATATTCCAAGCCCTGTGATGACGGCTTTCGGCCCTATATCTTGCTGGATTCGGGGCGTGCCGTGGAATAGAAGAGAGCGGCCCGGCGGCGGAACGGGCCTGGGCCCGCCGCGGCGCCGCGGCGCGTTTCGTATCCGGGGAAGTCGCCATGCCTAAATCGAATGTCGTCCTGATCGACCGCCATCCCGGGCGCTCGGCGCAGACCATCGGGCTCGCCAACGAGCTCGGCACGGACCCCGCCCTCATACACGAACCCTCGGTCGGCGTCGTCGGGACCAAGGGCGACAGCCAGTGCTACATCGGCGTCGAGCCCAAGGTCCGGGCGATCCACGACCGCCTGCGGGGCCGGGTGGGCGGCGGCGAGGGCGAACTGAAGTACCGGCTCGTCCAGCCCGAATACACCATCGCCACGTCCGACGGCATCCGCAACGGCACGGCCGAGATGCGCTATTCGCTGATCGGCCGCGAGATCACCCACGATTCCCTCTGCGAGCACCTGGAGGCCACCGGGCTTGCCGGCACCATCGCCGTGGTCGCCTGCGACAAGCCGCCGGTCGGCGCGCTCGCCGCGATCCTCGAACACGACGAGCCGGCGATCATCATGTCCGACGGCACCATCCGGCCGGGAACGGACCCGCAGACCGGCGAGCCCCTCGACATCGTCAGCGCCTACCAGGCCGCCGGGCATCCGGACCCCGAATACCGGCACCTGATCTCGTGCCACGCCTGCCCCGGCATCGGCAGCTGCGGCGGCATGTTCACCTACAACACCATGCAGACCTTCATCGGCGTCGTCGGGCTTCAGCCCCTGCACATGGTCGCGCCGGCGTCCGACGATCCGCGCCGGCTGAACGAGTTTCCGGCCGAGCTGGTCGAGCATCTGGCGAACATGATGGCGGCCGGGCTGCGCCCCCGGGACATCGTCAAGCGCGACTCGATCCGCAACGCGGTCATCGTCGCCATGGCCGTCGGCGGCTCGACCAACGCGGTGCTGCATACCCCCGAGATCGCCCGCGCCGCCGGCTACGAAGACTTCTGGCGGGACGTGATGACGCCGGACGAGTTCAATATTCTGTCCCGCGACGTGGTGCCGGTCCTGACCAACGCCCGGCCCTACGGCGCCTATTCCATGCTCGACATCGACCGGGTCGGCGGGGTTCAGGTGATCGTCCGCGAACTGCTGGACGCCGGCCTGCTGAACGGCGAAATGATGACCTGCACGGGGCAAACGCTGGCCGAACAGATCAACCATCTCGACCCGCCCGCGCCCGACGGCGAGGTGATCTTTCCGGTGAGCGCGCCGTTCAAGCCGACGGGCGGTCTTCGGATGCTGGGCGGCAACCTGTCGCCGGACTATTCCGCCATTCTCAAGCTCGCCGGGGTCGAGGGCGGCCTCGAGGACAACCTGTTCCGCGGCACCGCCCGGGTGTTCGAGGGCGAAGCCGGCCTGTTGAAGGCCCTCGACGAGACGCCGGACGAATTCCGCAACCACGACATGATCATCGTCCGCTACGAGGGGCCGAGCGGCGCGCCGGGGATGCCGGAAATGCTCGACCCGACGTCGCGGATCACCGCGCTCTGCCGCGAGCGCGGCATCGTCGTCGCGCTGATGACCGATGCCCGGTTCTCCGGCGGATCGGTGGGGCTGGTCATCGGCCATGTGGGGCCCGAAGCGGCGTTGGGCGGGCCCATCGCGCTGATCGAGGACGGCGACGAGATCGTCGTCGACCTCGACGCCAACGAGATCAACTGCCCGGCGCTGGACGACGCCCGGACACTGGAGGCGCGCAAGGCCGCCTGGGACGAGGCCGTCGCCGGCAACGGCGGCGCGCACCCGAACTGCGGCGTCGCCGATACCCGGCTGCTGCACCGGGCGCGGCACTCGGCGGTGCCGGCGAAACGGGGCGGCGGGCTTCACCCCAACCGCGAAATCTGGGTGCGGGATCCGCGTCCCGCCGAGGCGTCCGGCTTCGTCGCGCGAAACAGGCACCGGGACTAGGCATGGTGCAACGGAGTCGACCCCGTCCGTTTACATCAGGTTTTCTAACCTGTCCGGTTAGAAACAATCGCTTATCGAGCTTTCCATATTGAGATAATTTGACGGGCGACGGATTAGTAAAATTTAATTCCCGAAGGAACCGCCCAAAGGACCTGCCATGCCCCGCCCCCGGATCGAGCCCTCGGTGCATCCCGAGCTTGCAGCGCAGATGGCGTTGTACCAGCAGCCGAAAATCCTGACCACCGGCGATAATATCCACACGGCCTACTGCTACACCGGCTCCAACTGCACCATGATCGAGGGAACCGACGGCGTCATCCTCGTCGATACCCTGAGCGGCGAGCTGCCGGGCGACGAGGCGGCGGCCGCGTTCAGGGAGATCACCGACAAGCCGATCAAGGCGGTGATCCTGACCCACAATCACGGCGATCACGTCAGCGGCATCTTCAGTTTCGTGGCCGAAGAGGACATCCGCAGCGGCAAGGTGGACCTCATCGCCCACGAGGAGCTGACCGGCGCCATGCTGCGGGACTGGGGCCTGCTCGCCCCCATCCGGACGCGGCGCGGGCCGTTTCAGTTCGGCGCCCATCTCGATTACGGCGAAACCGGCGGCTACGGCAGCGCCATCGGCGCCCCGCCCCGCCGCGGCAAATCCGGGTTCATCGAGCCGACCACCACATTCAGCGACCGGTTCGACCTGGATCTCGCCGGAATCAAGCTGCAGGTCGTTCATGTGCCGAGCGAAACCGACGATCAGTGCGTCGTCTGGCTGCCGGCCGAAAAGGTGCTGATCTCGGCGGATGCCGTTCAGGGCATGACGTTCCCCAACGTCTACGCCTTGCGGGGCACCCAGTTCCGCAACCCGATGATCTGGGCCAAGGGACTGGACAGGCTGCGCTCTTTCAAGGCCGAGACGCTGATTCCGCACCATGGGCCGACCGTCGAGGGCGCGGAAAACGTCGAGGAGGTGCTCACCGCCTACCGGGACGCAATTCAATATCTCCACGATCAGTGCGTCCGGTGGATCAACCAGGGCTGCACCTGGGACGAACTCGCCGACAAGGTCGTCATGCCGGACCACCTGAAGTCGCACCCCTGGCTCGGCGAATTCTACGGCAGCTTCAAGCACTCGGTGCGCAGCGTGTACGCCGGCTATGTGGGCTGGTTTCAGGGCGACGCGGTGGAACTCGACCCGCACCCCTGGCGGGAACGGGCGGCGCGCTACGTCCAGGCGATGGGCGGGCGGAAGAGCGTCATCGATCAGGCGGCCGAGGCGCTGGACGCGGAAGATTACCGCTGGGCGGCGGACATCCTGACCTGGCTGGTCCGGAGCGACCTCGAAGACAATGAGGCGCGCGAACTGAAGGCGGAAGCGCTCCGCGGCTGGGCCTACGGGCAAAAGAACTCCACCTGGCGCAACTGGGGCCTGTGCCAGGCGATCGAACTCGAGGGCAAGCTGGGCGCCCAGAAGGGCGGACACGCCATTCAATCCAACCAGGCCCGCAACTATCCGACCGGCGGCCTGCTGGAGATGATGTGCTGCAAACTGAGGGCCGAAGACGCGCTCGACACCCGTCTGACCCTGGGTTTCGTCTCGTCGGACACCGGCGAGGCGTGCGGCCTGGAAATCCGGCGCGGCGTCTGCCAGTTCCACGACCAATTGCCGGACGCGTGCGATGCGACGCTGACGTTCGAGCGGGCGTTCCTCAGCGATTGGGCCAGCGGATCGGTGAACTTCGAAGGCGGCATCGAGACGGGAGACGTGTCCCTCGAAGGCGAGCCGGCCTGCGTCACCGAGTTCTTCTCGAAATTCGAGACCGCGGAGACCATCGGCCAGTTCGGGATGTCGGTCCGGTAGGGGGCCGCGGCATGACCTGTCTTCCACAGGGTGGACATTGGGAATATTTGGATGGCGTGCCGGACATGGTGCCGCATGCTGACCATCGGACATGGCGTCAAGCTAGGCAATCCTAGGCTAGGCGGTCTTTTGGGGAGAGCTTCGAAATGACACTTTACGCAGATTCCGAATATCCGGTCCGGGCCGATATCGACGAGGTCCACGCGGCGCAGTTGGATCATCTCGCCGATCCCGGCACCTGGGGAAGCGCCGCCCAGCGCCTGGCGGTCGCGCGCGAAATTCGCGAGGCCTGCTACGAAGCGGGCGTTCAGGAAAAACATGACGGCGCCGGACCGGAAAGCGATGTCGAGCTGCCCGGGGCGGCCCGCGAGATGATCCGCCACCTCGCGGTCTCGCCGCAGGATTTCGACCAACAGGCCTACGAGAGCGCCCGGTCCGGCGGCCTGAGCGACGAGGAATATGTCGAGATCGTCGGCATCGTCGCGCGGCTGACCTGCATGGATGTCTTCGCCCGCGGCGTCGGCGTGCCGCTGCGCCCCCTGCCCGCCGCGCGGGAGGGCAAGGCCTCGGGCGCGCGGCCCGGCGTCGCCAAGAAGGAGCTGGCCTGGGTGCCGACGGTCCCCAACCTCCCGGAAGGCGGCGAGGAAGCCAAGGCCATCTTCGGCGAGGGCTATCGGCCCTACATTCTGCGCTCCGTCAGCCTAGTGCCGGACGAGTTCCGTCAAACGGTGGCGCTGGAAGAGGCGCAGTACCTGCCGATGGAGAACATCATGGTCAAGGATTACCAGCACCATGAGGAGTTCAGTCGGTCCCAGGTGGAGCTTGTCGCGGGCCGGGTTTCCGCCGTCAACGAGTGCTTCTACTGAACCGCCGGCCATGCCTGGTTCCTCCGTGAGAGTGGACGCGAAACCGGTCTCGACATCAACCTGCGGGCCCTGATCGACCCGTCTCAGGACAGCGGAGTTCCCGGGGGCAAGGAGATTCTGGCCTTCGCCGATGCGGTGATCGGGCCGGACCGGCCGACGCTGGATCAAGCCCGCACCGACCTCGCCCGGACCCTGGGCCCGAAGGCGGTCTCGGCCGCGTCCGCCGTCGCCGCGACGTTCACCAAGAACGACCGGCTGGCGAACGGCACCGGCATACCGTCCGAGCTGCCCATGCTGAAGAGGTCCAAGGACATCCGGGACGAACTTGGGATCAACGACTTCCGGACGGCGGTCTACAGCCGCACCCACTATCCGGACGAGATGTAAGGGGCAGGCAAAATGGTCTTCGTCACGCCAACCAATACGTCGGTTCTCGAGTTCAAGGGTCTTCACCTCTATCACACCAACCGCTCGAACTGCTCGGCCCGGGTGCGGCTGCTGATGGAAGAAAAGGAACTGCCCTGGACCAGCCACCACATCGACCTGGGCAAGAAGGAAAACATCTCGGAGGAATATTTCGGGATCAACCCGAAGGGCGTGGTCCCGGCCCTGGTGGATGACGGCACGGTCGTCACCGAGTCCAACGACATCATGCTCTATCTCGAGGACAAATTTCCCGACCCGGGGTTCCGGGATGTCCCCGACGGCCGCCAGGCCGAGATCGACCGCTGGCTCAAGCTGTCCGGCGATCTGCACCTGCCGGCGATCAAGACCTATCAATATTACAAGATAAACGCGGCGCTGCTGCCGAAGACCGACGAGGAACAGGCGCTGTACGACAAGCTTCAAACCGATCCCGACCTCACGGCATTCCATGCCAAGCATAGTCACGGCAGGAGCTTTACCGAAGAGGACGCGAATAGGGCGATCGGCCTGCTCAATCAAACCTTCGCCGAGATCGAGGAAGCGATCGCGGATGGCGGCTGGATGGTCGGCGATGCCTACACGCTGGCGGACATCTCCTGGTCGCCCACCTACACGACCCTCCTGGCCGGCAGCTTCGACTTCGATCCCTATCCGAATGTCCGGGACTGGTACGAGCGCATCCTGCAGCGCCCGCAGTTCCAGACGGCGGTCATCGAGTGGCGCAAGAAAGCGACCTACGCGGCGGGCAGCGATCCAACCATTCCGGGCGACGCCAGGACCGCGTGATCGCCAGATCGGCGGGCGCCCGCCGGCCGGCAGAATTCCGGTGTATTGTCGGCCGTAATCACGTACCATCATGGCGGCCGCAAAAAAGCCGGTGCCTCACGGGCGGCGGGCAGAGCAACAATTCGGAACGGCCAACGGGTTACAAACCGGCTACCAAGGGAGGAATCCAATGAATTCCGGCAAGGTATTGATCACAAGCACCATTTTGGCCGCGGCAGCCGCCGTGGTGTGGGCGCTGCCCGCACAGGCCCAGTTCTACAGCGGAAAGACGATCGACGTGGTCGTCCCGGCCGGGGCCGGCGGCGGTCTCACCCGGTCGGCGCGGACATTCACCAATTACATGAAGAACCACATCGCCGGAAAGCCGAACATGGTGATCCGGAACATTCCGGGCGGCACCAAGGGCCACAATTTCATGGCCGAGAAGGCGAAACCCGACGGCTTGACCATCATGTGGGGCCCGCTTTTTTTCGCCACTGTAATGGCGGGCGGTCCCGGCGTCCGCTATGATCCGTCCAAGTTCGAGATCGTAGGCACCGGCAACAGTTCCTTCGTCAGCCTCATCCGGGCGGACACCCCGCCGGGCATGAAGGCCATCAGCGATCTGACCAAGGCGAGCAACGTGGTCACCGGCGGGATTCGGCCCGGCGGTCTTTTGGACATGCTCCACCAGCTGTCTTTTGACGCCCTCGGCGTGTCCTATCGTCACGTCACGGGGTTCCGGGGGCAGCCGAAGATGAACGCTGCCATCCGCTCCAAGGAGATCCAGGCTTTGACCACCGGCCATCCGGGGTATCACGCGTTCTACCGGGAAACCATTCTGAAGGACGGGACGGCGCTGCCGCTCTTTTACCATTCGCCGTTCGATCCCAAGACCGGCGAGCCGATCCGCCTGCCCGGCCGGTATCCGGCGAACATCAAGCACTTCGTCGATGCCTACAAGGACATCAAGGGCGGCTCGCCGTCGGGTACGGCATGGGAGGCCTATAAGTGGCTCGCCAGCTACGAAACCTGGCCCTATTTCATTGTCGCGCCGGAGGGCACGCCGAAGGCGGCCGTCGATGCGCTCCGTGCGGCCCATGCCGCGGTGCCCAACGACCCGGGGTTCAAGTCGGACTGGACCAAGCAGTTCCGCGACATCCCGATCTTCCGCACCGGGGAAGCGGCGGCGGTGGTCATCGATACCCATAAGAACATCTCGCCCGCGGCCCTGGCGTTCCTCAAGAAGACCGTCGCGCCCGGCAAGAAATAGACCGGACAGACGTACATCCCGGGCGGTAATCTGGTGATTGCCGCCCGGCCGGCGCAACTTTACAGCCCCGACGGGCGCCGGCGTCGGGACGAGGCACCGCCAAAGCGTCATGGCCGGGCTCGGACCCGGCCATCCACGTGTACGGCTGCCCCCTAAAGCGTGGATGCCCGTGTCGAGCACGGGCATGACGGCTTGGTTTGTGTCGTATATCCACTCGTCATACCCCGGCCTGGCGGCCTCTGCTCTGTCGACCCGAGAGCGCCGCGCAGACCATGACCCTGGCGGGAAGTGCGGGCCAGACGGAAATTACATGGATTATGAATTTGGCAAATAATTCAAGAACCTGGATATTCGGGATATCGAGGACTGGGCGACAATAGGTTCAACCATGTTTACGGTCACGAAGGACAAGGCATTGCAGACCACCACGACCGGGGCCCTGCCCCGGCCGAGCTGGTATACGGAGAACTTGAGAGGCCAACCGCTCTCGAAGGGGTTCTCGCAGTCCGCCTACCGGGAGCAGCATTTCGATTGTCTGGCGTGTCATGTCGCGGCGCAGACAAAAGCCGGAATTGACATATTCGTCGACGGGGATGCCCGCCTGGATGACGACGTCGCGGGCGGGAGCTGGGTCAGCTATGCCCACGAGAGGGTCGACGGTATTGCGAATCCCGACGTTTCGGTTCAGCCATATGCCGCGATGGCGGGTAAGGAACCCGGCGACTTCATTTGGGAAGTCATCGAAGCCCGGCTCACGCCCACGGTCGACGGTCCGATCGGAAAGACCCGGCTTCAATTGGACCGGGCATGGAAAGCCGTAGCTCCCTTCACCGACAAGCCCGTAAAGATCGGTTCGGTTTCGGCCCAGTTGCTCAGCCATATGGTCGAAAACAGATTCTACGGCGACCGTGTGGAACTGATGATGGCTCTTTCCGAGGCTTTCAACAGCGAGTATCACGCCTTGGCCGATGCCGGCGCACCCATCGTTCAAATCGAGGAGCCCTCCATCCACCAGTCCAGTCAGATCGAGGGGCAGGAAATCGACCCTTCCACGTATGTGGAGGCTTTCAATGTCGAGGTTGCCGGCCTTCGGGAAAAAACCGAAGTGTGGTGCCATACCTGCTGGGGATCGCCGGGTGCGCAGCGCATGTTCGATGCCGACGCTTCATATGAGCAAGCGCTGCCGTATCTCGATCAGCTGGATGTCGATGTCCTGACCTTGGAGGGCGCGTCAAACAACGGACAAGACTTCGAGCTCTACGGCTCGATGATCTCCAAGGACAAGAAGATAGCCATCGGCGCCGTCAGCCACAGGACACTGCAAATCGAGCGGCCCGAGGAAGTTGCCGCACTCATCAGAAAGGCGCTCGAATTCATTGAGCCGGAACGGCTGATTTTGTCCAGCGATTGTGGATTTGGACGCCAAGGCGGCAGCCGGGCTCACGCGTTTTTCAAGATGGTTTCCCTGGTACGCGGTGCGAACATCGTCCGAAAGGAGCTGGGCCTGGACGAGGTCTACGTTCCCGCAGCGGACCCGGAACTCTCGATGGTTCCGATCGGCGGCGAATGAAATCTCCCGGCGGAACAACCGCCGCCGAATTGAAAACTCGCGCTTTTCCGTTCCTTGGGCAGCGAGTACCCTGGATTTCGCCCTGTCGGCCAACATAACGGATCGGTATTGGGCGGGGCGGTTTACTGACGTTTGGGAGGATGCAAATCATATGGTAACGCGCGCCAACAAGCGGGACGGCGGCGAGGCCGTCCTCGAGGCCATCCGCAATCTCGGCATTCAACATGTGATCATGTCTCCCGGTTCGGAGTGGTCGCCGGTCTGGGAAGCGCTCACGAAGCAGCGCCACGCAAACATTACCGGCCACACCTACATGCAGGTTTGTCATGACAATTTGGCGGTCAACATCGCAACCGGCTACACCTTCATGACCGGCAAGCCCCAGGCCGTCATGCTGCATGCGGGCGTCGGTCCGCTTCAGGGCATCATGGGGATGCACGCCGCCATGCAGTCCGAAGTGCCCATGCTGGTGATGGCCGGCGAATCCGTCTCCCTCGGCGCCGATCCCGACCTCAAGGTGGAGGCCCAGTGGTACGGAGGCGTCAGCCCCGGCGGCATCGACAAGCTGGTCGCCAACTCGGTCAAATGGTCCAGCCTGGTGCCCAGCGTGCCGACCCTCTACCGGAGCATCGTCCGCGCCGGCGAGATGGCCCAGCGCGCCCCCAAGGGCCCGGTGTTTCTCGATGTCCCTCTTGAATTCATGATCGAGGACTGGGTTCCGGACCGCGAACTCTCCCAGGTACCGCCCCCCTCCCTGACACAGGCCGTCACCGCCGAACTGGAAGGACTGATTGCCGACATCAACAAGGCCCAAAACCCGGTGATCATTACCGAGTTCGCGGGCCGGATTCCCGGCGCGTTCGAGGCCCTGACCGCCTTCGCCGAAGCGGCCGCCATCCCGGTCATCGGCGGGCGTACGTCGACCTACGGCAACTTCCCGACCGACAACGGCTTGTGGCTCGGCATCGAGAGCTACGATCACCTGCCCGATGCCGATCTCGTCCTGCTGGTGGGATCCCGGACGCCCTGGTATCCGCCATTCAACTGTCCGACGACGGCCAGGATCGTCGCCATCGGCGAACAACCTCACAAGGAATGGCTGGTCTATCAGGACATGCACGCCGACGCCTATCTCGAAGGCGACCTGACGGCGACATTGAGCGCCGCGACGAGGATGCTCGATGACGGCGGGCCGGACGAGGCCGTCAAGCAGGCACGGCGCGACAAATGGTCCGGGGTCCACGATGAATTCATGTCGGACTTGAAGGCCAAACGGGACGCCGCCGCCAAGGATGGAGCCCTCAACGCCATATCCGTCAGCGCGGCCATCGAAGAGGTGATGCCGCCGGATACGGTTTTCGTCGACGAAACCATCACGCATTTCCTGGCGATGCGAAACCACCTCTCGGTGACCCGGCCCAACTCCCTCTACAAGCAGACGGTCAGCGGCCTCGGGCAGGGGCTTGGGGTGGCGCTCGGGCTGAAGCTCGGCGCGCCCGAGCGGCAGGTGGTGGCGTTCGTCGGCGACGGCAGCTTTCTCTACAATCCGATCACCCAGGCCCTCGGCGCATCACGCGATTACGGCCTTCCCATCACCATCGTCGTCATGAACAACAACGGCTATCAGGCGATGCTGAACGGGCACCATCTCTACTATTCGGAGGGCATGGTGAAAGAGACCGACCTGACCTACGGCTTCCAGATCGAGGCGCCGGTCTTCGAGGACCTGGGGACGCCGTTGGGCGCGCGGGGTGTCCGGGCCGAGAGCTACCAGGACTTCAAACGGGCCCTCCAGGACGCCCGGGCCGAAAACGCCGAGGGCCGCACCATGATCATCAACGCCATCCTGCCGTAATAGGAGATCCACCATGGACGGACGAGTAGCGATTGTGACCGGCGGCGGCCAGGGTTTGGGGCGGGCATTCGCGAAAGGCTTCGCCGGGCGGGGCGCGGTCGCGATCATCGCCGAGATCAATGGCGAGAACGCGCGGAACGTCGAGCGGGAAATCACCGATGCCGGTGGCAAGGCCCTGGCGATCGAAACCGACGTCGCCGAACCCGCCTCGGTGCAGGCGATGGCCCGGACGGTCCTCGACGCGTACGGCCGCATCGATGTGCTGGTCAACAACGCCGCGCTGCTAACGGGCATTCGGCGCGTGCCCGTCGACCAACTCGAAGACGACGAGTGGGAACGGCTTCTCAAGGTCAACGTCACAGGCGCCTTCAACTGCGTGAAGGCGACCGTGGCGGCCATGCGGGAGGCCGGGTGGGGCCGCATCATCAACCTGTCGTCGGATACCGTCCTGCTGCCGCCGCCGATCAGCATGGCTCACTACATCACCAGCAAGGCGGCGCTGGTGGGTTTGACCCGCGCACTCGCCCGCGAACTCGGAAACGACGGCATCACCGTCAACGCCATCCTGCCGGGCTCGACGGAAACCGAGGTCAATACGACCAACGAGATCACCCAGCGGAACCGCCGGAACAATGTCGTCCCGCGTCAGGCGATCCCCCGCGTCGAGGTGCCCGAAGACCTGGTCGGGGCGGCGCTGTTCCTGGCCTCGGACGAGGCCGGGTTCATCACCGGCCAGAACCTGCCGGTGAATGGCGGCATCGCGTTCGTGTGATATGATTTGCGGCAGCGCCGGATCGAGGCAGTCATGACGGACACTTTTTTGCAGGAACAGTGGTACGCCGCCGCGCTTGCCAACGAGGTGACGGCGGAGGCGCCCTTTGGCCGGACGATCTGCGGCGAAGACATCGTCTTCTTCCGCTCCCCGGAGGGAGAACTCCGGGCGCTGGAGGACCGGTGCGCCCACCGGTATGCGCCCCTCTCGCTCGGCACCGTCGAGGACGGCCGTCTCCGGTGCCAATACCACGGTATGCTGTTCGACCATACCGGCCAGTGCATCGAGGTGCCGGGCCAGGACAAGGCCCCGGAGGCGGCGAAAATCAAACGTTATTCGGTTGCCGAAAGCGACGGATGGGTGTGGGTGTGGATCGGCCGGGGCGTACCCAAGCCGGTCTCCGAAATCCCGAGCCTGCCCTACTTCGACAGCGAAGAGTGGTCGGGTTTCCAGAAGTATTTCCATGTCAAGGGGGCGGCCCAGCTGTTCGTCGACAACCTGCTCGATTTGAGCCATCTGGCTTTCACCCACAAGGAGTCCATCGGCTCGGCCTCGTCCAAAGATGCGCCGCCGGAAATGGAATTCACCGTCGAGGGGAATATGGTCAGGGGACGGCGCTACCTCTACGACGTGGAGCCGGGGCCGTTCATCGTCGGTTGGGGCGGGTTTACCGGTTTGATCGACCGATGCACCGACTACATCTGGTGGCCGCCTTCGGTGCTGGAAATTGAATCCAAATTCATAGATTCCACCAAGAAACTGACCGCCAAAGTGATCAACCCGATCACGCCTGAGACCGAGACCACGTCGCATTTCTGGCTGGGCTGGGCGCGGGACTTCCGGCTCGACGAGGACGAGCTCACGGAACAGGCGATCGTCGAAAACACCCAGGTGATCATGGAAGACGTGGAGATGATCGAGGCGCAGCAGCGGGTGATCACCCAGCACGGCGAACTCAAGCCGATCCCCATCCAGGCCGACCGCGCGCTGATGGCCGTCCGGACCATCGTCAAGCGTCTCCACGAAGAGAACAACCGCCAGGCGGCCGAGTAGGCCCTAGGCGTCCTCCAGGACGAAGTCGGCGCCGCGATCGGCGATCATCATGGTCGGCGCATTGGTGTTCCCGGAAACGAGCTGAGGCATGACGGAACAGTCGGCGACCCGGACGCCGTCGATGCCGTTGACCTTCAGCCGCACGTCGGCGACGGCGCCTTGATCGCTGCCCATCCGGCAGGTGCCGGCGGGATGGTAGGCGGTCCGCGCCTGCTTCCTGATCGCGTCGTCGAGGTTGTTGGACCCGACGGCGACCGAGATATCGGGCCCCGGCCAAATCATGTCGCCGAGGATTTCCTTGAGCCCCGGCTGCTCGCAAATCTTCCGGGCGAACCGGATGCCGCGGCGGAGCGTGTCCAGATCCTCCTCGGTCTGCAGAACCCGGGCCTCGAATGTCGGCGGGTCTTCGGGGTCGGTGGACGCCAATACCAGCCGGCCCCGGGAGGTCGGCCGCATGGTCAGCGGATGGAGGTGGAGGGAGTGCGTGGGCAAAGGCCCCTCCCCCGGGGCGCCGGGGGCGAACGGCGCGAAATTATATTGCACGTCGGCCCGGCCGTCTCCGTCCGTATCCACGCACGCGCCCGCCGCCAGCAGATTGGAGGCGAGCAGCCCGCGCTTGAGCAGGAAGTACTCGATCCCGTGCCTCACCGCCGCGAGGCCCTTGTCGGCGTTGTGATAGCCCTTGGCGTTCCTGAGCTTGTAGGTGACCGGGGTGCCGACGTGATCGTGGTAGTTGGCGCCGACCTCCGGGGCATCGTGAACGGTCTCGATGCCGTGACGATCGAGGCCGGCGGCCGGCCCGACGCCGGACAGCATCAGGAGTTTCGGGCTGTGGAAGGACCCCGCCGTCAGGATGATCTCCTTCAGGGCGCGGAGAACGAATTCCCGGCCGTCCCGTTTGACTTCGAGCGCTTCGGCCCGCCGGCCGTTGAAACGGATTTTCCCGGCGACGGCGTTTGTCATCACCGTCAACTGTTCCTGGCCGATGACGGGCTTCAGGAAGCAGGTGGCCGCCGACTGCCGGCGTCCGGCATGGGCGGTCGCCTGATACCATCCGGCGCCCTCCTGCTTTTCGCCGTTGAAGTCGTCGGACCACGCCAACCCGGCCGATTGGGCGGCATCCAGCATGATCTCGTTGATCGGATGCTTGTATTCGGGATCGGCGACGACCAGCTGCCCGTCCCGGCCGTGATAGGGCGCACCCAGGTTCATGTTCCGCTCGTGGCGCATGAAGACGGGCAACACGTCCTCGTACCGCCAGCCGGTGCAGCCGTGAAGATCGTCCCATTCGTCGTAGTCCCGGGCCTGGCCGCGCATGTAGATCATGGCGTTGACCGACGATCCGCCGCCGACGACATTTCCCTGGGGAACGGCGAACCGCTTGCCGTCCAGGGTTTCGTCGGGCTCTGACAGCACCGCGTCGATGTCCTGGGACTGATGGGCCTTGAAATAGGTGGCGGGAATATGGATCCACCGGTTGTCGTCCATCCGGCCGCGCTCGACCAGCGCCACGGAAAATCTCCCGTCCCGGATCAGCCGGTGCGCCATGACGCATCCGCCCGACCCGGCACCGACGATGACGTAATCGAACGCCAACTCTTCAGCCATGGGAATAGGCCGCCAAATAGGCCATCCGGGGCCTACTTGTTGGTCCAGCCCAGCGTGATGGGGTGGGCCTTGCGCTGTTCCTCGGCCGCGCCGACGTGTTTCCCGGGCTCCCAGCCCACCGGCCTCAGCACCCTATCGGCGAACTCGATCGACTCGTTGTCGGTCACCGTGCCGATGGTATCGTTCCAGCGGTTGAGGAATCCGCCGACCGCGATCACCGCCAATATCTCGATGATCTGCATGTCCGAATAATGCTTGCGGAGCTCCTCGAAATGCTCCGGCTTCACGGTGCTGGGCGCCGAGCCGGCGGCGAATGCCAGGTCGATCGCGGCGCGTTCGGCATCCGAGAACCGGTCGGACTCGTCGTAGTTCCACAGCGCCTGAATCCTTTCGTCCGGCACGTCGATCCGATGGAGGTGGTAGGAGCCGTGGGACTGGCAGTGGAGGCTGCCGTGGGACATGCTCGCCGCGGTGAAGACGAACTGCTTGAGCTCACCCGTGATCTCCCGGCCGGGAAACACGAGCTTGAAGACGCTGTTCATCTTCTCCCTCAGCTCGGGCCAGTGCTCCATCTCGAAGTTCTGCCGGTCGTGATAGCCTTCCGATGCCATGATTTCCTCCTGCCGTCAGGTCGCCGCGGCCGCCTTCCGCCCGAACGCGAACTGGTGCCAGGCGATATAGGCCAAGGCCGCCGCCGTCGCCGGCCAGTGGATGCCCGGCAACGTCACCATAACCAGGATCGCGAGGAGTATGCGGAGGCCCGCTTCCCAAGCCGGCAGCCGCCGTTGATCGAAGGAAATCACCGCACTCGAGATCAGATAAATGAACACCAGCACCCGGAACAGGACGGACACGAAATCAACCCACGCGAAGCTCTGACCCTCCGGGAAGACGACATCCACGATCAGGATCACCGGGTAGTAGGCGAAGATGAAGGGCACGGCGAATTTCACCAGACCGACGCGGAGCGCCATCACGGCCGTCCGGATCGGCGGCGCATCGGCGATGGACGCGGCGGCGTAGGCCGCGACGGCGACCGGCGGGGTGATCGAGGACGCCACCGCGTAGTAGAGGACGAACAGGTGCGCGGCCAGCACCGTCAGGCCCAGGTTCTGCATCGCCGGACCCAGGATCAGCACGATGGTGAGGTAGGCCGGCAGCGTCGGCATGCCCATCCCCAGCATCAGGGCGGCGGCGGCCGTGACCAGCAGGGTGAGGAACAGGTTGCCGCCGGATACCGCGTCGATGAGGATGACGAAATCCTTGGGCAGCCCGGTCGCGCCCAGGACCGCGACGACGATGCCGACGACGGCGATGGCCATCAACAACCGGCCGAAGGTGAGCCCGGCCTGGGACAGGGCGTCGATGATGATGAACGGCCGCTTGCGGACTTCGGGGTTGAAGAAGCTCAATGGAATGATGGCGAAGAACGCCGTCATGCCGGCGCCCGCGGCGGACAGCCCCTCCAACAGGGAGAAGACCACCACGGCGATGGGCACGACCACCATGACGAGGTTGACGTAATCCTGCGAAGTGACCTTGAGCTCCGGCCGGTCGAGGTCCTCGCTGCCGACCTCGACGCCCAGCCGGCGGGCCTCGAACACGACGCTGGTGAACAGGCTGGCGTAATAGGCCAATGCCGGCAGCAGGGCCGCGGCAATGATGGTTAGGTAGCTGATGCCGGTCAGGTCCGACATCACGAACGCCGCCGCGCCCATGATCGGCGGCATGATCTGCCCGGCGCTCGATGCGGTCGCTTCGACCCCGCCCGCGAAGGACGGCGAGAACCCCCGCTGCTTGATCATCGGGATGGTGATGACGCCGGTCGCCACCACGTTCGTGACCGAGCCGCCCGACATGGTGCCGAACAGGCTCGACGCCAGGATGGCGGAATGGGCGGGGCCGCCGCGGAATCCCTTGGTGACGTGAACCGCGAGCTTGATCAGCGAACGTCCGCCGCCGGTTCGCTCCAGCATGGTGCCCAGCATGATGAACGGGAACACCGTGAAGATGATGATCCCCATGATGGTGCCGAGAATACCGTCCCCCTGGTTGTACCAGAGGTCTTCCGAGGTTTCGGGCAGGTCGACCCGGGCGGTCTCGAAAATCCACGGCCAATATTCACCGGTGTAGAAATACACCAGGGCCAGGATGCCGATGATCGACAGGGGCGCGCCCCAGATCTTCCAGCTCAGTACGATGAAGACGCCCGCGGCGATCAGCGAGACCGAGAATTGGAACATTCCGATGTCGATGAAGCCGCCCTGCTCTTCGGAAATCTGGAGGTCGTAATATTCCCAGAGAACCCACCAGGCGAGCAGCAACAAGGCGACGTCGATGACGGTGCCCAGCCATTTTCGGTTCGGCCACCGCTCGGCAAAGGTGCTGGTGAACGAACTGTTGGCCAGGACCAGGAAGACGGCGGCTCCGACGAAGATGGGGCGGAGGACGATGGCGGGAAACGGCCCGATGGGCGTAAAAAACCCATAGGTCGGCATGGAATTGAGAATTCCCGTCAAGGCGATGACCAGAGCGACGGCGAACGCCGCGATGCGGATCAAGAGCTGTCCTTGGCCCTGGGAAACCTGTGCGTTCATCAATACCCCCGCAATCGCGCGCCGGAACCGGTTTGGCCCGTATTTGGACGATGGTTTGAAAGTATGAGTAGTTCGACCTCGGAAGGGGCGGCCGCGCTGTCCGCGCGGCCACCCCCATATCCGAGTTTCTACACCGGTGTTGACCCCGGCTGGATCGGTCTAGCCGCCGGCCATCAAGTTGGCCGGGATTTTCTTACCCTGTTCCTTGTAGTACCGGACCGCGCCCGGGTGCAGCGGGATATTGCCGCCGGAAAAGGGATCTTCCAGGGTTATGTCACGCAAGGTGACGGCCGATTTCTTCATTGCCTGGAGATTGTCGAAGAGCGTCTTGGTGATCTTGTAGACCATCTCGTCGCTCATATCCTTCCGCACGGCCAATTGATGGCGGAAGCCGTCAACGAGAATGTCCACATCGTTGTTGGACTGATTCTTGTAGGTCCCGGCGCGAATCGTCAAAAACACACGATCATCCCGGGCCATGAACTTATCCATCCCCGGCGCCTTCCGGTCGACGGCGAGGAGACGGAATTTCCGCTTGGCCCCGAGTTGGTCGATCGACGCCGCGCCGATGCCGGCCGGGCGGACGAACACGTCCAGCTTGCCGTCGGCCATGGCCTGGATGCCTGCGTTCCAGGGCATCCGGATTTCCTTGTAGTCCTTCTTGTTCACGAGGCCCGAATTAATCTTGATCGCCTGAATGGCGACCGGCGAAGCGCCGCCCCGCGGCGGACCGACGAAGACACGCTTTCCTTTGATATCGGCCCAGGTCTTGATGCCGGAATCTTCCCAAACCATGTAGTGGCGGACGCCTGAACCATAGGCAAGGATCAGACGGATGTTGTTGATGGCCTTCTTGGCGGTCTCCGGATTGGCCTTGTAGAAACGGGTTCCCTTGTGCATCCAGGGCACCATGACCGGAGGCACCACCGATACGTCGATTTTGCCCTGGCCGAGTTTAATGGCCGACTTGGTAAGGGTTTGACCCTCATTCACCTGCAAATTGATACCGGCCTTCTTCTGCAGGGTCGTCGACAGGACGATCATGAAGGTGTGGTTCACACTTCCCACGCCGCCCGTGTCACCCTTCAGGATACCCTGCGCCGAAACGGACGACGCGCCAAGCGCCATCACGCCGGCGGCGAGGCCGGCAGTAAGCGTAGTCTTTAGCGTTCTGGACATCATAAGTTCTCCCATTTTTAAATCCGTGAAACCTGAATTGTCCGTATTTCGAGAATTGTTCAGTTCTTCATATTGTGAGATTTATTATGGCTCAGGCCACATGCCTTGTACATTCGCTTCCGCATCATCGGTCAACGCCGAACCCCGACCAAGTTCCCAGATCATTTCGTCCGCCGTCCGAACGCCGTGCCAATCGGTTGCCGCGCCTTACAGCCGCGTGTGGCGGTCGGAAAGGCGATCAGTTCACCAACTTGCTCAGTTCCTGTTCGAACTCGTCGACGTTGAAATAGAGCGGCCCCATGCCGCCCCGATAGGCGATCTTGCCGTCGCTGCCGATGATATACAGCCGGTCGGGCCAGGACTGATACTTTTGCTCGGCGTCGTTATCCATCCCGTCGAGCAGCATGGGAAACGAGAAGTTGTAGCGCAGCATGCAGGCCGCGGCGACTTCCGCCCGTTCGTCCGCGGTCTCCGGCTGTTCGAAGATCACGTTTTCATCGAGATTGCGGATCACCTGGTCCTCGCCCTCGGCGTGGGCTTCGCGGATGTAAACGCCGAAAAACTCGACCTTGCCGCCGAACGATTTTGCCAGTTCGTCGAGGCGCACGGCCCCGTCCCGGAAAGGCGGTCACGTATAGGAGCCGAAGATAAGCCCGATGGGCGAGCCGAACCGGGACGACAGTTGCATCATCTCGCCGGTCCGCTTGCCCTTCTCGTCGAGGATCTCGGCCTCGAAATCGGGCGCGTCCCCGCCGACCTCCGGCGCGAATTCCTTGTCCCGGGTCACCCGGCCCTCGATGAAGGTCCGAAGCTCGTCCCGGGTAATGCCCCGCGTATCCAGCCAATCCTGTTTGGCGTTCCGAACCAGGGTTTCGAATTTTTCCGGCAGCTCAACCGACATGGCCCGTCCTTTCACACGTAATCGCCGACGTCTTTACGGCGATATATATATTCTGAACGGATTTGGCCTCCTAATTGCTTTTTCTAAGTAACGACATTAGATTTTCTTAAATATGGCTGGCGAAACCCAACTCCCTCCCCTTAACGCCCTCCGCGCCTTCTGCGCGGTGGGACGGCACCTGAGCTTTGCCGAGGCCGCCGAGGAACTGCACGTCACCCCTGCGGCGGTCAGCCAGCAGATCAAGAATCTCGAAGCTCATCTCGGCCAGCGGTTGTTCAGCCGCGAAGGCCGCCACACCGAACTGACCGAGGCGGGCCGTCAATTGCTGCCCGGGATCGAGGACGGGTTCCGGGAGTTGGAAGGCGCCGTGCGGGCGTGCCGGAAACTGCAGCACAGCGATTACATATCCTGCAGCACGGTCGGCGGTTTCGCCTCCCGTTGGCTGGTCCCGCGTCTTCCCCGATGGATGGCGGCGAGCCCCGATGTCGACATCAGAATTTCAACCTCCCGCGAACTGGTGGGGCTGGAGCAGCAGGGCATCGACCTGGCCATCCGGCTGACCAGCGGGGAGGTGCCCGGATTCCACACTGAATTCCTGCTGCGGGAGCAGGTGGTGCCCTTGTGCAGCCCGAGGCTCCTCGGCGCCGACCCGCCGCTGAAGGAACCGGGCGACCTGCGCCATTATCAGCTCATTCATTTCACCCCGGCGACCGGCCGGCTCAATACCCGCTGGGCGGACTGGCTGGAGATTGCCGGCGTCAGCGATGTCGATCTGAACAGGGGGATTTTCCTCAACGACGGTACGGCGGCGCTGAACGCGGCGATCGCCGGACAGGGCGTCGTCCTCGCCCCAAAAGTCATCGCCGGACAGGAACTCGAGATGTCGACACTGGTCATCCCCTTCGACATCGAGCTGCCGACCGATATGGCGTGGTACATCATCCTGCCGGAATCGAAATTGGCGCGTCCCGAAATCAGGGCCTTCATGGATTGGCTGCTGGAAGAAGCGCGGAAGCCGATAGAGCCCCGGGACTAGGCTCCGGCCTCGATTGAGCCGCGCTGCGCGTGTTGCGGACTGCCGGGCACGCCATGGTGTGAACCCAACATACCCCCCACCCTCGACGCCCGGCGATTGCCGGTCGTCTCGACCTCCCCCTC
>CAZUGT010000004.1:0-15989 GCA_964620095.1 uncultured Rhodospirillaceae bacterium | reverse complement strand
GGCTCAGGCGTCGGCGTCCTCGGCCGGCTTCAGCGCCTCGTCGAGATAGGCGCCGACTTCGCGGTCGAGCTTGTCCAGCTTGTCCTGATAGAAATGATCGCCGCCCTGGATGACGCTGAGCCCCACCGAAATGTTCTTCTGATTGTCGAGTTTGGTCGCCAGCCTGTTTACCGCGTCCAGGGGAACCTGCTCGTCCTTGTCGCCGTGGACGATCAGCCCCGACGAGGGGCAAGGCGCGAGGAAGGTGAAGTCCTCGGTGCTGGCCGGCGGCGACACCGAGATGAAGCCCCCGATTTCCGGGCGCCGCATCATCAACTGCATGGCGATCAGCGCCCCGAAGGAATAGCCGCCGATCCAGCAGAACCGGCTGTTCTGATTGATCTGCTGCATCCAGTCGAAGGCGTAGGCCGCGTCGCTCAACTCGCCGACCCCGGCATCGAAGGCGCCCTGCGATTTGCCGACGCCCCGGAAATTGAACCTGAGTACCGAGAACCCCCGGTCGGCGAAGGCGTTGAACACCGTGTAGACGACGCGGTTGTTCATGTTGCCGCCGTGGAGGGGGTGCGGATGCAGCACGATCGCGATGGGCGCGTTGGGCGTTTTGCTCTGGTGATAGCGGCCTTCGAGGCGGCCGTCGGGACCGTTGAAGATGACTTCGGGCATCGAATTGACGGGTTCCTGGTAGCGGGACGTGTTTCCGAAAGCGGGTCAAGTGGTTAATTCAGACCCACGAATTTGATCGATTTACCTTAATTTTCCCCAAAAAAGCGCGCTTTTTTAATTGACTAATTTAGTCGGATAATCTATATACCCGACTAAATTACCCGGGATTAGACCTCGTAACATCATTTGGACGGCGGGACCTCCGTTTCCACGGCCGTCACTCCGGACGAATGGGCGGCGGATACTAGCACAATGAAGCAGCGCTTTTTCAAGAGACTTCACGAAGATATTCAATCGTTCATGGAGCGGGACCCGGCGGCGCGGTCCAAGCTCGAAGTGTTTCTGTGCTATCCCGGCTATCACGCCATTCTGTATTACCGGTTTTCCAACCTGTTCTGGCGCAAGGGCTTTCATCTGATCGCCCGGTTCGTTTCCAACTTCGCCAAGGTGGTCACCGGCATTGAAATTCATCCCGGCGCGACCATCGGGCGCCGGATGTTCATCGACCACGGCACCGGCGTGGTGATCGGCGAGACCTCGGAGATCGGCGACGACGTGACCCTCTACCAGGGCGTGACCCTCGGCGGTACGACGCTGGAGAAGGGCAAGCGCCACCCGACGGTGCGCGACCGGGTCATTGTCGGCTCGGGCGCGCAGGTCCTGGGGCCCATCACCCTCGGCGCAGGCTCGCGCATCGGCGCCAACGCCGTGGTGCTGAAGGACGTGCCCGAAGGCGCCACCATGGTCGGCATCCCGGCCAGGATCGTCATGGCCAAGGGCAGGTCCCGGGACGACAACTTCACCGCCTACGGCACCCCGACCGACGACCTGCCCGATCCGGTGGCCAAGAGTTTCGAGAGCCTGCGCAGCCAATTGCAGGAACTGACGGCGCGCATCGACGGCCTCGAGCGCGAAAACCAAGAGCTGAAGCGCCGGGGCAACGGCGCCCGCGACACAATGAACAATCAAGAAGAGGACAGCGACCGCGGCCAAGGCGGAGAAAGAGAAGAAGACCCGCTGACCCGCACCGGGAATGACTGATCGTCCCCGGCCGAGGGCCTGGGCGATCGCAGCAATTGAAGGAGACAGCTAGTGAAGCTGAGCACCAAGGGCCGTTACGCCGTCATGGCAATGGTTGATCTGGCCCGTCAAAGCCGAGAGGACAAGCCCGTCGCGCTGGCCGACATCGCCGAGCGTCAGGATATTTCGCTTTCCTATCTGGAGCAGCTGTTCGGCAAGCTCCGCAAGGGGTCCCAGGTCAAGAGCGTCCGGGGCCCGGGCGGCGGCTATCAGCTGGCCCGCGCCGCCAGCGAGATGCGGATTTCCGACATCATCCTGGCGGTCGACGAGCCGATCAAGGCCACCCGTTGTACGCCGGGCTCGCCCGAGGGATGCCACACCGACCGCAGCCGCTGCCTGACCCACGACTTGTGGGAGGAGCTGGGCAACCAGATTTACCTCTACCTGAGCTCGATCAGCCTCGAGGACGTGATCGAGAACCGGGTTCTGGGGACCAGCGGTCTGCTGAGCGCGCCGGATGTGGTGATCGGGCAGCCGGTTCCCATGGCGCCGCCCCCGCAACCCCAGCCGGTACCCGCGGAATAGCCGGGCCGGTTTGGGCCGGCATCGGTCCGGCCGCCGCCAATTGACTGCGAATAGCCAACGGAACCAGCTTGTGAGCGCTTATCTCGACTATAACGCGACGGCGCCGCTTCGCCCCGAAGCCGCCGAGATCATGACCCGCCTGCTAGCCGAGACGGGCAACGGGTCCTCGGTGCATGGGGCCGGGCGCCGGGCGCGCGCGCATGTGGAGACCGCACGGGAACAGGTGGCCGGGGCGCTCGGCGCGGCGCCGGCCGGAGTGGTGTTCACCAGCGGCGGCACGGAAGCCAATAACCTGGCGATCAAGGGCGCCGGACGGAAACGCCTTGTGGTGTCGGCGATCGAGCATCCGTCCGTCCTGGAAGCCGCGCCTGGGGCCGAAATCATCCCGGCGGACGGTGACGGCGTCGTCGACCTTGCCGCCCTCGAGACCCTGCTGGCCGAGGATAATACGCCGGCGCTGGTTTCCGTCATGCTGGCGAACAACGAAACCGGCGTGGTCCAGCCCGTGGCGGCGGCGGCCGAGATCGCCCACCGGCATGGGGCGCTGCTGCACACCGATGCGGTTCAGGCGGCGGGCAAGCTGCCCGTGGACATGACCCGGATCGGCGCCGACATGATGACCGTGTCGTCCCACAAACTGGGCGGTCCGCAGGGCGCCGGCGCCTTGATCGTTCGTGACGGCCTCGGCCTCGAAGCCCAGATACGGGGCGGCGGCCAGGAGCGGGGACACCGGGCGGGGACCGAGAACGTTCCCGGGATCGCCGCCTTCGGCGCGGCGCTCGACGCGGCCTGCACCTCGATGGCCTGCTACGATGCCGTCGAGGAACTGCGCGACGATATGGAACTGCGGATCGGCGCGGCCGCGCCCGAAGCGGTTTTCTTCGGCGCGCGTGCCGAGCGGCTGCCCAACACCCTGTGTTTCGGCGTCCCGGGCCTGCCCAGCGAGACCCAGGTCATTTCCCTCGACCTGGCCCAGGTGATGGTCAGTGCCGGTTCGGCCTGCTCGTCGGGCAAGGTCGAGCCGTCCCATGTGCTTGCCGCCATGGGGGCGCCCGACGATCTCGCCCGATCGTCCATCCGGGTGAGCCTGGGCTGGGACTCGACGGAGGACGATGTCCAGGCCTTCGTTTCGGCCTGGTCGGAACTTCACGGCCGGACCCGGGGCGGCGGCGTCCAGGCGAGCGCGGCGTGAGGGGGTTCCCGGGATGAACCAGCAACAGCGCATCTATCTGGACAATCAGGCGACCACGCCCGCCGATCCGCGGGTGGTCGAGGCCATGCTGCCCTATTTTTCCGGCAAGTTCGGCAATCCCCATTCGGACAGCCATGCCTTCGGCGCCGAGGCGAGCGAGGCCGTCGAGGCGGCGCGCGCGCAGGTCGCCCGGCTGATCGGCGCCCGGCCTCACGAAATATTTTTCACCTCGGGCGCGACCGAATCCAACAACATCGCCATCAAGGGCGCGGCCCTGGAGCGCCACAACACCCGCCGCCATGTGGTCACCTGCGTGACCGAGCACCTGTGCGTGTTGAACTCGGTGCTGGAACTCGACGATCAGGGTTTCGACATAACCTATCTGCCGGTGGACGCCGAGGGCATGATCGATCTCGGCGAGCTTCGGGCCGCGGTCACCGGGGACACGCTGCTGGTCTCCGTCATGGCGGTGCAGAACGAGGTCGGCGTGATCCAGCCGATGGCCGAAATCGGCGCCATCTGCCGGGAGGCGGGCGCCTTTCTGCATACCGACGCGGCCCAGGCCGCCGGCAAGATCCCGCTCGATGTGCGGGAGATGAACATCGATCTGCTGAGCATTTCCGGCCACAAGCTGTATGGGCCCATGGGCGTCGGCGCGCTCTACAAGCGGGAAGATCCGGAGGTCCGGGTGGCGCCCATCTTCAGCGGCGGCGGGCAGGAGCAGGGGGTGCGTCCGGGCACCGTCCCGGCGCCGCTGGCCGTCGGCATCGGCGCCGCCTGCGCGATCGCGGCCGAGGAGATGGCCGGCGAGGCGGACCGCCTCCGTGTGCTCCGCGACGGCCTGCTCCGGCGGATCACCGAAGCGGTGCCGGGCATCAAGCTCAACGGTCACGCCGAAAAACGGATTGCCGGAAACCTCAATATCAGCGTCGAGGGACTGCCGGCCGACGCGATGATGGCCGCCATGCCGGACATCGCCGTGTCGTCGGGCTCGGCGTGCTCGTCGGCGGAGTCCGAATCCTCGCACGTTCTGCGCTCCCTCGGCCTCACCGACGAACAGGCGGAGGGCAGCCTGCGCATCGGGCTCGGGCGCTTCACCACCGCCGAGGAAATCAATATCGCCGGCGATCGCTTGATCGAGGCGATCACGCAACTACGTACAAAGGGCGCCGCGAGTTCCGTGGCGGCCGAATGACCGGAATCCCGGTCAGGCCCGGAGGGAAACGAGAAATACAATGGCAGTTACTCAGGAAACCGTCCAAACGGTCCGGGAAGTCGAAAAGTACAAATACGGCTTCGTCACCGATATCGACACGGATACGGCGCCCAAGGGACTGAACGAGGACATCATCCGGTTCATCTCGGCCAGGAAGGAGGAGCCCCAATGGCTGCTCGACTGGCGTCTCAAGGCCTATGCGCACTGGCTGACCATGGAGGAGCCGGACTGGGCCAAGGTCGGCTATCCGCCCATCGACTATCAGGACGCCTATTACTATTCGGCGCCCAAGTCGGCGGAAGACGGCCCGGAAAGCCTCGACGACGTGGACCCGGAACTGCTGGCCACGTACGAGAAGCTCGGCATTCCCCTGCACGAACAGGAGGTGCTCGCCGGGGTGAAGAACGTTGCCGTGGACGCGGTGTTCGACAGCGTCTCGGTGGCGACGACGTTCAAGGAGACCCTCGCCGCCCATGGGGTGATCTTCTGCTCGATCTCCGAGGCGGTGAAGGACCATCCGGAGCTGGTGAAGGAATATCTCGGCTCCGTCGTTCCCTATTCGGACAATTTCTTCGCGACGCTCAATTGCGCGGTCTTCACGGACGGGTCGTTCGTCTACATCCCGAAAGGGGTGCGCTGCCCGATGGAGCTCTCCACCTATTTCCGGATCAACGCGGCCAATACGGGCCAGTTCGAGCGGACGCTGATCGTCGCCGACGAGGGCTCGTACGTGAGCTACCTCGAAGGCTGCACCGCGCCGATGCGGGACGAGAACCAGCTCCACGCGGCGGTCGTCGAACTGGTCGCCCACAAGGACGCGGAGATCAAATACTCGACGGTTCAGAACTGGTATCCCGGCGACGAAAACGGTGTCGGCGGCATCTACAACTTCGTCACCAAGCGGGGCGCCTGCCGGGGCGACGATTCCAAGATTTCCTGGACCCAGGTCGAGACCGGCTCGGCGATTACCTGGAAGTATCCGAGCTGTATCCTGCAGGGCGACCGGTCGGTGGGCGAGTTCTATTCCATCGCCATCACCAACAATTTCCAGCAGGCCGATACGGGCACCAAGATGATCCATCTCGGCAAGGACACCAAATCGAGGATCATTTCCAAGGGCATTTCGGCGGGCAAGTCCCAGGCCACCTACCGCGGGCTGGTGAAGATGATGCCCAATGCCTCGGGCGCGCGAAATTATTCCCAGTGCGATTCGCTGCTCATCGGATCGGAGTGCGGCGCCCACACGGTGCCCTATATCGAGAGCCGCAACCGCTCCGCCCAGGTCGAGCACGAGGCGACGACCTCGAAGATCAGCGACGACCAATTGTTCTATTGCCGCCAGCGGGGCATCGGCGAGGAGGAAGCCGTCGCCCTGATCGTCAACGGATTCTGCCGCGAGGTGCTGCAGGAACTGCCCATGGAATTCGCCGTCGAGGCGCAGAAGCTGGTCGGAATCAGCCTCGAGGGAAGCGTCGGATAGGGGGCAAATTGGAATTTAACCAAGTCATCAAATGTCTATTTTTGTCCATGAATGTCCATTAATGACCATCAGCCGGAAGAGTTCATAAGAATTATGTTGGAAATTAAAGATCTGCACGCCAGCGTCGACGGAAAGCCCATCCTCAAGGGCCTCGACCTGACCATGGGGCCGGGCGAGGTCCACGCCATCATGGGGCCCAACGGCTCGGGCAAGAGCACGTTGTCCTATGTGATCGCCGGCCGTGACGGCTACGAGGTGACCGAAGGGTCGATCCTGTTCAACGGCAGGGACCTGATGGAGATGGAGCCCGACGAGCGCGCCGGCGAAGGCCTGTTTCTCGCCTTCCAGTATCCGGTGGAAATTCCCGGCGTCTCGACCATGAACTTCCTCAAGACCTCGCTCAACGCCATCCGCGCCTACCGGGGCGAGGACGAGCTGGATGCCATGGAGTTCCTCAAGTTCGTCCGTGAACAGACCGCGACCCTGAACATCACCGACGAATTGCTGAAGCGCGCCGTCAATGTCGGCTTCTCCGGCGGTGAGAAAAAGCGCAACGAGGTGTTGCAGATGGCGGTGCTCCGCCCCTCGTTCGCGGTGCTCGACGAGACCGACAGCGGCCTCGATGTGGATGCCCTGAAAATCGTCGGCGAGGGCGTCACCGGCTTGCGGTCGCCGGAGCGGTCGATGCTGGTGATCACCCACTATCAGCGTTTGCTGGACTACATCATCCCCGACCGCGTCCATGTCCTGGCCGATGGCAGGATCGTCGCCTCGGGCGGCGCCGATCTGGCCCGCGAGCTCGAGGAGAAGGGTTATGCCGGGTTTTCGAAGGCGGCCGCATAGATGAGCATTACCTCGGCAAGCCAGGCGATGCTCGACCGCTACGATGCGGTCCGCGAGACGCTGCCCGGACAGCGGATCGAATGGCTCGCCGGTCTCCGCGAGGCGGCCGTCCGATCGTTCGGCGAGACCGGCCTGCCGACGCCCAAGGTTGAGGAGTGGAAGTACACCAATCTTCGCGCCCTTGACGGCTTCGACTTTTCCGGAACCCCCGGCGATGGGGGCGCCGCCGTCGATCTGCCGGATGCCATCGGCGCCGGACCGCGCATCGTGTTCGTCGACGGCGTTTTCCGGGATGACCTGTCGCGGCTTCTGGATGTCGGCGGCCTACGGTTCACGCCGCTCGCCGACCGCCTGGAAGGCGGTGCGGACCTGATCCAGCCGCGTCTCGGCGACCTCGGCCAGGATCAGCCGCTGCTGGCGCTCAACGGGGCGTTCCTCGAAGACGGCTATGTGGCCGAGGTGGCGGAGAAGGCGGAAATCGCCGAGCCGCTGGAGATCGTCTTTGCCGATACCGGCGGCGATACCGCGGCGGTCCGCCAGCCCCGCAACATGATCATCGCCGGCGCCGGCAGCCGGGTGCAGGTCATCGAAACCCATCTGGGCGCCGCTCCCTCGCGGCAGTTTTTCAATGGCGCGACCATGATCACCGTTGCCGGGGGCGCCGCCGTCGAGCACCGGCGGGTTCAGCGGCAAGGCGCCGGCAGCGTCCACGTCAACACCGTCCGCGCCAGGATCGATAACGGCGGGATCTATGACAGTTTCGTCCTTCAGCAGGGCGCGGCGGTCGCCCGCGACGAGGTCCAGGTCGGCCTGACGGCCGGCGGTGCCGCCGCCCGGCTCAACGGTGTGTATCTCGGTGACGGATCGCAGGTCCTCGACAACACCACCGTCGTCCGCCACGCGACCAGGAACTCCACCTCCGAACAGCTCTACAAGGGCGCCCTGACGGACTCGGCGCGGGCCGTGTTTCAGGGCAACATCCGGGTCGAGGCCGGCGCCGACGGCACCGATGGCCGGATGACCAACAAGACCCTGTTGTTGTCGGACAAGGCCGAGATCGATACCAAGCCTCAGCTCGAAATCCTCGCCGACGACGTCAAATGCTCCCACGGCGCGACCGCCGGCGAGCTTGACGGCGACGCCCTGTTCTATCTCCGCGCCCGCGGCATCCCCGAGGGGCAGGCCCGCGGCATGCTGGTCGAGGCGTTTCTCGGCGAAGTGATAGACAATGTCGAGGGGGAGCCCATCGAGCCGCTGCTTCGGGACGCCGTCGGCAATTGGCTCGCCCACGCCCAGGAAACGGAAGAAGTATGACCAACGTCGTGAACTTTACCGAACCCGTCCGCACCGGCGCCTTCGACGTCGAGGCGGTCCGCCGCGACTTTCCGGCCTTGTCGCTGGAGGTCAACGGCAAGCCGCTGGTCTTCCTGGATAGCGCCGCCAGCGCCCAGAAGCCGCGGGCGGTCATCGACGCCATGACACGGGCCTACGAGAGCCAGTACGCCAACGTGCACCGGGGCACCTATTACCTCAGCCAGGTGGCGACCGAAAACTACGAAAACGCCCGGGCGAAGGTGGCCCGGTTCATGAACGCCGAAAGCCCGGATGAAATCGTCTTCACCCATAGCGCCACCGGGGCCTTCAATCTGGTGGCCCATTCCTTCGGCTCGCTGCTGGAGGAAGGAGACGAAATCATCGTCTCGGTGATGGAGCACCACGCCAACATCGTTCCCTGGCAGTTGTTGCGCGACCGCACAGGGGTAGAAATCAAGGTGGCGCCCATCGACGATGCCGGCAATTTCCTGATCGGCGAGTTCGAGAAACTGCTTAGCCCCAGGACCAGGCTGGTCGCGGTTACCCACGTCTCCAATGTGCTGGGGACCGTCACGCCGGTGAAGGAAATCGTCCGGCTGGCCCATGACAACGGCACTCCCGTCCTGTTCGACGGCGCCCAGGGCATTGTCCACGAAGGGGTCGATGTGCAGGATTTGGACTGCGACTTCTACGTCTGGACCGGCCACAAGCTTTACGGCCCGACCGGCATCGGCGTGCTGTGGGGCAAGCCGGAATGGCTGGAGAAGATGCCGCCCTTCGAAGGCGGAGGGGACATGATCTCTTTAGTCACGTTCGAAAAGACCACCTACCGGGAGCCGCCGGCGCGGTTCGAGGCCGGTACGCCGCCGATCGTCGAAGCCGTTGGGCTCGGTGCCGCGATCGACTACGTCACCGCCGTCGGCCTCGACAGGATTGCCGCTCATGAAAAGGAGCTGCTGGATTACGCCATGCTCCGTCTCGCCGGCATGGACGGGCTCAGGATCATCGGGCAGGCGCAGCAAAAGGCCGGGATCGTGTCGTTCGAGTTCGGTGACGTTCATGCCCATGACGTGGCGACGATCATCGACAGCGCCGGGGTGGCGGTTCGCGCCGGACACCACTGCGCCCAGCCGCTGATGGAGCGTTTCGGCGTGACCTCGACGTCCCGGGCGTCGTTCGGTATGTACACCACCCGCGCGGAAGTGGACGCGCTGGCGGTCGCCTTGGAAAAGGTCAGAGAGATTTTCGGATGATCGACGACGATTTGAGAGATCTGTACCAGGAGGTGATCCTGGACCACGGGAAGAACCCCCGGAACTTCCGCCATCCGGAGGATGCCAGCCATGAGGCGCTCGGCAACAATCCCCTGTGCGGCGACCGGCTGACCGTCTACCTGCGGCTCGATGAAGGACGGAACATCCGGGATGCCGCCTTTGAAGGGAAGGGCTGCGCCATTTCCATCGCCTCGGCCTCCATGATGACGGACATGGTCAAGGGCAAGTCGCTCGCCGAGGCAAAGGAGCTTTTCGAACGGTTCCACAAGATGTGCACCGGGGACGATGACGGCGGGGCCGCCGACGGGTTCGAGGATGAATTGGAGAAGTTGAAGGTGATGTCGGGCGTTCGCCAGTTCCCCATGCGGGTGAAGTGCGCGACCCTCGCCTGGCACGCCATGAACGCCGCCGCCGAGGGCGAAGACGCGGCGACCACTGAGTGAGCACGAAGAAGGCTGATCGAGATGGATGAGAAACTGAGCGATTACCCCATGGGGCCGCCCCAGCCCTGGGAAACCGCGATGGGCGGCGAGGTGCCCGAGGGCATCGTCGGCCGGGCCGGCGCGCCCCTGGACGACGGCGTATCCGTCGCCGAATTGTCCGCGGTCGCCGAGGCGCTGCGCACCGTCTACGACCCTGAAATCCCGGTGAATATCTATGAATTGGGGCTCATCTATACCATCGACATCAGCGAGGAGACCGGCAACGCCATGATCGAGATGACCTTGACCGCGCCCGGCTGTCCGGTTGCCGGCATCCTGCCCCAGCAGGTGGCCGACGCGGCGGCCTCGGTGCCCGGTATCGCCGAAGTGGAGGTCAAGCTGGTTTGGGACCCGCCCTGGGACATGGAGAAGATGTCCGACGAGGCCAAAGTCGCCTTGGGCATGTTCTAGAGCGGGGGAAAGAGGATGATGATGAACCAAGGACAACAAGCCGTCACCCTGACCGACAACGCGGTCGCGCGTGTCCGCTCGCTGATGGACCGCGCCGACAAGCCGGTGCTCGGCCTCAGGGTCGGGGTCAGCAACACCGGCTGTTCCGGCCACTCCTACGTGGTCGAGTATGCCGAGGACAAGCGCCCGTTCGAGGAGGAGATCGAGCAGGACGGGGTCCGGGTGTTCATCGATCCGGTCGCGGTCATGTTCCTGGTCGGCAGCAAGATGGATTACGTGGAAGGCAAGCTGCAGTCGGGCTTCGTGTTCGACAATCCCAACGAGAAGGGCCGCTGCGGCTGCGGCGAGTCCTTCCACGTTTGAACCCCGAGTGGAGCCGGTGCCGGCGGAGGGCGGCTGATGCCTCGGATCACCTTTATCGAGCCCAACGGAAACCGCCGCGAGGTCGAGGCCGAAATCGGCGACACCCTGCTGACCGTGGCCCACAAGAACGACATCGATATCGAGGGCGCCTGCGAAGGGGTGCTGGCATGCTCCACCTGCCACTTGATCGTCGATTCGGACTGGTACGGGAAGCTCGTGCCGGCCGATGACGATGAGGAGGACATGCTCGACCTCGCCTTCGGCCTCACCCAGACCTCGCGCCTCGGCTGCCAGATCGAGGTTACCGACGAGTTGGACGGGCTGGTGGTGTCGCTGCCGGCGGAAACCCGCAACATGATGGTCTAGGGCCGTGTCTTTGTATCATCGTCTCAGGGAGGGGGCTGGCCGGGACTGGCGGGCCTATGTCGAGCATGACTTCGTCAAACGGCTGGCCGACGGCTCGCTTCCCGAAGCCTGCTTCCGGCACTACCTGATTCAGGATTATCTGTTCCTGATCCAGTTCGCCCGCGCCTATGGCCTCGCCGCCTACAAGGCATCCGATCTGGAGGATATCCGCGCCGCCTCGGCGGCCCTCGGGGCGATCGTCGATACGGAGATAGGGCTCCATATCGAGTTCTGCGCCGGCTGGGGCCTGTCCGAAGCCGACATGGCGTCGGCCCCGGAGGCCGCCGAGACCATGGCCTATTCCCGCTATGTGCTGGATCGCGGCATGGCGGGGGACCTGCTCGACCTGCATGTGGCGCTGGCGCCGTGCATCGTCGGCTACGCGGAGATCGGCGCCGCGATGGGGACGGTGGCGGACGATCATCCCTACAAGGCATGGATCGACATGTACGCCTCCGACGATTACCAGCAGGTGGCGGCGGATGAGATACGTCTGCTCGATTCCCTCTTCGAGCGGACCGGTTCCGAGGCCCGGGTGGCGGACCTGCAACGGACGTTCGGCAAGGCGGCGCGCCTGGAGGCCGATTTCTGGCAGATGGGCCTCGATGCCGCGTCGTAGCTTGCGCCCCATGAGTCCGGAGATATATTTCGCGTCATGAACTCACTGGGATTGGATAAGGCACCGGCCGAGACCCGCGTGGTGGCCGCCATGTCGGGCGGCGTCGACAGTTCGGTGACCGCCGCGCTGCTGGCCGAGCAGGGCTACGACGTCGTCGGCATTACGCTGCAGCTCTACGATTACGGCGCGGCGGCGGCGCGGCCCGGCACGTGCTGCGCGGGCCAGGACATCCATGACGCCCGCCGGGTGGCCGAGCAGATGGGCATTCCGCACTACGTCCTCGATTTCGAAGACCGGTTCCGCGACGAAGTCATGGACGATTTCGCCGATTCCTATCTTGCCGGGGAGACCCCGATCCCCTGCGTCCGCTGTAACCAGACGGTGAAGTTCCGCGATCTCGTCTCCCGCGCCCGGGATCTGCAGGCCGACGTGCTGGCCACCGGCCACTATGTGCGCCGGATCGAGGGGCCCCAGGGCGCTGAGCTTCACCGGGCCGTCGACGGCAGCCGGGATCAAAGCTATTTCCTGTTCGCCACGACCCGGGACCAGCTGGAATTTCTCCGGTTTCCGCTGGGCCATATGCCGAAGTCCGAAACCCGGGCCCACGCCGAGCGCTTCGGCCTCGCGGTCGCCGACAAGCCGGACAGCCAGGATATCTGCTTCGTCCCCAACGGGAACTACGCCGAGGTGGTGAAGAAGATGCGGCCCGGCGCCGCCGAGCCCGGCGACATCGTCGGTCTCGACGGCGCCGTCCTGGGCCGGCACGAGGGGATACTCCATTACACGGTCGGGCAGCGCCGCGGCCTCGGCATCGGCGGCGGCGGCGCGCTCTATGTGGTGCGGCTCGAGCCCGAGACCCGGCGGGTGGTTGTCGGGCCCAAGGGGTCGCTGATGGAAACCGAGGTGTCCGTCCGCGAGCTCAACTGGCTGGGCGCGCCGCTGGACGACACGCCGCGGGAGGTCGCGGTGAAGCTTCGCTCCATGCAGGAGGCGGTGCCGGCGAGTATCCGTTCGGATGGGAACGGCGGCGCCCTGGTGACGCTGTCCGCCGCTCAGGCCGGGGTGGCGCCGGGACAGGCCTGCGTCGCCTATGACGGGGACCGGGTGCTCGGCGGCGGCTGGATTTCGAGGCCGCCCGAGACCGCGCGCGGGACCGCGCCGGCGGCCGGCCAGTCGGAACTTGACAGTCTGCCGGCATCGGCATAAATCCCCTGTCTTCGCGGTGCCCGACGGCGCCGGCGAAATGGTGTGCCGGGGTAGCTCAGCTGGTTAGAGCAGCGGAATCATAATCCGCGTGTCGGGGGTTCAAGTCCCTCCCCCGGTACCATTTTTCTCGTGGTCCGAATCAAGCCATCCCCTTCACCGCGTCGCGCAGCATGGTGCGGACCAGTTCCTCGGTCGCGGTCGGCGTCCGGGCTTCGCGGACGGTGATGCCGACCGGCATGGGATCGATCTGGAGTTCGACGGGAAGCGCGTCGAGGTTGCCGTGTTCCTCGAGGCCGAGAAAATATCTCGGCATGATCATCAGCATGTCGGTCCGTCCCAGCAGCGACCGGGCCACCAGACCGGAACTGCATTCGAGTGCCGCCTGGGGCAGTTCCAGGCCATGCTCGTTGAATATGTACTGAACCACCGGCCGGATGGTGGCGTTGGGGAGCGGCAGAATCCATTGGGCGCCGGCAAGATCCTCCAGGTCCAGCGGCGTGTTCCCCTTGAGCAGCGGATGATCGCCGCGGGCGATCACCACCCAGGGTTCGTGGTACAGGATTTCCTGGGTCAGGCCGCCCCGCTCGCCGTCCTCGATCATCCGGCCGACGACCATGTCCAGCTCGCCGGTCCTGAGCGAGGGAAGCAGTTGGGAGTGCACCCCCTCGTGGATTGTGATGCTGATGCCCGGGCGCTCCCGATGGAGATCGGCCAGCACCTGCATCAGGGGTCCGCCCGAGACGCTCGGAAGGATGCCGAGCTCCAGCTTGCCGACGTACGCATCCCTGAGATCGGCGAGCTCGTTCCAGGCGGTGCGCATTTCCGCCAGGACCGAGCGCACGTGATCGACGAAGGCCGCCCCGTACTCGGTGGGCGTGACGCCCCGGGTCGAGCGCTTGAACAGCGCAACGCCGAGGGTGGCTTCCATCTCCTTGATGCTCTTGGAGACCGCCGGCTGCGTCATGTTGAGGAGCTCGGAGGCCTTGAGGATGTTGCGGTGCTCGGCCACCGTCACCAGGGTCTGCATCTGCCGCAGGGTCATCCGGGACAGCAACAGGCGATCGAAGCCGGCCGACGACGGCCGGCCGGAAACCGATGGGGTTTGTTCAGACGGCATATGTCAGTATAACCGTTTGGAATAACGAAATAGAGAAAATCATGGCCGCCGAAACCGCGCCGCTCCGTTATCCGGTTCATCTCGTCGGTTCGGTTCCGCTCGAAAATGCCGGCGCGGTTCTGGACCTGACGGGGAGGGTTCTCGGCGGCCGTTGCCGCAGATATCCGGACGGCGAAACCGGCGAGCGGCGGAACTGGATCGGCTGGCAGCTCGGCGTATTTCAAGGCCAGGATGCGCTTCAACAGGCCGCCGAGCGGGAACGGGACTACCAGCTCCATCCGCCCTTCGAGTTCGCGCCGGGCAAGGGCGCGGCCGACCTGGACTTTGGCGAGTTGGGATTTGCCCGCGAGGCGATCTCCAGCTTCGCAGTGTTCGAGGCGAAACGATCCGCCGGCGTCATCCCGGCCGGGGCGCGGTTTCTAGCCGCCGTTCCGACGCCCTTCGCGCCGGTTTATTCCTTTACCGCCTATGCCGTCCAGGACGATGTATTTCCGGTCTACGAGGCGGCGATCCTCCGCGAACTCGATGAAATCTGCGCCTCGCTGCCCCGCGAGGCGCTCGCCGTTCAATGGGACGTGGCCACGGAAATGAGCATATTCGAGGGCGTCTACGGCGTCCCCTTCGATGATGCCTGGGAGGTGCTCAATGGCCGCTTGGCCAAGTTGGGGAACGCGGTGCCGGATGGCGTCGAGCTCGGATTCCACCTTTGCTACGGCAGCATGAACAACAGGCATTGGAAGGAGCCGGATGATCTCGGCATGTGCGTCCGGGTCGCCAACGAGGTGCTGTCCCGGCTCGGCCGGCCCATGGATTTCCTCCATATGCCGGTTCCCGTGGATCGGAGCGATGACGGCTTCTTCGCGCCCCTTGGCGATTTGAGGCTTGCCCAAGAGACGGAACTCTACCTCGGACTGGTCCACGACGACGGCCCGGACGGCAACCGTACCCGGCTCGAGACCGCGGCGCGGCACTGGGATGGTTTCGGAATTTCGGCGGAATGCGGCCTGGGCCGCTGGGAGCCCGAAGATGTTCCGCGATTGATCCAGGCCCACGCGGACCTGGCCAATGCGGGCTAGACGCCCAGATCAGAACATCAGGCTGATCGGCCAGGAGACGATGGCCGGGATGAACAGCACGATCAATATGGCCAGCACGTCGCAGACGAGAAAGGGGACCGCGGCCCGGTAGATCTCGTTCATGCCCGTCCCCCTCGGCGCGACGCCTTTCATCACGAACAGGCCCGCACCGAACGGCGGCGAAGTCGACCCGGTTTCGATGGCGATCAGGTAGAGCACCGCGAACCAGATGGGATCGAAGCCCAGTTGCTGTACCACCGGGATGAATACCGGCAGGGTCACCAGCATGATCGGCACCGGGCTCATCACCATGCCGAGCAGGATGACCAGCACCACCATCAGGCCAACCACGGCGAGCGGGCTCGCCTCGATGCCGAGGATCACGTCGACCAGACCCGACGTCGCGCCGGTGAAGGCCAGCATCTGGGTGAAGGCGAGGGCGCCAGAGATGATCAGCAGCAGCATGACCGAAATTTCGAGGCTGCCGACGATCGCTTTCTTGAACACCGTCCAGGTCATCCGGCGTTGGAAAACGGCGAGGAGGAAGGTGGCGAATGCGCCGGACGCCGCCGACTCGGAGGGTGTCGCAAGCCCGGCGAAGATAACCCCGACGACCATGAAGATGATGAAGCCGACCGGCACGATATGAACCGCCGCGACCTTGAGCTTTTCCGGCCACGGGATCGGTTCCACCTTGAATGACGGCGCCACATCCGGATCCAC
>CAZUGT010000003.1:0-5614 GCA_964620095.1 uncultured Rhodospirillaceae bacterium | reverse complement strand
AGCGGGTTTTCCTGCGCGTCGATGCGGCCCGAGCTCGCGGCCTCCACCAGATCGGCGACGTCGACGAAGGCCGGCTCCATGCCGAGAAGCCGGAAGGTCTCCTGGTGAAGCTCGGAGTTCATGGTCCGCACCCTGAGGCCGGCGCAATCGGCGGGCGAGTTCAATTGCCGCACGCCGTTGGAGAAGTGGCGAAAGCCGTTGTCCCAGAAGGCCAGCACCCGAAAGCCGGTGTCGTCGAGGAATTTCTTCCCGATGGTCTCGCCCAGGCCCCCGTCCAACAGCGCATAGGCCTTCTCCCGGCTCTCGATGACGAAGGGCAAATCGAAGATGCCCAACTCGGCCACCCGGCCGGCCAGGTAGCTGCCGGCGAAATAGCACATGGTAAGCTCGCCCCCCTCCACCAGGTCCAGGAGGTCGATCGCCTTGGTGCCGTGGCTTTCGGGCATGTTGCCCTGAAGAACGAATTCGATCCCGTCGCCGAGTTGCCGGGCAAGCTCCCCGCCGAGAACGGCGGCGGCGCGATTGTGGACGCTGGCCGGCGGCTGGTAGCCGCCCATGGTAATTCGGGTGCTCATGAATTCCTTCCCCGGGTTCCGGTCTTATATAAGAGCTGAAAAGCCGGCAATGATATAGGTCCCCTGGCGTCGATTCGTAAAGCCCGAAAGGGCTAATCACGGCAGGGTGTTTCCGGGGCCGCGGGGCGATCCGCCAGCGCGCCGCAATCGGCCCCATTCTTGCCACATTGTGCTGTTAACCGGAACAAGGCTCGCGTGTGCTAATTCACAAAATGTGGTATGCAACCAGTGCCTACCTTACTATGACTAGCTTGTTTGCAGGCAGGACCCGCCTTTTGACATCCACCCGCAGATAGACCGAGAGCCCGACGAAGCGAGATCAGGGGACCATGGCCGGCCATTCACAGTTCAAGAACATCATGCACCGCAAGGGCGCGCAGGACGCCAAGCGGGCGAAAGTCTTCGCCAAGCTCATCCGCGAGGTGGCCGTCGCCGCCAGGCTCGGCGGGCCCGATCCGGACGCCAATCCGCGCCTGCGGTCGGCCGTCGCCGCCTGCCGGCAGGCCAACATGCCGAAGGACAATATCGACCGGGCGGTGAAGAAGGCGACGGGCGGCGACGACGGCGAGAACTACGAGGAGGTGCGCTACGAGGGTTATGGGCCCGGCGGCGTCGCGGTGATCGTCGAGGCGCTGACCGACAACCGCAACCGGACGGCCTCCGACGTGCGGGCCGCGTTCTCCAAGCATGGCGGGACGCTGGCCGAAACCGGCGCGGTGAGTTTCATGTTCGACCGGGTCGGCATGATCCATTATCCGGCGGGCGCGTGTGATTCCGACGCCGTGTTCGAGGCCGCCCTCGAAGCCGGCGCCGAGGACGTGGAGTCCGGGGACGAAGGTCACGACATCTACTGTCAGCCGGACGACTTCAACACCGTCCGCGAGGCGCTGGAAGGGGGGCTCGGCGAAGCGGAAACCGCGCGCCTCGACTGGCGGCCGCAAAACACCGTGGATGTCGACGAAGGACAGGCGCAGACCCTGTTGAAGCTGCTGGACGTCCTGGAGGATTCCGACGACGTCCAGCGTGTCGCCGCCAACTTCGAGATTTCCGACGACGTCATGGAACGCTTGAGCGCCTAGCCGGAGGGGATGAATTTGGCGGCGACCGGACATACGCGAATATTGGGGATCGACCCCGGCCTCGCCGCGACCGGCTGGGGCCTGATCGAGGTCCGGGGCAACCGCTTGAGCTTCGTGGCCGGCGGGACGCTCAGGTCGAACGGCCGCGCGGCGCTCGCCGATCGTCTCGCCGGCCTGTTCGACGGCATTTCCGAACTGCTCGAGGCCTATGCGCCGGACGAGGTGGCGGTGGAGGAGACATTCGTCAACGCCAACCCGAAATCCACGCTGAAACTCGGCCAGGCGAGGGGCGTCGCGCTGTTGGCGCCGGCCAAGGCCGGCGTGCCCGTGGCCGAGTATCCGCCCAACCTGGTGAAGAAGAGCGTCGTCGGCGCCGGCCATGCGGCCAAGGAACAGGTCCAGATGATGGTCCGCACGCTGCTGCCCGGCTGCACCGTCGAGACGGCGGATGCGGCGGACGCGCTGGCGGTCGCCATCTGCCACGCCCACCACCGCCAAATCCGATCCCTGGCGGAGGCCGCTCAATGATCGCCCGGCTCACAGGGGTGCTGGATTCGTCGGGACCCGACTGGCTGATCGTCGACGTCAACGGGGTCGGCTACATGGTGTTCGCCTCGTCAAACACCATCGCCCGGGCCATCGCGTCCGGCGGCACCGTCAGCCTGATGATCGAGACCCATGTGCGGGAGGACCACATTCATCTCTATGGCTTTGCCGATGAAGCCGAGCGTGACTGGTTCCGGCTGCTGACCACGGTTCAGGGCGTCGGCGCCAAGGTGGGGCTCGCCCTGCTCTCGGCGTTGCCGCCGGACGATATGGCGGCGGCCATCGCCGCCGGCGACGAAGCGCCGTTCACCCAGGCAAGCGGCGTCGGCAGGAAGCTCGCTACCCGGATCGTCACCGAACTCAAGGACAAGATCGGCGATATCGCCATCGCCTTCCGGCCGGCGGCGGCATCCACCGGAACGCCGGCCGAGACCGGCGCGCCCCGGGACAATACGGGGGCCGAAGCGGTCTCGGCGCTGGTCAATCTGGGTTACGGCCGCACCGAGGCGTTCACCGCCGTGTCGCAGGCGGCCCGCAAACTGGGTGACGGGGCGGCGCTCGAGGATCTGATCCGCGACGGCCTCGCCGAACTCGCGGGCGCCGACGCGGGCTGAGGAGAACACGGGGATGAATGACCGGGTAATCGCCGCCGATGCCGCCGCCGAAGATGCGGGAGACGCTTCGACCCGGCCGCAAAGCCTCGAGGAATTCGTCGGCCAGCCCCAGGTCTGCGACAACCTGAAGGTGTTCGTCGATGCGGCCAGGGGCCGCGGCGAGGCCATGGATCATGTGCTGCTCTACGGGCCCCCGGGTCTCGGCAAGACCACGCTGGCGCAGATCGTCTCCCGGGAGCTCGGCGTCGGTTTCCGCGCCACTTCGGGACCGGTCATCGCCCGGGCGGGGGACCTTGCCGCCATCCTCACCAATCTCCAGCCCCGGGACGTGTTGTTCATCGATGAGATTCACCGGCTCCACCCGGCGGTGGAGGAGATACTCTATCCGGCGGTGGAGGATTTTCAGCTCGACCTGATCATCGGCGAGGGCCCGGCGGCGCGCAGTGTCCGCATCGACCTCAACCCGTTCACCCTGGTCGGCGCGACCACCCGCTCGGGCCTCATCTCGACACCGCTCCGCGAGCGTTTCGGCATCCCGCTCCGGGTCCAGTATTACGGCGCGGCCGACCTGCAGAAGATCATTTCGCGGGCCGCCAGGATCCTCGGCACCGGTATTTCGGACGAGGGCGCGGCGGAGATCGCCAAGCGCTCCCGGGGCACGCCCCGCGTCGCCGGCCGCCTGCTCCGCCGGGTGCGGGATTTCGCCGAGGTGTCGGGCGCGGCCGGGATCGATGCGGCGTCCGCCGATGCGGCTCTCAACCGCCTCGAAGTGGACGGCAAGGGTCTCGACTCCCTCGACCGGAAATACCTGATGTGCATCGCCGAGAATTACGGCGGCGGTCCGGTGGGCGCCGAGACGCTGTCGGCGGCCTTGTCGGAGGAGCGGGATACCATCGAGGAAGTGGTCGAGCCGTTTCTCATTCAGCAGGGCCTGCTGATGCGGACCCCCCGGGGGCGGGTGCTGGCCGAAGGCGCCTATCGTCACCTCGGGATAACCGTACCCTCGAACATCAAGCAGCTCGAACTGCTGGCCACCGGAGAGGATGACGCCGATGAATGAGGCCTCGCCGGCACAGCCGGCCGCGCTCACCGCCCAGCTCACCCATGTCTTCCCGATCCGCGTCTATTACGAGGATACGGATGCGGCGGGCGTCGTCTACTACGCCAACTACCTGCGGTTCGCCGAACGGGCACGGACCGAATTCCTGCGCGAGATCGGCTTCGGACAGGCCCAAGCCCTTGAGGAATTCGGGGTGATATTCGCCGTCCGCCGCTGCACCGCCGACTACGCCAAACCGGCGTTTCTCGACGAGGCGTTGGAGATGCACACCCGCATCGTCGCGATAGCCGGCGCGTCGTTCGGAATGGAGCAGACCGTCTTCCGGGACGGAGAGCTGTTGGTAAGCATGGATTTACGCTTGGTCTGTATGACCGAGGCCGGCAAGGCGGTGCGGATACCGGAACCGATCCGCGCCAAAATGGCTGGCTATCTGGTTGAGATTTCGTGAGGTAGGTCAATGGAAGGAAACGCGGTCGAAGCCGCACAGGTAGCGGGCGCCATCGCCGCCACCGATTTTTCGCTGGTGGCGCTGTTCCTGAAAGCGGACGTCGTGGTCAAGGCGGTGATGATCATTCTCGTCATCGCCTCGATCTGGTGCTGGGCAATCATTATCGACAAGGTCATGCGTCTTCGGCGCCTGAACCGGGCGGCGGACGAATTTGAAGACACGTTCTGGTCGGGTGGTTCCCTTGATGAGCTTTATGAAAAAGCAGGCCTCAATCCCCGCGAGCCGATGGCGGCGGTTTTCGGCGCGGCGATGCGCGAATGGCGGCGCTCGGCCGAATCTTCGCGAGATACCGGCAAGAGCATGATCGACCGGGTGGACCGGGTGATGGATGTCACGGTGACCCGCGAGGTCGAACGGATCGAGCGGCAGTTGACCATCCTCGCCACCACCGGATCGACCGCGCCCTTCATCGGCCTGTTCGGCACCGTCTGGGGGATCATGAACAGCTTCCAGGCCATCGCCGTCACCAAGAACACCAGCCTTGCCGTGGTGGCCCCGGGCATTGCGGAAGCCTTGTTTGCTACGGCTCTCGGACTGCTTGCCGCGATCCCCGCGGTCGTCGCCTACAACAAAATCTCCAAGGACATGGACCGCTACGGCGACCGCCTGGATACCTTCTCCGGCGAGTTCTCCGCCATCATCTCACGCCAGTCGGAGAGCTAGGCCGGATGGCGATCGCAGCCCAACAGCAGCGGGGAGGCCGCAAGCGGCGCGGACGCCACGCCGCGATGAGCGAGATCAACGTGACGCCGTTCGTCGACGTCATGCTGGTGCTGCTGATCATCTTCATGATCACCGCACCGCTCCTGACCGTCGGGGTCCAGGTCGATCTGCCCGAGACCCAGGCGTCGGTGCTCCAGGACCCGGATGAGCCGCTGGCGGTCTCGGTGGACGCCGAAGGCAGAATTTTCATTCAGGACACCAAGATCGAGGATACGGCGCTCGCACCCCGGCTGATCGCCATCACCGGGGCCAATCCGGAAATCCGGATTTTCGTTCGGGGGGACAGGGCGATCGACTATGGCCGGGTCATGCAGGTGATGGGGCTGATCAACGCCGCCGGCTTCAACAGGGTGGCGCTGATCGCCGAATTGCCGCTGTCGGGAGGGACGCGTTAGTTCATGCGCTATCCGGTGCTGGCATCCCTCGTCTTTCACGCGGTGATCGTGGCGGTCGGCTTCGTCGGTCTGCCGGCGTTGCGCAACCCGCCGCCGGCACCGGAAATTCCCATC
>CAZUGT010000002.1:0-5469 GCA_964620095.1 uncultured Rhodospirillaceae bacterium | reverse complement strand
GTTGAACAGGTTGAAGTAGCCGCACATCAGGGTGAGCTCGATGACTTCCTCCTCGCTGAACACTTCCCGCACCCGCTCGAAGACGCCGTTGTCTTCCTTGGCGGTGTTGAGCGTCACGTGCTCCGCCCACAGGATCGCCATTTTCTCCCGCTGGGTGAACAGATCGGAATCGATGTAGTCGCCGAGGCCGATTTCGATGGTTTGTTCGTCTGTAATGCCTGCCGCTTGACCAAGCGACGTGTTGTGCGCGAATCAGTAACTGCACGCGTTGATGTGCGACGTCTTGATGACCACCATCTCCTTGATCCTGGTGCTCAACAGGCTGCCGGCCCCTTCCCGCTGAATCACCGCGTTGAACGGGATCAGGAGCTTGGACACCTGGGGCACCCGCGCCAACACGCGGTATGAATTCGGCACCCGGCCCAGCATGGCCCTCGCCGCGTCGAACAAATTCTTGATATCGCCGGCCGCCTGGTCGTCATCGACCATGCCGACCCGCCGGTCGGAATCGCTCATTTCAAATTTTCTCCTGAAAGTCCTTCTATTCTTCTTACTCTTCGGCCTTTTTCTTCTCTTCGTAGGCCACGATCGACGCCTCCACCTCGCCGATATGTTCGACCGCCCAGTCGCACAAGACCGCCAGCGGCTTCTCGAGGGTCCGGCCCAGCGGGGTGAGGGAATACTCGACCTTGGGCGGAATGACGGGGTAGATCTTGCGCTCCACCATGCCGAGGGATTCGAGCTGCCGCAGGGTCTGGGTCAGCATCTTCTCCGAGATGTCCCCGATATCGCGCTTGAGCTCGGCGTAGCGCATGGTGCGCTTGTAAAGCCGGCGGATAACCAGAATGTTCCACTTGTTGGACAAGTAGCCGAGGATTTTCTGGGCCGGCCGGTTGTGAAAAACGTTCGGTTCGGCGGGTGATTTGGTCCGCGCCGTCTTGGCCGTCTTGGCCATCAAACCGCCTCCCTCTCCAACTGTCATGTACGATCCAATCAGTATATACGTACCAAATGGCATGTACAAGCCAATTAGGTCTATACCTTGTTTATCGGCTTGTACTCCTGTATTGGACATGAAACTATGGTTTTGACGGGTAGACGCCGGAGGAAGCGGTATGGACCTAGGGATCAGGGCGCAATGGTATGACCTTCCGGCCGATGGCCGGGACGAGTATTTCGACTGGCTGCACAATACCTATTTGCCGGCGGTCCGGAAGCGGCCGGGCTATCTCTGGGCCGCGGCGTACCGGATTCCCGGCGGCGGCAACAACGTTACGTTCCATGAACGCATGCACCGGGCCCCGGAGGGCGAGGTCGGCCAGGGCTCCCAGTTCATCCTGGCCATGGGCGCCGAGAACCCGCACACCTTCTTCCTCCCCGAAGACGAAGCCTGGCCCGAAGACACGGACCCGTCGGCGGCCGGGATGCTTGGCCGCCGCGAAGGCGTCCGCACCTGCATCTTTTCCGAAGTCGACCGGGTGAACGGCCCCGAAGCCGATTCGCGGCCGCTCGGCACGGCCCCCGGCCCGGCGGTGCAATGGGGCAGTTTCCGCGCCGAGGAGTGGGAGCAGGAGTTCGACGTCAGCAAATGGTACGCCCAGTACCGGCTGCCCTCGGTCGCCGAAATGCCCGGCGTCATCGCCGCCCGCCGGCTGGCCTGCATCGCCGGCTGGCCCCATCACGGCGTGATCTACGAGTTCACCTCGCTGCAGGCGCGGCTGGACGGATTTCAAAAGCACGAATCCCTCGGCGAAGTGCCCGGCGAATGGACCAACCGGGTGGCGCTGTCGCAAACCTTCCATCAACCGGGCAGCCCCAGCGTCGCCGAGCGCACTTGGCCAGCCGAATAACCCGCAATCCATTTTCAGAAGGAGACCCCGAATGTCCCGTGTTCCGATTGTTCCGGATGAAGAAGCGACGCCCGAGCAGGCGGTCATCTTCGATCATTCTAAAATCATGTTCGGCCGCGTCGCCAACGCGGTCCGCGCCGGTTCCGCGTCGCCGAAGCTCATGCAGTCCCTGTTCAGCTTCATCGTCGCGGGACTGCGCGAGGAGATTTCCGGCATCCTCGACGTCCGCACCAAATGCCTGGTGATCCTCAAGACCTCGACCCTCAACGGGTGCGCCTACTGAACCAGCCACAATGAAACGCTCGGTCGGGCGTTAGGATTCTCGGAAGACACCATCGAGGCGGTCACCGGCGACTACCTCGACTCCGAACTGTTCAGCGATGCCGAAAAAGCGGCCATGCGCTGGGCGGAGGTCATGACCGAAAAGCAGTACCAAAGCGGCGGCCCGGGAAAGCCGCCCCAGGACGGTCCCGCCTTCGAGGAACTCAAGGAGCACTATTCCGACGAACAGATCGTCGAAATCTGCTTCACGTCGGGCTTCTTCAATTTCTGGAACCGGTTTACCGACAGCCTCCAAATTCCCATCGAAGACAACCCGGTCATGAACCTGTTTTCGAAGTCCACCTCCATCGACCCGGACGACTACGCCCGCTACATGCGGTCCTGCTGGTGGAACGCGAAGGACGTGGCGGCGGAGGCGGCGGAATAGACCATGGTCCGGGTGGATGAATTTCCCGACGGGTTCCGGGAGGACTACCTCAATCGGGAGATGCCCACCTTCGACGACAGTCCGTTCGTGCTCGGGCTGCCCCTGGCCGAACGGCGGGTGTCGTTGATTTCCACCGCCGGGCTTCACCGCAAGGGTGACCGGCCGTTCACCGAAGAGTCGGGGGATTTCCGGATTATCCCCAAGGACCTGCCGGACGAAGACCTGGTGATGACTCACGTGTCGTCCAACTTCGACCGCATCGGCTTCATGAAGGATGCCGATGTCGCATTCCCCATCAACCGGCTGAAGGAACTGGCGGCGGAGGCCGTCATCGGCAGCGTCGCCGACTATCACTACTCGTTCATGGGCGCGACGGAGCCCTGGAAGATGGAGCCCAGCGTCGCCGAGATCGCCGCCGCCATGCAGGCGGACGAGGTCGACGCGGCGATGCTGTGTCCCGTCTGACCCAGCTGCACGCGCGCCGTCGGCGCGCTTGCCCACTACCTAGAACGCGCCGGGATCGCCACCACCCAGGTGAGCCTGGTCCGCGAACACTCGGAGAAGATCAAGCCGCCGCGGGCGCTGTGGTGCGGGTTCGAACTCGGCCGGCCTTTCGGCGCGCCCAACGAGCCGGACTTCCAGCGGCGGGTATTGGCCGAAGCGCTGGCGCTCCTGGAACGGCCCGAGGGTCCGATCCTTGACGATTTTCCCGACGAACCGCCCGGCGGGTCTGCTGGCGCCGGCGACGAAGACAACGAAGGCTGGACCTGCCCGGTCAACTTCGGCGGCGGCGAAGAGCCCGACCTGGAAAAAGACCCCGCCGGCGCCGTTCGCCGGGAAATGGCGCTGCTCCGCTCGTGGTACGACCTTGCGCTGGAAAACAACGGCAAGACCATGGCCGGCGTCTCTGGAATCGGCATCGAGCGATGCGTGGACTACCTCTCCGCCTTCGCCCTCGATCCCGACACCCCGCCCTTTCGCACCGACATTCCGCGCTACAATTTCTTCAAGCTCTGCGTCGACGACATCAAGGCCTACTACTTCGAGGCGGCCACGGCCCGTCCCGGCCCCGCCACGGACAAGGAAGTGGCCGACTGGTATTACGGCCAGTCAGCGATGGGCGAGTTTCTGCTCAAGCTGAACGAGATCTGCTCCAGGCTGGACGATCCGGTGTTTCGTAAAATGTCCGACCGCCGCCTGATCCCCGTGCACCAGCACCACCTGAAGGCCTGATCTCCGGCCGTTCGGCAGGAAGCGGAAATGGCCGGGATGACAGGTCTGCGCCGGGTTCAGGCTTCGCCCGAGCGTTCCGCCGCCGCCAGCCGCGTCACGATCCGCCGCATCTTGACCGCCCCCTCGTCGGAGGGAACGTGTTTCTCACGATATCCGGGACGGTCGTCCTGCGCCCACTGCTCCTCGATCCACTCGATGGCGTCCTTGTCCTCCTCGAAGACCTTGCTCGTCGCATCCGAGTAGAACGCATCGAGTTCCGCATCCTGCGGCGTAAAGTCGCGGGCGAATATCCACCAGTAAAGCGACGTGTACTGGGTCTCCGGCGTAATGAAGTGGAGGATGTGGGGCTGGTATTCGGTTCGGCCATCGACGGTTCCCGCCGGGTCCTCGAATTTTCCCAGCGCGTCATGAAAACCCGGGGTGACGAACGTCGAGTGTGCATGACGGATAATCGGTGCATCTCCCAGCCGGGTCGCCCGCTGATGAAGCTGGGGCACCGGCTCGCCCTCGTTGATCCGGTAGTTGTCGACCGTGTCGCCCTCGACGGTGACCGTGATTTTGGACTCCGCATGTTTCGGCGTTCCGAGGGCGGCACCGTGAAGGTACTGAAAATGGGTGATATCCATCAGGTTCTCGTGGATCGCCAGATAGTTTCCTTTGACGTGATAGAAGCCGATGCCATATCCCCATTCGTCTGAGTTGACCCAGTCATAATCCGGCAGCAGACCGGGATCGGCTTGAGCGGGGTCGCCGGTCCAAATCCAGACCATCGGCGGTTTCTCGACGATGGGATAGCGCTGAATGCCGATGGAACTCGTATCCATATCGAGCGCCGAAGGGACTTTCACGCAAGCGCCGGACGTATCGTAGGTGAGTCCGTGATACCCGCACTGAATCGTGTCGTCTTCGTGCAGAGTGCTGCGGTGCAGCGGGAAACCTCGGTGTGCGCAGCGGTCTTGCAGCGCCACGATCTCACCATCCCGGGTGCGGAAGTAGACAAGGTTCTGATTGAGAACCATCCGGGTGTTCAGCTCACGCCCGACCTCGTCGCTCCAATCGAGGACGTACCAGCAATTCCTGATCAACGGCGTATCCCGATCGGCGATATCGGTGGTCGACGATTTACCGGCCATCTCGTTCATCCTGCGCACTCCCCATGGTGTTCGCGGGTATTCCCCAATTTCCAAAAATGATGTTCCGATCCGGTTTAAGATTCAAGCCCCAGTTGGATTTGCCGCGAACCGGCCCGGCTGTATCACATAGCGACCCACCAGGCTGCCCGCCGATTGAACGGGCGTGTCGGAGGTGGGTATCCTTTGGCTCATGGGTAATCAATGCCAAGGGAGGCTGATATGCCGGACGGACAAACGGTCGAAGTCGCGAAAATGAAATTCTCCGCCACCTGTCCCAACAACGCGCGGACGGACGTGGTTTCGGGAGAGGAGGAGATCGTCATGGATCACCCGGAGCCGCGCGGCACCGGGCTCGGCATGTCGCCGATCCACACCTACCTCTCCGGTTTCATGGGCTGCACCAGCTCGACCATCCACAAGCTCGCCAAACGGGCCGGCACCGAAGTGACGGCGCTGGATCTCGCAATGGAGGTGGGGCTGGACCGCCGCGGCCTGACCATGGATCAGGTGGTCGAGCTGCCATTCGTCTATGCCAAGACCATCG
>CAZUGT010000001.1:0-17126 GCA_964620095.1 uncultured Rhodospirillaceae bacterium | reverse complement strand
CGTCTTCGCCGACACCGCCGTCCACCTCGATCAGCGAGATGGCGTCCCCGCCCGGCGCCGAACGACCGAGATGGAAGGTCGCGATGTTGATGCCCGCATCCCCCAGCGTGGTGCCCAGCGCCCCGATGAAGCCCGGCCTGTCCTCGTTGACGATGTAGAGCATGTGCGGTCCCAATTCGGCGTCGATGGGGATATCCCGGATTTCGACGATCCGCGGCCGGTCGACCCCGAACAGGGTGCCGGCGACGGCCCGGGTCTGGGCCTCGGTGGTGATGGTCACCTTGATCAGTGTTTGAAATCCGCCGCAGTGATCGCGGTTGGCCTCGGTAACCTCGATGTCCCGCTCGCGGGCGACCACCGGGGCCGAGACCATGTTGACCGAATCCAGCAACGGCGTGAGCAATCCCTTCAGCACCACCGCGGTCAGCGGCCGGGTATTGAGCACCGAGACGGCGCCGCAATACTCGATGGTCACCGCCTTGATGGCGGTCTCCGTCACCTGGCCGGCGAAGCTGCCGAGCTGCTCGGCGAGCTTCATGTAGGGACCGAGCTTGGGCGCGTCCTCCGCGCTCACCGACGGCATGTTCAGCGCGTTGGCCACCGAGCCGGTGAGCAGGTAGTCGGCCATCTGCTCGGCGATCTGGATCGCCACGTTGACCTGGGCTTCCTCCGTCGAGGCGCCCAGATGCGGCGTCGCCACCACCTTCTCGTGGCCGAACAGGACGTTTTCCGTGGCCGGTTCCTCGGCGAACACGTCCATGGCCGCGCCGCCCACCTTGCCGCCGTCGAGGGCATTCTTGAGGTCCTCTTCGACCACCAGGCCGCCCCGGGCGCAGTTGATGATCCGCACGCCGTCCTTCATCTTGGCGATGGCGTCCGCGTCGACGATTCCCCGGGTCTGATCGGTCATCGGGGTGTGCAGGCTGATGAAGTCGGCGCGCTGGAACAGTTCGTCCAGATTCACCTTGCCGACCCCCAGATCCTGGGCCCGCTCCTCCGCGAGGAACGGGTCGTAGGCCGCCACCTTCATCTTCAGGCCCAGCGCCCGGTCGGCGACGATGGAGCCGATGTTGCCGCAGCCGATGATCCCCAGCGTCTTGCCGGTGAGTTCGGTGCCCATGAACTTGGACTTTTCCCACTTGCCGGCGTGGGTCGAGGCGCTGGCCTGCGGAATCTCGCGGGCGAGCGCGAACATCATGGCGATGGCGTGTTCGGCGGTCGTGATGGAATTCCCGAACGGCGTGTTCATCACCACGATGCCGCGGCCCGTCGCCGCCGGAATGTCGATATTGTCGACCCCGATCCCCGCCCGGCCGATGACCTTGAGATTGTCCGCAGCGTCGATGATTCCGGGCTTGACCTTGGTCGCCGAACGGACGGCAAGGCCGTCATACTCGCCGATACATTGGGCGAGCTCTTCCGGGCTCATGCCCGGCTTGACGTCTACCTCCAGGCCCCGCTCGGCGAATATCTCGGCCGCGCGCGGGCTCATGCTGTCGGAAATCAGCACCTTTGGCATGGATTTCCTCCTTATGCGGGTACGGTGAATTCGGTTTCGGCGACGCCGATGGCCCAGTCGATCCACTGGGTGAGCGCCTCCAGATCCGAGGCCTCGACCGTGGCGCCGGCCCAGATGCGAAGGCCCGCCGGCGCATCCCGGTAGGCGTCGATGTCATGGGCGGCGCCCTCGTCCTCCAGCAGCGCGCCGATGCGCTTCGCCGCCTTGGCCCGGTCGTCATCCGAAAGGTTGAGGAACCAGGGCGCGGTGATATTGAGGCACACCGACGTGCAGGAGCGGACCGCCGGATCGGCGGCCAGGAACTCCACCAGCGGCGAATTCTCGACCCATCGGGCGAGGACGCCCAAATTGGTCTCGGACCGGTTGATCAGGGTCTTGAGGCCGCCGATGCTCTCGGCCCACTTGAGGCCGTCGAGGGCGTCCTCGACCACCAGCATGGAGGGCGTGTTGATGGTCGCGCCCTCGAACACCCCTTCGGAGAGCTTGCCGCCCGACGCCAGCCGGAAAATTTTCGGCAGCGGCCAGGGCGGCGTATAGGTTTCCAGGCGCTCGGCGGCGCGGGGGGAAATGATCAGCACCCCGTGCTGGGCCTCGCCGCCCATCACCTTCTGCCACGAATACGTCGCCACATCGAGCTTGGTCCACGGCAGATCCATGGCGAACACCGCCGAGGTGGCGTCGCAAATGGTCAGGCCCTCCCGGTCGTCCGCGATCCAGCCGCCGTCGGGCACCCGCACGCCGGAGGTGGTGCCGTTCCAGGTGAACACCACGTCGCGGCTGAAATCGGCCTGGGACATGTCGGGCAGTTCGCCGTATCCGGCCTCGAAGACCCGGACGTCGTCGAGCTTCAACTGCCTGGTGACGTCGGTCACCCAGCCCTTGCCGAAACTCTCCCACTGGAAGACGTCGACGCCGCGCTCGCCCAGGAGCGACCACAGCGCCATCTCGACGGCGCCCGTATCCGACGCGGCGACGATGCCGATCCGGTACTCGTCCGGCACGCCCAGGACATCCCGGGTGCGGTCGATGACCTCCCGCAGTTTGGCTTTGCCGAGGGAAGACCTGTGGGACCGCCCCAAGGCGGCATCGCTCAGCGCCTCCGGCGACCATCCCGGCCGCTTGGCGCAAGGTCCGGATGAAAAATTTGGATTTGCCGGCCGCACGGCCGGTTTGACTGGCAGGTTCATTTTGCACTCCCATCCTTCCAGATGGGTCGCGGTCCGTTGGGGGACCGTGGCCCGCCGATGCTTCTATAGAAATTCTCTACTCTGTCAACGGGCTTTATTTGCAGGGCTGGCTTGATGACCGGATTTTCGTAATTGGTTGGTCATTAGGTGTTTTCCCTGCCTATACCCTGCGGCCAATTTTCTCCGTTCGCTTTGTGGAAGTGAGCGAGCAACTACCCCTTCTCCTCAGCGTTCGGTATATGCTTGTACGCTACATCCATTATATGGGCTTGAATTTCATCGCGAGCGCCCATTTCAATAGCAACGCTATGGGCCGCAGTCGCAATCATTTGCGCATCTGATTTGGAGATATGGCCCGCCTCTACTCGCTCCAATGCAGTTTGGGAAACCGCTAGCGCAGCCGCTTCATATGGTTTCCAACCTTTGGCGCTCCCTCGTCTAACCCATTCCGGTGTTGCTCCTGTAGGCCAGAAATCCAAGCTATCGGAGGTACTAAAGCCGCACCGTTTGAGGATGCCGCCCAAAACGCCATCAAACCGAGCTCTATAAAACATACTTGGTCTCCATTTGGGGTCGGCGTAACCCTGCCAGAACCAGGACCGCAATGATGATGCTAGCTCCGATTATCAAACTGCTTTGCCTATTCATTCCCTCTCTCCGTACCCCAAAAATTTTGACCCGCGTAGAAGGCTCATAAATGGCCGTCTCGCTTCTTTATGGGTCTTACTACCATAACGCCTATCGGCTCTCTACGGAGCTTAAAACCGTCCAGCGACCTAATTTACCCCTCCCCGCCCATTCTGCGACAAAATTTAGCTACCAAATTAGGTCTCGGCGACCCAATTTACCCCTCTCAAAAGCCGAGTTTAACCAACCAAAGATAAGAACGATTTTTGGCTATTTTCTGCTGTTTTTTCGGAGATTTCCGTTGACGTGCTAGACAGCTTTCCGTATAAGAAAATCAAGAGCGACGGATAGTGTGTCCCTGTCAAAAAAATCCGCTCGACCTTCAGCGACTAGCGACAAAAAGAGCTAAATATAAGCTCATAGTCCAGCTGATAAGTAATTAAATCAATTGGAGATATGCGGATTTAGACACGCCACAGGTGTGTCTAAATTGCGGGTGAAATCCGCCCGTATCACCAGCTTTCGCGCGGGCAATCCCGCTCGGGCGAAGGTCATTTATTGAAACCTTTAACAATAGGAGAAATCATATGAGGTTTTGCAAAATAGAACTAAGAAAGGAGGTGAATTGAATGATTTTAATAAAATTTCATTTATTAACCATTATTATCTTTTTAATATAGGTTAATATAAAAGCGGGTACCATATCGCTAGCTAGCAGCATGGTACTTGCTTTCTCAATATACCCAAGTCGAGTTGCGCACGCTTCCCCCATGCTCGGGTCCAAACGTGCGCGCTTGGTTAGAACGTACCTAATTGTCTTGCGCGCCTATTCTGCAATTTTGAACGCGGCTATTATGCCGGGATAATACCAATCAACGCCTTCATCCCGATATGCACGATCAGCCATCTCCGGCGGGAAACACCAAGTGACAGCGTCGGCCCCAAGCTTCTCACTGTCCAACTCGTCGCGGCAGTAGTCTGTCAACTCCCTACAGCGCTTTTCCCGCTCAAATTTATTACCGTCCTTCAACTGAACAATGTAAAACGCCGCTCCTGCATTGAGGTCAGTCTCTTGATTTTCAGCCGCGTCTTTTACGGCATTTTCCAGGGTCTCAGCCAGACTTCCAAATTTTGTATCAAACCAGACGGTGGAGTATTTCGCCTCCAGCTCCAGTTCGTTTTCTCTGTCGCATAGGTAAAGGTCTGTTCGCCCTTTCTTGGTGTCGCCGTCCCCGCTTCCCGAACGCAATTTCTCCGCCGAATATTCTTGGATAGCTACGAAGTTTGGGCAGAGCCATGCGCCGGAAGCCAGAAGAGAAACTTGTGGCCTTTCTTCTTCATAACAGTGGACCGGGTCGTCGGGGAAAATCTGGACTGACTGGCAGATGATGTTCCGCCAGCCATGAAATACCGGTTCAAGCCACTCGAGCCTCTTCCCGTTCTTCCCCGGCCTGAACCACACGTCGAAGCTTAATTCTATCGTATTGTCGGACATCACCCTTTCCCTTTTATTCTTGCACCCTATTAGCCACGGCTTAGCCTCGGACGCGCCTACAATGTAGATCGCTCAATTCCGATAGCGCATGTCTCCCCTGCGTCACATACATGGCACGCTATTCGAAACCGGGCGCGGCGCCGCCGAAGCCGGAACCGAACCTGGCGGCGATCTCACCCATCTTTCCCTCCTCAGACCTTCAGCGGAATGGGGTCGTCATCGGGCGCTTCGGCGCCGGCGAACACCGCCATGAGCCCCACCTTGCAGAAATGTCCGATGGCGCCGATGACGTCGACCATGGCCGGGTAGCCGATGATGCCGGCGGCGCGCTCGAAGGTGGCGTCGCTGGCCTGTTTCCGTTCGAGGGTTTCCTTGGCGAGATCGTAGACCACGGCGTCCGCGTCATTGTCGAAGTCGGGCCGGCGGCCTTCGTTGACGGCGTGAATGACGGCGTCGGCGAGCCCGGCGTTGCGCGCCAGGCCCACCTGGGCGAACCAGGGAAATTGCGCGTCCCAGAACCGCGCGGTCATCAGCGCGACCATGCGCACCTGGGGCTGGGTCAGGGCGCAATCGGCGAGATGGTCGCTCACCTTGTTGGTGGCCTCCCAAAGACCCGGCGAATAGACGTAGCCCAGCGACGGCCCCGAGACCCGGCCCGTGGTGGCCATGACGTCGTCGTAAACCCGCGCCTGCTCGGCATCCATCTCGTCACGCGTTACCGGTGGAATTCTGGGCATAGTCTCCTCCTATCCTTAAGGTCCGCCGCGCTATGACGGCGGGGCGGCCTGGGTGTCCTGGGCGGGAATCGCGTCCAGGTCCTTGACCCACGGCTGGGCCGAGCGGGTCCAGACCTGCCATTTGGGCCGAATTTCCGCCTTTTGCCTGACGATTCCCAGGCGGACGCTGAACAGGCGGGGCTTGCCGTCGGTTGGATCGTCATGGGACGTGGCATAAATGCGGGCGCCGCAATCGGGGCAGAACAGCTGGTTCCGTCTGTTGCCGTTCTCGGCGGTCTTCACGTAGACCTTGGGCGTTCCGGATTTCATGGTGAAGTCGGTCTCACGGACCTGCACCACCGCGTTGTAGGGCGCGCCGGACATGGTCTGGCAGTCGGTGCAGTGACAGATGCCGACGCGCTCGGGATCGATTTCCGCCTCGAAGGTGATGCCGCCGCAATGGCAGCCGCCGTCGATATGCATCGCGCTCTCCTTTTCTTTGCCGCCCGAACAGGGAACACTACGCCTCAGCATAGCCCATCAGGGGGGCCGCGTGGATACATCGGTTTTGATCGCCGGCGGCGGGCCGGTGGGGCTCAGTCTGTCCCTGACCTTGGCCCGGTTCGGGATCGGCTGCATGGTGGCCGAGCGCGCCGCAGGCACCACCCAACATCCGAAGATGGATATCACCAACGGCCGCTCCATGGAAATCTTCCGGATGCTGGGTGTCGCGGACGCGATCCGCGCCGCCGCCGTGCCGGATCACATCTGCCACGACGTGAGCTGGGCCACGTCCCTCGCCGGTCATGAGATATACCGCTTCGCCTATCCGGGCCCGGCGGAGGCGCGGGAGACCTACCGGCGGCGAAACGACGGCACCCGGGCGCTGGAGCCGGACGTCCGGATTTCGCAAATCGTCGTCGAGCCCCTGCTCCGCGACGCGGCCATGGCCTCGCCTCATGTGGCCATCCGCTACGGAGCCGAGTTGCTGGATTTCGAGCAGGATGCGGACGGCGTCACGTCGCGGGTCGAAATCGCCGAAACCGGCGAAATCCGGGAAATCCGCAGCCGTTATCTCGCCGGGTGCGACGGCGGCGGCAGCCGGGTCCGCCGGCAACTCGGCATCGGCCTTTCCGGCGAGGCCAACATCCGCACCCGCTACAGCGTCCACTTCATCTCCAGGGACCAGGCGGCGTTCGAGCCCTGGGGGCCGGCCTGGCACTATCAGTCGCCGGTCCACGGCACCCTGGTGAACCAGGACGGGAAGGAGCGCTACACCCTCCATTCCTACCTCGCGGACGGCGAAACCGCCGAAACGGTGAACCCCTACGGCAAGGTCAGGTCCTTCGTCGGCGCCGATTTCGATTTCGAGCCGCTCCGCGCGCTTGGCTGGCAGAACAACCTCTTGGTCGCCGAGGGATACCGGGACCGCCGGGTGCTGCTCGCCGGCGACGCCGCCCATCAATTCATCCCGACCGGCGGTTACGGCATGAACACCGGGGTCGGCGACGCCTTCGATCTCGGCTGGAAGCTCTCGGCCGTGATCCAGGGCTGGGGCGGCGACGGGCTGCTGGACGCAGTCCGGGAAGAGCGGCAGCCGGTGGCCCTGCGCAACCGGGAGGCATCGAAGCGTCACGCCGAGGCCCGGCTCGCCATCGGCGAAATCTGGCCGGACGGCATCGACGACGCGAGCCCCGAAGGCGAGCGGAGGCGCACCGAACTCGCCGACGGAATCGGGAAAATAGGCAACGCCGAGAACGAAAGCCTGGGAATCGAGCTTGGCTACGGCTACGCAGGCTCGTCCCTCGTCTGCAACGAAGATGGTGACGAAACCCAGGATGATCCGTTGGTCTATGTCCCCACCACCACTCCCGGCTACCGGCCGCCGGGGATTTACCTCGGGGACGGGACACCGGTCTTCGACCGTTTCGGGACCTGGTTCACACTGGTGGACTTCGGATCGGACGGCGCCGCCGGCGCCTTCGAGGCGGAAGCCGAGACCCTGGGCGTCCCTTTGCGGTCCGTCTTCATCGACGACGGCCATGCCCGCTCGCTCTACGGCTACGACCTGATCTTGGTACGCCCCGACCAGCACGTGGCCTGGCGCGGAAACGGGGCTCCGAGCAACCTGACCGAAATCCTGCGCCGGGTCTCGGGAAATTAGCGATATGTCGGGAATCAGGCGTCTTTTTTGACGGCGGATGCGCCGACGGGCGGTATTCCCGGCCGACGTTCAAATGGATTCCGCGGCCGTTCCGCGATCCAGCCGCCTCCCTCTTGTCCCGATTCCGCGTTGGTGCAAGGATAGAAAAAACAGGGAGGGACAGGCCCCATGCGGGTGCCCGACGCCATCGAAACGGCGCGGCTGCGCCTCAGGCGTCATCAGCGGAAGGATGAGGCCGCCTTCGTCGCGTTCATAACCGACGAGGAAGCGACCCGCTTTCTGTTGCTGACCGCCGGCGAGCGCACCGAGGCCGGCGCGCGCACCCAGTTCAGCCGGGCGCTGAACCTCTACGAAGTCGCCGAGCCCGTCTTTTCGCTGACCATCGCCGACAAGGAAACCGACGCCTTCGTCGGGGCGTGCGGACTGAACCCGATCACCGAAGAACCGGCGGCCCGCGAGATCTTCTATGACGTTATCGTCGAACAGCAAGGCAAGGGCTATGCGCGGGAGGCCAGCGAGGCGCTGGTCGACTATGCCATGAACGAGGCCGGGATTCCCAAACTGGTGGCGTTCCTCCGGCCGCAGAACACCCGCGCCGTCGCCGTCGCCGAGTATCTCGGTTTCGAGGATCACGGACCGGCGATGAAGCATGGCCGCCCGGGCCGCCGCTATGTTCTATTGGGGACTAGCCCGGCGTGAGCTTGAGGTTGCGGCTCTAGAACGACCACTCGCGCCTCAGCGTCAGCCTCCCCGTGGTCTTATTGACCTCGGCCAGCAGCTGGTTCGAGCTCGTGGTCCGATATGCGGCCCCTAGCTGCACTTCCCAGCCGTCAAGATGATCCCCAACGCCCGGAAGCTCCCCGAGGTCAAGGGCGTACAACCCGGATATCAACCGCGTCTTGTCCTTGCGCTCGCCCGATCCGGCAATGATCCGGCTGGGAAACGCCGTCACGCTGTAGGATGCCCCAAGCTCCAACCTCTGCGCGTCGCTGAGTTTGGCGCCGTAGGTGGCCGACAATGCCGTTCTGTTCTTGTCCGAGGCAGCGCGGGCAGCGGCGACCGCGGACAGCCGCGCTTGGGATTTTGCCCGGATGGCGCGTACGGCGTAGAACGAGCCGCTTCCGAAGCGGGAGTACCATGCCAAACCGTGGGTCAACACGTCGGCGTCCAAATTATCGGCCCCGCGGAGACGGTAATGGTTCTGACGGCCGCGGCTGACCCTGTAGCCCAGCAGGCTGGCGCCTCCCAGCCTGTAGTCGAGTCCGGCGGACGCCGACCGGGCGACCACGTCCGTGGTCACCGGGAAGTTTAACTCGCCGTAGGTGTTGACGCGGTCCGCATGCAAAAAGTCGAGTTTGAAAGAGGCGATCACCCTGCCCAGGCGATGCCTGATCCCAGTCGAAAGCAATGACGTGCGACCCTGGGATTCAACCGTCCGGCTTGCCCTGGTCCCGGAGAGGACCAGCGCGTAGAACCCGCTGGTCGCGCCGCTCTCGTCCAGGCGGAGGGTCCCTCTGGTGCCGAGCCTGACGTGCGACGTGGTGTCGCTGTAGGCCTTGGAGCCGCCATAGATCGACGCCGGGATCGTGGTGAGCTCCCGGCCGTCACGGGGATTGGTCGCCTTGCCCGCGGCCGGCCAATTGTTGGCATTGTTCGTAAAGCCCAGCCCCAACTCCAGAAAGACGGTTTGGGAAAGCCTCCCGCCGTCACCTTCGGCAATCCGGATCAACCGGCGGACCTCGGCCCGGTCGGCGTCGGAAAGCCCGAGCGTTTCCAGGATGCGCAGGTCGCCGAGAACCTCGGCGCCCCGGCCGTTGAGCACCAGGATCTTCGCGCGCAGAAACCGGACCTCGAGGTCAAGCGGGTCGGCAACCAGAATTGCGTTGAGCCGTTCGACCGCGCCCTCGACATCCCCCGAGTTGGCCAGCCTGACCGCGATGTCCGCCTGCGACTCCGCCGCGCCGGCATTCGCCGGCGCCAGCAACAGCAGAAGCGCCGCGAAAGCGGCGGCGCTGAAGATTCGGAGACCGTACGGCGCTACCCCCTGCTTCGCCCGGGGGGACGTCACGAAAGAAACGAGCATCAAGACTCACCTTTTTTAAGTACACTGGGGACCAACGGACCCGTTCACGCCTTTCAGAAAGGCGCGGGTCCAACTCGCGATGGCCGGGAACAGGCTCGGCGGCTCAGCTGCAGCTAAGGTGGGGAATTTTGCAGATGATGGCCTGGTCCGCCGGGGTGAAGGGATCGAGCCAATTCGGCTCACTATCATTGAAATTGGCGTCTGCGCCAATGATGGCCAGCGCCTCCGGCGAGAGAAGCGCCAACAGGCGCATGGTCTCCGCCGCATCCGCCGGGGTGAGAGTGCCGCTTTCGATGGCGTCATTCATAGCCGCCGCGAGGTCAAAGCTGAAGTACTCTTTGGTGGCGTTGATGATCTCCAGCGCCTCCACCAGATCGGCTCTCTCCGAGGCAGTGAAATTGCCGTCATCCAAGCCGGACAGGACGATAGGCTGAGGGTCGATGCCGCTGCCGGCATTCGACAGCGACGAGTCCTTCAGCCCGTCGTTCAGTTCCGAGACCCGATTCGGGTCGGCATCCTCAAGCGCCTCTTTCAGGGTGGGCACGCCTTGCGCGAAGGCAGCCGATGAGATCATCGCGCAGCATGCAAAAACCAAAACATTCGTCGTCATCTTTTTCATAGCTCTTTAGTCCTTTTTTGCTGACCGTTCGCTGCCTGACGGCGCGGCGGCACGGCATTCATTCGAATGCATTTGATTCTCCCGTATCTCGGGACCCATCGTTAGTGCGGTAAGCGAATGATTTTCGGCGCCTATCCCAAGGCGGAACGGCCCTTGCACGGGCCTTTCCCCGCGGGATTGTCCCGAAAACGAAACGGCGCGCGGCTATCTAGAGCCGATCTAGGGTCGGCGAAGCGGCGCGTGACGGTCTCGGCCTTGCGGCGGTCGGGGGGTGTTCATGATGGCTCGGCCCGCGAGATCTTCCATGACGTCATCGTCGAACAGCAGGGCAAGGGCTATGCGCGCGATGCGGCCCTCAACCGTAGGTGCCACTACGCTTTTCGGGCCGCTCCCGGCGGCTCGACCGCCTGGATGCAACGCAGGCCGTAACCCTGGTGAGAAATGCGGGCTAAGCCGGCGTGACCTCGAGGTTGCGGAAGAACCCGTCGGTTCCGTTGTCGACGTAGAGCCCCACCGCGCCCGATGCATCGCCCCCGAGCTTCAGATCGTTGATCCACAAGGTCGGCTGATCGGCGCCGTGGACGTACAGCTTGGCGGTCCCGCCCGACACGGCCACCCTCAGCGACGTCCATTCGGCCGGCGCCAAATCCACATAGGCTTCGTACTCGCCCGCGGCCTCGGCGCGCAGCCGGTCGAATTTGTAGTCGGGATAGGAAAAGTACTGGGTGGCCCGGTTGCGCCGGAGCTGCACCTGGGCGCGGCCGTTGGCCGGGCGAATATACATGCTCTCGAACCGCGAGCAGTCCGGCGCGATCCGGAACGCGACGCCGATGAACCCGCGGGCGCCGCCTTCGGCATCGGGCAGCACGTCGCCCGCCACCTCCACATCGATGGTGCCGTCGCGGAACTCAAGCCCGTCCAGCATGACGAAGGTCGGCTCGTCGGGCGCCGTGACCTCCTTGAGCTTTTGCACCCTGAGCGCCGCCGCGCCCCGATGCTCGCCGATTTCCATGGTCACCTGATGGGCGGTCAGGCCGTCCAGGTTGTCGAGCGCATGTTCCACGATCCGTTCCTTCCCGCGTGAAGATCAGATGCCGTAATACCACGGCGCGAACAAGGTGAATGCAAGCCACAAAACGATGACCAGCGGCACGCCGGCGCGGGCGAAATCGGCGAAGGTATAGTGCCCGGGGCCCATCACCAGCAGGCTGGTCTGGTAGCCGATGGGCGTCGCCACGGCGCAGTTGGCGGCGAACACCACGGCGACGGCGAAGGCCTCGACGGGTACGCCCAGCTCCCGCGCGACACCGACGGCGATGGGCGTAAACAGCACCGCCGCCGCCTTGGCGGAAATGACGTTGGACAGCGCCGCCACGAGAAGGAAAAACGCCGACAGCACCACCCAGGGCGGCGCCCCGAACAGGGCATCGATCATGTTTTGCGCGAGGTAGGCCGCGCCGCCCGTCTCCTGCATGGCCAGCCCCATGGCCAGCGCCGCCGGGATCATGGTGAAAATCTTGGTGTCCAGCGACCGCACCGCGTGCTGAATCGAGAGGACGCCCAGCGCCACCATGGCGACGGCGCCCCCCAACGCCGCGACGACCACCGGCAACAGGCCCGTCGCCGCGCAAAACACGACCCCGGCGAAGACCAGGGTGGCCCGGCGGGCGTGATCCAGCGCCGGCAGTTCGGCTTGCGACCATTCGAGAAGCACCACGTCCCGGTTGGCCCGGAGCCGCCCGATATCCTCGGGCTGGCCCTGCACCAGCAATACATCGCCCTCTTCGAGGCGGATTTCGGTGACCGGCGTGCGCAGCATCCGGGCGTGGCGCTGAACGGCCAGAACCACCGTGCGGTATTTGTGCCGGAAACCGATCTGGCGCAGGGTATAGCCGTTCATCCGCGAGGCCGGCGCCACCATCACCTCGGCGAGCACCCGGTCGCCCATGGTCCAGGGCGCGCCCTCCGTCTCCCGGCCGTCCTTGAGGTCGGGAATCAGCAGATGAGGATCATGGGCGACAGCTTCCTCGAGCGCCTTGCGGGTCGCCGCCACCACCAGCACATCGCCCACCCGCAGGGTGATGTCCTCGAAGGGCGGCATGATCGCCTCTTCGCCCCGCTGGATCATGCGGAGCGTCATGTCTCCATAGGCCCCGAAGATGCCGCCGCGGGACTTGAGCCCGACCAATTCGGAACCTTCGGCAATGGTCAGCTCGGCGAGGAACTGGCGCCCCTCGCCCTCGACCAGCTGGCTGGCGTAGGACGCCCGGTCGGGGAGCAGCCGCGGCACCACCAGCACGACGAAAACCAGACCGACGGCGGCGAGCACCAAACCCGGCACGGTGAACTGGAAGAAGGAGAACGGGGTTTCGCCGAGCTCGTCCATGGCGCCCGAGACCAGAAGGTTGGTCCCCGACCCGATCAGCGTGGTCATACCGCCGAGCACCGCGGCGAATGACAGGGGCATCATGACCTTGGAGGGTGATACCGCGAACCGGCCGGCCACCGCTTCCATGATCGGGATGCAGATCACCACCACGGGGATGTTGTTCAGGAAACCGGACACCAGGAGCACCACCAGCAGCGTGACAACGATGGTCGGCCATTTGAGGCCGCCGCCCAGGGACATCACCAGTTGCGCGCCCCGGTCGAGGACCCCGGCCCGCACCATCCCCTGCCCCACCACCAGCAGTGCCAGCACGGTGATCAGGGCCGAGTTGGAGAAGCCTTCGATCACCCGTTCGGCGTCGAGCACGTTGGCGCCGTCTGCCCCGACGATGGGGAAGAACTGGAAATAGACGGCGATCACCGCCAATAGCCCGATGGAGGTCACCTCGATGGCGATCTTCTCGATGGCGTAGAAAGTGAGCGCCGCCGCGATGAGGGCGAAGGTCACCCACATGGAGAGGGTGCCGGAGGCCGCGGCGCCCGCTTCCATGGCTAGAGCGCCTCCTCCACCGCGCGGCCCAATTCCCCGGTGCCCGCCGAGCCGCCCATATCCGGGGTCATGCAGGAGCCGTCCGCCAGCACCTTCTCGATCGCCCCGACCACGGCCCGGCCGGCGTCCTCATGGCCCAGGTGATCAAGCATCATCGCGCCGGACCAGATCATGCCGATGGGATTGGCGATGTTCCGCCCGGCGATGTCGGGGGCCGATCCGTGGACGGGCTCGAACATGGACGGGAACTCCTTCTCCGGATTCAGGTTGGCCGACGGCGCGATGCCGATGGTGCCCGTCGCCGCCGGACCGAGATCGGAAAGGATATCACCGAACAGGTTGGAGCCCACCACCACGTCGAACCACTGGGGATTGCGGACGAAATGGGCGGTCAGGATATCGATATGGAACTTGTCCACCTCGATATCGGGATACTTGCCGGCCATGGCCTCAACCCGCTCGTCCCAATAGGGCATGGTGTGGATGATGCCGTTGGACTTGGTGGCCGACGTCAGGTGTTTGGCGGGCCGGCGGGAGGCCAGCTCGAAGGCGAATTCGAGAATCCGGTCGACGCCGCGGCGGGTGAACACGGTGAGCTGGGTCACCATCTCCTCGTCGGTACCGGCATAGAGCCTGCCGCCGATCTCCGAATATTCCCCCTCGTTGTTCTCGCGCACCACCATCATGTCGATGTCACCCGCCGAGCGGCCGGCAAGGGGCGACGGCACCCCTTCGAACAGCCGCACCGGACGCAAATTGACGTACTGCCGAAAGTCTCGGCGGATGGGGATCAGCAGGCCCCAAAGGGAAACGTGATCGGGCACGCCCGGAAACCCGACGGCGCCGAGGTAGACCGCGTCATGTTCGCGGATCGAGACGAGCCCGTCGTCCGGCATCATGGCGCCGGTCCTGTGGTAGCGCTCGCAGCTCCAGTCGAGTTCGTCCCATGAAAACTCGACGCCGTGGGCGCGCCCCGCGGCTTCCAACACCCGGATTCCCTCCGGCATCACCTCGGCGCCGATCCCGTCGCCTGGAATCACGGCGATCTTGTACGCAGCCATCTGCCCCCGCGTCGGTCAGGTCCCGTCGTCGAGATGGACGTTGATCCGCCGGTTGTGCTTGCCCTTGTTTTCGATCTTGCCGACCCGCACCCGGCCGATTTCGCCCGTCTCCCGTACATGGGTACCGCCGCAGGGCTGCAGGTCAACCCCGTCGATGTCGATCACCCGGACGCTCCCCTGGCCGCTCGGCGGCTTGACCGACATGGTGCGGACCAGTTCGGGCTGGGCATCGAGTTCGTCATCGGTAAGGGACGAGAAGCCTACGGCGTGGTTTTCGCCGATCAGGCGGTTGAGTTCGGCCTCGATGCCCTCCTTGTCGAGGGATGTGTCGGGCAGATCGAAATCGAGCCGGCTCTTCTCCTCGCCGACCTGGCCGCCGGTGACGCCGCCCTCGACCACGGCGCAGAGCAGGTGGAGCGCGGTGTGCATGCGCATCAGCCGGTGCCGCCGGTCCCAGTCGATCTCGGCGGTAAGCCGAGCGCCGGCTTCCGGCGGCGAAACGCCTTCGGCCAGAACATGAACATGGTCCCCCGTCTCCCGGTCCTTGTAGGTATCCACCACCGCCAGCGCCGACCCGTCGGCCAGGGTGAGGGTCCCCCGATCGCCGGGCTGCCCGCCCCCTACGGGGTAGAAAACCGTGCGGTCGAGCACCACACCCCGCTCGGACACGCCGGTGACGGCGGCCTCGCACGATTTAAGGTAGGAATCGCTCCGGAAGAGTTCATCGGTCATGCTTGTTTCCTCACGCCAGCACGGACTTTAGCAGTTCCGCGTCAACATTGCCGCCGGAGTGCACCAGACCCGCTTTTCTTCCGGCCATCCCGTCTTTTTCCTTCAGCAGCGCGGCCAGGGGCGCGGCGGCGGCCCCCTCGGCCAGATTGTGGGTGTCGGTGAAATAGATCCTCATCGCCGCCCGGATTTCACCCTCGGACACGGTCACCACCCGTTCGGCGCCGGCCAGGATGATCCCGAGCGCCGTCTCGTCCGGGACCCGGCAGGCCAGCCCGTCGGCGATGGTGTCGGCTGAATTGGTCGAGACCGGCTTCTCCCGGTCGAAGGACAGGGCATAGGACGGCGCGTTCTCCGCCACCACCCCGACGATCCTGGTTTTGAGACCCAGCGCGTCGCGGGCCGAAATCATGCCGCAGATTCCGGAACCCATGCCGATGGGCACATACACCGTATCCAGATCGCCGCGGGCGCGGAGGAATTCCAGCGAGTAGGTGCCGACGCCCCGCATCAGCAGCGGATGAAACGGGCCGATCATGTGGAGGTCCCGTTCTCCCGCCAGGTCACCGGCGTGTTCCCGCGCCTCCTGGAAGTCGCTGCCATACTCGACGAGGTCGGCGCCCAGCGCCCGCATGGAATCGTTCTTCTCCGGGTTGTTGCCGTGGGGCACCAGGATGGTCAGGGGCACCCCCGCATGTCCGCAGGCGAAGGCCAGGCTTTGGCCGTGATTGCCGCGTGTCGCCGAGACAATTCCCCGGGCGCCGTTGTTGCGCTTGGCAAAGTCGTCGAGATAGACCAGCCCGCCCCGCACCTTGAAGGCGCCGATGGGCGTGTGATTTTCGTGCTTGACCCAGACCTCGCACCCGGCGCGTTCGGACAGCAGCGGCCAATGAAGTTCCGGCGTCGGCTTCATATACCGGTAGACGGTCTCCTGCGCCGCCTCCAGTTCGCTCAGGCTTGCGGTATCCATGGGTCCGTAGCTTCGAAGACGCCCGGGCGGTTTTCAACGCTTTTATTGTCCGGCGACAATATGCCGTCGGCGGCCGGTCAGCCGGCGCCCACCGTGTGCCCGTGATTGATGGGGCCGTGACCGGAACCGAAGCCGGGTGCGGTTCGAATCGCCTCGATGACATAGTCGCGGGCACGGGCGACAGCCGCCTCCAGGACCAGCCCTTGCGCGATGCCCGTGGCGATCGCCGAGGCAAGGGTGCAGCCGGTTCCGTGGGTGTTGGACGTGTCGATCCGCGGGCCGGCGAAACGGGCCACGCCATCGTCCGAGACCAGCAGATCGACGACCTCGCCGCCGTCCCGGTGGCCGCCCTTCAACAGCACCGCCTTCGGGCCCAGGGCGAGCAAGTCCCGCGCCAGCGCCTCGGCGCCGTCCAGACCGCCTTCGGCGTGTCCGGCGAGGCTCTCCGCTTCCGGCAGGTTCGGCGTGATCACGGCCGCGCGCGGCACCAGGACGGATTTCAATATCTCGACCGCCTCCGGCGCCAAGAGTTTCGCGCCGCCCTTGGCGACCATCACCGGATCGAGGACCACGGGGATGCCGGCGGCCTTTGCATCCAGGACCCCCGCGACCGCCTCGATGACCTCCGGCTGGCTGAGCATGCCGAACTTGATGCAGTCGGCGCCGATATCATCGAGCACCAGTTCCATCTGTTGGGCGATGAACGCGACGGGCACGTCATGGATACCAAATACGCCTCGGGTGTTCTGGGCGGTGAGCGCGGTAATGGCCGTCGCCGCATAGCCGCCGAGCGTGGTGACCGCCTTGATGTCGGCCTGGATCCCCGCGCCGCCGCCGGAGTCCGACCCGGCTACGATCAGAACCCTGCCCTGCATGGTGGCCGCTCAGCCGGCTTCGGCGATTTGGTGCGCAAGATCATCGACGATCCTGCCGACCAGGCCCGCATCCTCGCCCTCGGCCATCACCCGGATCAGCGGTTCGGTGCCGGACTTCCGGATCAGCAGGCGCCCGGTATTTT